>NZ_JBVHPY010000026.1:32260-100496 GCF_055567695.1 Streptomyces sp. NPDC026417
TAGGGAGGAAGAGGGAAGGGGAACAACCCGCTCGCTAGCCGCCCCCCCCCCCCCCCCCCCCACGGCCGCGCCCTCTCCCGGGGAGGGGCCGCGGCCGTGCCGTCCGGACCCGGACGGCGAGCGGGGACGGGCGGCCTCTACCGTGCTCCCTGTGACTGCCAACATCGACGAAGTCCCCGGCCGCTACGGGCCGTCGGCGACCACCGAGGCCGAGCCCCGCGAGGTGGGCCGGGTCCGGACCGAGTACTCGCCCGCGCACGACGGGGACCCCGATCCCGGCGAGATCGTGTGGACCTGGGTGCCCTACGAGGAGAACGACGGCCGGGGCAAGGACCGCCCGGTGCTCGTGGTCGCCCGGGAGGCGACGGGCACGTTCCTCGCCGTCCAGCTCTCCAGCAAACGACACGACGGCGACCGCGCCTGGGTGCCGATCGGCAGCGGACCCTGGGACCGGACCGGGCGCGACTCGTGGGTGGCCGTGGAGCGTGTTCTGCGCCTGCACGAGGAAGGGATGCGCCGGGAGGCGTGCGCGCTGGACCGGATGCGGTTCAACCTGGTGGTGCACCGGCTGCGGGAACGCTACGGCTGGCACTGAACGCACTCCCCACGGCGCCGGGGGCGCACCGGTCACAGCCGCGACCGCTCCGGCCGGCGCCGCCCCCTCCGCCGGACCGGGGCACACCGGCCCCCTCCGCCCGGCCCCGGGCCGCACCGCCACCGCCGCGGCACCGCTCCGGCCGTTCGGCGCCGGAGGCACGCCCCGTCAAGACGGCGGGAGCGGTACGGCCGACGCTCGGCTCGGCCCCGTACGGCATGGGGAGCACGCCCGCGCGCAGCTGCTGTGGGACAGCTACGGTTCAGGACGAACTCGGACCCGGTGGAGTCGGGGCACTCCCGTCACGGCTGCCGGACACCGTCCGCGAGGGCGAACGCCTCTTCGAACGCCCGCCGGGTCACGGAGCCCCGGGTCCGGTCCAGCACACCGAAGACGACGTGCTCGAACGCCCCGGCGAACCGGCCCCCGCCGGTCAACAGGCCCCGGAACGCGGCCGCCACCTGCGCCGGATCGTTCCGGAAGACTCCGCAGCCCCAGGCGCCCAGCACCAGTCGGCGGTATCCGTGCGCCACAGCCGTCTCCAGCACGCGCTCGGCCCGGACGGCGAGGGCGGTCGGCAGCCCGGTGGCGCGCTCCGGTGCCGTCCGCAGCACGACTCCCGCGTTCGGCGCCGCCGCGGTGAGGAACCCGGCCTCGAACGGCTCGTCCAGCAGGCGGCCGCCATCGTCGCGGAAGACGGGCACGCCGGGTGAGTGGATGACCCGGTCCGTGTAGAACGGATCGCGGTGGGCGCGGTGGTGGTCGTAGAACGCGCGGGCCCGCAGGACGCACGTGTACAGCGCGGAGGCCCGGCAGAGGGCTTCCTCCTGCGCCTGCGCGCCGTTCAGATAGCCGCCCCCGGGATTGCGGGCCGAGGCGAAGTTCAGCACCGCGACGGGGCCCGCCAGACGCCGCGCCGCCTCCAGGCTGCTCTCCCCGGTGACCTCGAGCACCGTGTCGGCCGGCACGACCGACGGTGTCTGCACCGGGCCGGGCCCGTACAGGCGGGTGCCCTCCCGGGCGGCCTCGACCGCCGCGGCGATCGACACCGTGCGTCCGTCGGACGCGCGGTACCAGCCCGCCGCGACGATCTCCTCCGTCTGATGCGCGACCCCGCGCAACCGCGCGCTCACTGCGCGACCCCCGTACGCGCCACGAAAGCGCCCCGCGCGATCTCCCCCGTCGTGCTCATGAACGCATCGTGAGCGATGCTGGTCGTGCGACGCAACAGAGTTTTCCGGGCGCTCGGACGCTGCCCTCCCGTCCCGAATGCGGGGATCTGCACTCTTGTGCGAACCCGCCCGGGTGGTCTTGGGTGGTACGAGCGATGCCGGTCCGGCCCATCGGAAGCCGGACCGGCGGCATGATGGAATCTCAGGAGGATCCCGACATGTCCGATTCGGTGAGTGACTGTACGGAGCACCGCTCCGTGGTCACCGAAGCCGAGGTGGAGGCGCTGGTCCGAGGCATCTGCTTCAAGACCGGACCACCTCGCCTCCTCGGCGTCGAAGTGGAATGGCTCGTCCACGAGCTGCGCCGGCCGCAGCTCCCGGCAACACCCGCACGACTCGAAGCGGCCTACGCCGCACTGCGGCCCCTGCCGCTCCGTTCGGCGCTCACCGTCGAACCGGGTGGCCAGCTGGAGCTCAGCTCCCTCCCCGCCGCCTCCCTGATGGAGTGCATCGAGTCCGTCTCCGCCGACCTCGCCGCCGTACGCGCGGTGCTGCGCGAGGCGGATCTGGGCCTCAGCGGCTACGGCCAGGACCCCTGGAACCCCCCGAGGCGCTTCCTCCACGAGCCGCGCTACGACGCCATGGAGCGCTGCCTCGACCGCACGGGTCCCGAGGGGCGCGCCATGATGTGCTCCTCCGCCTCCGTCCAGGTGTGCCTGGACGCCGGGCACGAGGAGCCGGGGCCGCTCGGGCACGGGCGGCGCTGGTGGCTTGCGCACCAGCTGGGCGCGATCCTCGTGGCGGCGTTCGCGAACTCGCCGCTGGCGGTCGGCCGCCCCACCGGGCAGCGCTCCACGCGCCAGTCCCTGTGGGCGGCGATGGACCCGGGCCGGTCCAGCGCCCCCGCCCTGGGCGGGGACCCGCGCGCCGCCTGGGCCCGGCACGTCCTGGACGCACCCGTGATGTGCGTACGGCGCTCCGGCGGCCCGTGGCCGACGCCGGAGGGTCTCAGCCTCCGTGAGTGGATCCGCTCCGGCACCCCGCCGGACCGGACGGACCTGGACTACCACCTGACCACCCTGTTCCCGCCGGTGCGCCCGCGCGGGCACCTGGAGCTGCGCATGATCGACGCCCAGCCGGGTGACGACGGATGGATCGTGCCGCTCGCCGTCACGGCCGCGCTGTTCGACGACGCGGAGGCCGCCGAGACGGCGTACCGGACCGTGAAGCCGCTGGCGGAGCGCGCGGGGTCGCGGCCCGCTCCGTGCAATCCGCTGTGGGCTGAGGCGGCGCGTGGCGGGCTCACGGACCCCGAGCTGCACGAGGCGGCCGTCGTCTGCTTCGCGGCGGCGGCCGAGGCACTGCCGCGCCTGGGCGCCACCCGCGAGGTACAGCAGGCGGTGGCGGAGTTCACCGAGCGCTACGTGGCCCGGGGGCGCTGCCCCGCCGACGATCTGCTGAGCCAGTTCCACGGGAAGGACATCCGCACATGACCGCCCCCGAATCCCTCACGGACCCGGAGTCGCTCAGGGAGCGCGCCCTGGACGCGCTGGTGACGGCCCGTGACCGCACCGCGCTGCTGACCTCCTGCGTGGAGGAGCCGGACCTCACGGCGCAGCACTCGCCGCTGATGTCCCCGCTGGTGTGGGACCTGGCCCACATCGGCAACCAGGAGGAGCTGTGGCTGCTGCGCGCGGTCGCGGGACGGGAGCCGATGCGGCCCGAGATCGACGGGCTGTACGACGCCTTCGAGCACCCGCGCGCCGAGCGGCCCTCGCTGCCGCTGCTTCCCCCGGAGGAGGCCCGCCGGTACGCCGCCGACGTGCGCGGGCGGGCGCTCGACGTGCTGGAGAGCAGCACCTTCCGGGGCACGCGTCTGACGGAGGCCGGTTTCGCGTTCGGCATGATCGCCCAGCACGAACAGCAGCACGACGAGACGATGCTGATCACCCATCAGCTGCGCCGGGGCCCCGCGGTGCTCACCGCGCCCGACCCCGCACCGGCGCCGCCGTTCACCGGCCCGGCCGAAGTCCTGGTCCCCGCGGGCCCGTTCACGATGGGCACGTCCGCCGAACCCTGGTCGCTGGACAACGAACGCCCGGCGCACCGGCGTGAGACGGCCGCGTTCCACATCGACACCACGCCCGTCACCAACGCCGCCTACCAGGCTTTCATCGAGGACGGCGGCTACGGCGACCCCCGCTGGTGGACGGCCGAGGGCTGGGACCACATCCGCAAGCACTCCATCGAGGCCCCGCTGTACTGGCGCCGGGAGGCCGGGCAGTGGCTGCGGCGGCGGTTCGGCGTCACGGAGGCCGTCCCGCCCGACGAGCCGGTGCTGCACGTGTGCTGGTACGAGGCCGACGCGTACGCCCGCTGGGCGGGGCGGCGGCTGCCCACGGAGGCCGAGTGGGAGAAGGCGGCCCGCCACGATCCGGCGTCGGGCCGCTCCACCCGCTATCCGTGGGGCGACGCCGACCCGACGCCCGAACACGCCAATCTGGGCCAGCGCCATCTGCGCCCGGCACCGGCCGGCAGCTATCCGGCGGGTGCGTCCCCGCTCGGCGTGCGCCAGCTGATCGGCGATGTGTGGGAGTGGACGGCGAGCGACTTCCTGCCGTACCCCGGGTTCAGCCCGTTCCCGTACAAGGAGTACTCGGAGGTCTTCTTCGGGCCGGACCACAAGGTGCTGCGGGGCGGTTCGTTCGCCGTGGACCCGGTGGCCTGCCGGGGCACGTTCCGCAACTGGGACTACCCGATCCGGCGGCAGATCTTCTCCGGGTTCCGCACCGCCCGCGACGGGGCCGCCTGATGTGCCGTCATGTCGCCTACCTGGGACCGTCGGAGCCGCTGGGCGCGCTTCTCGTGGCACCGCCGCACGGTCTGTACCGCCAGTCCTGGGCCCCGCGCAGGCAGCGTCACGGGACGGTCAACGCCGACGGTTTCGGCGTGGGCTGGTACGCCGACGGGGACCCCGTGCCCGCCCGTTACCGCCGTCCCGGTCCCATCTGGGGCGACCAGTCCTTCACGGACCTCGCCCGGGTGGTGCGCTCGGAGGCCGTGCTCGCGGCCGTCCGCGACGCGACCGTGGCGGGCGCCGACGGGGAGGCCGCTGCGGCGCCGTTCGCCGCCGGACGCTGGCTGTTCAGCCACAACGGGGCCGTCGCCGGATGGCCGCACTCCCTGGCCCGCCTCGCGACGACCCTGCCGGCCGCCGCCCTGCTGTCGATGGAGGCGCGCTGCGACTCGGCGCTGGTCTGGGCGCTGGTGCTCAACCGGCTGACCGGCGGCGACGACGAGAGCCAGGCCCTGTCCGACACCGTACTGGAGGTCGCGGCGGCGGCCCCCGGATCACGGCTCAACCTGCTGCTCACCAACGGCGAGACGATCACCGCGACGGCCTGGGGCGACACCCTCTGGTATCTCGCCGAACCGGGCCGCCGCACCGTCGTGGCGTCCGAGCCGTACGACGACGATCCGCACTGGCAGGAGGTGCCGGACCGCACGCTGCTGGCGGCGAGCCGCACCGACGTGCTGCTCACCCCCCTCAAGGACCCGCAGGAACAGAGCGCGCCGCAAGGACACATGGCACCCGCCCCACTCAAGGAGCCCCGCACGTGAGCCCGTTCCTTCTCACCCGCACCCTTCCCGAGGACGCCACGGAGGCGGCGCTGCGCGCCGACGTCCTGCACGGCCTCACCCGCACCCCGAGGACACTGCCTCCGAAGTGGTTCTACGACGCGCACGGCAGCGAACTCTTCGAGAAGATCACCGAACTGCCCGAGTACTACCCGACGCGGGCCGAGCGCGAGATCCTGAGCGCCCGGGCCGGGGAGATCGCCGCGGCGACCGGTGCCCGTACGGTCGTGGAGCTGGGGTCCGGCTCCTCGGAGAAGACCCGGCACCTGCTCGACGCGCTGTCCGGACTCCACACGTACGTGCCGGTCGACGTGAGCGAGAGCGCCCTCACCCAGGCCGGACAGGCGCTGGTCGCCGAGCATCCGGATCTCGACGTGCACGCGCTCATCGCCGACTTCACCGGGGGCCTCACGCTGCCGGACACACCGGGGCCGCGTCTCGTCGTGTTCCTCGGCGGCACGATCGGCAATCTGCTGCCCGACGAGCGCGCGTCGTTCCTGTCGTCCGTGCGCTCCCTGCTGGCGCCGGGCGACGCGCTGCTGCTGGGCACCGACCTGGTCAAGGACCCGTCGGTGCTGGTGGCCGCGTACGACGACGCGGCGGGCGTGACGGCCGCGTTCAACAAGAACGTGCTGTCCGTCGTCAACCGTGAGCTCGGCGCGGACTTCGACCTCGACGCCTTCGAGCACGTCGCGCTCTGGGACGCCGCGAACGAGTGGATCGAGATGCGGCTGCGCTCCCGGACGGCGCAGACCGTGAAGATCCCCTCGCTCGGCCTCGCCGTCGACTTCGCGGACGGGGAGGAACTGCGCACCGAGGTCTCCGCGAAGTTCCGGCAGGAGAAGGTGCGCGGGGATCTCGCCGCGGCCGGGCTGGAGCTGACCCACTGGTGGACGGACGAGCAGGGGCGGTTCGCGCTCTCCCTGAGCGTCGCGCGCTGAGGGCGCCGCCGCGGGACCGGATCGCCCCGGCCCCGCGGCGGATTCCCCCACGGTCCCGAGCGGATCCCGCACCGCCGCGGGGGGGGGATCACTCCTCTCCGGCGGCCAGGGTCCTGGTGATCCGGCGCGAGGCGCGGGCGGCCTCGGTCCCGGGGTCGGAGCCGGTGAGGACCTTGGTCATGTAGTCCTTGATCGGGTTGTCCGCCTCGACGGCCGCCCACTCGGGCGAGGGAGGGGTCGCCCGGCCCTGCGCGGCGCCCGCCGCCATGGCCGCGACTCCCTCCTCGCCCGCGACCGCGCCGGCGAGTGTGGTCTTGTTGGGCACGTAGTCCATCGCGCGGGCCAGCTCCGTCTGCCACTTGGCGCCGGCCAGCGCGGCGATGACGGCGGTGGCGCCGCGCCGGTCGTCGGTGTACTTGGGCACCACGAGGTCGGAGCCGCCCGTGAAGACGGACCCGGCCCGGGCCGCCGTCGGGCCGGGGACCGGGAAGTAGCCGAGTTTGCCGTCGAGTTCGGGATTCGCCCGCACCACGGCCTGGGCCAGGCCGGGCACGGCCACGATCTGTGCGATCCGCTCCTTGGCGAACACCCCGGACTGCGGCGGGTGTTCCTCGTCCGCGTCCACCGGGCCGTCGCCGAGCGACTGCAGACGCTTGTAGAAGTCCATGCCGCGCAGTGCGGCGGGCGTCTGCAGCGAGCCGCGCCAGGTCCCGTCGGACTCCTCGGCCAGGTCGCCGCCCTCGTCCCAGACGAATCCGGCGAGGGTGTACCAGTCCTGCCCGGCCAGATAGATGCCCTGCGTGCCGCCGGAGTTGAGCCTGCGGGTGTCCTCCAGCCACTCGTCCCGCGTCTTCGGCGGCTTCTTGATGCCGGCCCGGGCGAAGAGGTCCTTGCGGTAGATCACGACCCGGTTCGCGGCGTACCACGGGATGCCGTACTGGCGGGATATGTGCCTGCCCGGTTCGGCGAGGCCCGGCAGCCAGTCGTCCATGCCCCAGTCGCGCATGGACTCCAGCGTCAGGTCGAGCAGCCCGTCCCCGGCGACGTACTGCGCGACCTGGGTGTTGCCGACCTCGATCACATCGGGGGCGTTCCGCGCCCGCTTCTTGAGCGCGGTCTGCACCTTGTCGCCGATCCCGGTCCACTCCTGGATGCGGATGTCGAGCTCGATGTCGCCGTGTCTGCGCTCGAAGTCCTCGGTGAACCGGGCGAGGAACTCCTTGGAGGCACTGTCCTTCATCAGCCACACCGTGACGGTCCGCCGTTCGCTCCCGCCCTCCGGCAGGGTTCCGCACGAGGTGAGCAGGAAGGCGGCAGCGAGGGTGGAGGCGAGGAGTGCGACAGCGGGGCGACGTCTCACGAGGGGGTCCTGTTCTGTCTTGCGGACAGGGGAAGGGAGCCCGACATGGGGGGACGAGCGCTTCGCTCGCACGGGTGTGCTGGATTTTGGTATGGACCAATAGAACCGTCAAGACCGGATCCGGCCACCGGAGGCCGGCGGCACCGGTCGCCGAGCGCACCGGTGCCGCCTCGGGTCAGCTGCCCGGAACGGTGTCCTGGAAGGCGGTCCCTGCACTCCGGTACGCGGCGACCTTCGCCGCCACCTGCGCCGGAGTGAGGACCTGGTCCTTGACGTGCAGGACGTAGTCCACCTGCTCGTCGTAGGCGCGCGGCGTGGTGCCGGTCTGGCCCGCGAGATCGATCAGCCACTGGTTGAAGTTGATCGACATGGGCCGCTCCGGCAGGTAGGCGGCACCGTGGGTGCCGAAGACCTGCCCGTCGACGTAGTACGTGATGCTGCTGCCGTCGATGGTCAGCACCAGGTCGTGCCAGCCCGCGTAGCTCTGCCGTGCCTCGCTGTGCTGGTTGACCGCCTCCCAGGGATCGGGGCGGTAGGTCTCCCAGGACGTCGTGTAGAGGATGTTCGACGGCTCGCCCCAGCCGCCGTTGGGGAGGTACTCGAAGTCGTACTCCGCGTAGTCGTCGGCCATCGGGGCGGTGAGGTCGTTGATGGTGAAGAACGTCTGCACGAGGTGGTCGCCGTCGGGGCCGGACCGGGGCGCGTCGGAGAATCTGACACGCGCCGCGTACGTCCCGTTCTTGAACTTCACGGCCTTGGTGAGCACTTCGGTCTGCTTCGTCGACGCGCCGGTCCCCGCGGTCGACGTCTCCAGGTTCATCACGGAGTTGCCGCCCGAGTTCACGAAGGTGACGTTCTCGGGGGCCCAGGTGGCTCCGGGCACGCCGGGGCCGCCCGAGTTGGAGCGCACGTTCCAGCCGTGCTGGGAGATCTTCGGGTCGGTGTGACCGGTGTAGGTGAAGTCGTCGAAGAGCGCCGCCCCGTTCGGGGGCGGTTCGGTGGGGTCCGTCGGGTCGGGATCGGGGTCGTTGCCGGCGGGTGCGGTGCCCCAGACGAGGGCGCCGGCCCGCGTCGCGGTCACCTTGTCCCAGCCGACGTACGAGGTCTGCGTGGCGCCGAACGAGTAGTCGTCGCTCTGCTTCAGGGTCTGCCAGTCGGAGCGGTGGAAGCGCAGTTGCATGTCCCCGGTGTCGGCGCCCGGGGCGAGCGAACCGGCGCCGGAGGTGAAGCCGATCTCCAGGTAGCGGTCCGCGGTGGCCGTGGGACTGGCGAGGGTGCCGAAGGTGCCGGTGATGTTCGAGCAGCCCTTCACGGCCCAGGAGCACGCGAAGCGGTACGTGGTGCTCGGGCTGTCGGCCTTGAAGTAGTAGCGGAGCCTGACCTCGCTCAGCGGCACCGACGCGTTCGAGGTGTTGGTGACCTTCAGCCAGGGTTCGCTCTGGTCGGCGCTCGCGCCGGTCGCGCTCGTGCGGTACTGCACGCTCACCGCGTCGCCTGCCGCGTTCGCGGGAAGCGCGGTCAGCCCGGCGAGCGCCAGTCCCGCCGCTGCGACGCCGACGGCGATGCGCAGTCTGGTGCCTTGTCGGTTCATGGATGAATCTCCTTTCGGAGTTCCGGAAGCCGCGGCTTTACCAATTGGTCAGCTGACCACTTAGGCGAGGTCGAAGGTGGCATAGACCAATGGGACCGTCAAGGGCCCACGCAGTCACGGGAGTTGAGGGATCCGCTCGTCAAGTGGTCAACCCACTGGTTACGATCGGCCTGACCAGCTGTGGACGGCGACGGAGGGTCGGGCGCATGGACGGAATGCTGAAGCGGGAACGTGTACGCGACGTCCTGCTCGGCCTGGTCGAGGAGCGCGGCCCCGGGGCCGCCATCCCCTCCGAGCGCACGCTCTGCGCCCGACTCGGCGTCTCCCGGCCCACGTTGCGTGCGGCGGTGGACGAACTCGTCGCCACCGGACTGCTGGTGCGCGAGCACGGCCGGGGGATGTTCGTCGCACCCGACAAGATCACCCAGGAGATCGTCGCCGGACACCGGTCGGCCGGCGTCCCGCTCGCCGCCGGGACCTGGTCCAGCCAGATCCTCGAACTGACGAGGATTCCGGCCGGGGCCCGGGTCGGGCGGAAGCTGCGGATGTCACCGGCCGCCGAGATCCTCTACATCGCACGCCGGCGCCTGGTCGACGGCGCCCCCATGGCGATCGAGCACCTGCACCTGCCCGCCGACCTGGTGCCCGCGCTGACCCCGGCCGAGCTGGAAACCGGCGACCTCTACGACCACCTGCGCGAACACCACGGGGTCCGCGTCCACGAGGCGACCCAGTCGATCGAGCCGACCGTCGTCAGCGAGGCCGAGGCGAGGATCCTCGGCGTACCCGTCCTCTCCCCCGCGCTGCTGATCGAACGCCTGACCACGGACACCGCCGACCGCCCGGTGGAGTACGTCCACTCCCTCTACCGGGGCGACCGCTACCGCATCGTCTCGCGGCTGTCGCTGGGGCCGCCCCGCGCCGGTGCGGACCCGGAGCCGGACGGGCGCGGGACGGCGGGCGACTTCGCCCACGGGGTGCCCGACATCTCGCGGACGGCCGCTCTCTGGGGCACCGTGGAGTGACGCGTGGCACAGGCGCCACGGCGGAGAGGAGCACCCGCATGTCCAACCACACCTATCGGGTCACCGAGATCGTCGGCACCTCGACGGAGGGCGTCGACCAGGCCGTCCGCAACGGGATCGCCCGGGCCTCGCAGACCCTGCGCAACCTCGACTGGTTCGAGGTCACGCAGGTCAGGGGCCAGATCGAGAACGGCCAGATCGAGCATTACCAGGTAGGCCTCAAGGTCGGCTTCCGCCTGGAGGACGGCGACTGACCCGGGTCCGCACGCCGCCGCGACGGCCCCGTACGGGAGGAGACGGTCCGCTCAGGTCCGCCCCTCCCGTTCCTGCGCCTCCTTCAGGGCGGCGGACGTGGCCGCCCAGCGGGCCCGTACGACCGTGAAGCCGGCCCGCTCCGCGTCCTCGCAGACGAGCGCGTCGTCGTCCACCAGCACCCGGATCTCCCGGTCGCGGGCGAGCCGGCGGAGGATCTCCAGCTTGGTGCGGCGGGCCGGCCTGCGATCGTCGTTGCGCCGCATCCGGAGCGTCCCCTCGGGCAGACCCTGGGCGGTGAGCCAGGCGACGGTGTCGCGGCGGCACCGCTCGGGCCGTCCGGTGAGGTAGACGATCTCGCACTCCTCGGCACTCCGGCGGGCCAGCTCCACGCCCTCGGCCAGCGGCGGGTCGTCGGGGGCGGCCGCGAAGAACGCGTCCCAGTCCCGTGGGCTGCGCTCCAGGAAGCGCTGCCGGTGCGCGGTGTCGGCGAGGGTGCCGTCGAGGTCGAACACGGCGAGTGGTCTGCTGCTCTTCGTCACGCCGACCACCTTAGAAGGACCGGCCGTGAACGCCGCGGGTCAGCTGTTCCAGCTCTCGTCGTACGGGTCGCGCGGCGCCGGCACGGGGGTGGCCCGGCGGACGTCGATGAACGGGATCACTCCCCCGTTGACGGGGTCCTTCCCCCGTCGGCCGGTGTAGGTGCCGACGACGTCCAGCCAGGTGTCGGGCTGGAGCACCGGCGGGATCCGGCCCGTCAGTCCGACCTTGACGGGCTGTGCGTCGGCGGCACAGCAGTTGAGTGCCATCCGGACCAGGTACGGCGTCCCGCCGCGGTCGAGGGCCACGAATCCGGTGATCTCGACCCGGCGTCCACCGAGGGAGCGCCCGTGGTCGTAGGCCGCACGGCCGGCGTAGTCGACGAGGCTCATCCGGAGGGGGTCCCCCGCGGGAAGGCCGGGATAGCCGAAGGGCGGCTGCAGCGCGGTCCCGGTGTGCATGGCGCTGTAGGAACCGAGGGCGGGCGGGGCGACCAGGATGAGCGCGAGCAGCGGCAGCACGAGCAGCCAGGCGATCCGCGGCTCCCGGTGCCCGTGCCCGTCGTCCTCCCGGTGCCCGTGCCGGTCCTCCTCCCCGGGCTCGTCCGCGCCTTCCTCCCCGGGATCGCCGTCGTCGCCCGCGCCGTGCCCGCTCGTCGCCCCGGGCACCGGCGGTCGCCGCAGTTCGTACCGGACGGTGGCGACGGCGGTGGCGATCAGGACGATCCCGGCCGCGATCAGCAGCGGACGCAGCCCCGCCTTGACGTAGCGCAGATAGAGGTCGGTGAAGGCGGCGTGCAGCACCGCCGCGCCGGTGAGGAGGAGCACGGCCGCCTGTGCCTGCCGGTTCACAGCAGCACCGCCCCGACCAGGACCGACATGAGGACCGCCAGCGCGAAGGTCGCCGGGGCGAAGCGCAGCGCGAACCCGCGGCCGAAGGTGGCGGTCTGCATGGCGAACAGCTTCAGGTCGATCATCGGTCCGACGACGAGGAACGCCAGCCGGGCGGTGAGCGAGAACTGGGACAGCGACGCCACCACGAACGCGTCGGCCTCCGAGCAGATCGACAACAGCACGGCGAGCACCGCCAGGGCGAGGACCGCCACCACCGGGTTGTCCGCCGCCGCGCGCAGCCAGCCGGCCGGCACGACCGCCTTCAGGGTCGCCGCGGCCATCGCTCCCACGACCAGGAAGCCGCCGGCGTGCACGACGTCGTGACGTACGGACCCCCAGAAGGCCGCCCCCCTGCCCCGGCCCGCGAACGACGGACGGGCGGGCGGGCGGAGCCAGTCGGCGCGGCCCAGCCGCTGCCACAGCCAGCCCATCGCACAGGCCACGAGCAGGCTCGCCGCGAACCGCGCCAGGACCATCCGCGGCTCGCGCGGAAACGCGACGGCGGTCGCCGTCAGGACGATCGGGTTGATCGCCGGGGCGGACAGCAGGAACGCCAGCGCCGCCGCGGGGGTGACCCCGCGGCGCACCAGCGCCCCGGCCACCGGTACGGACGCGCACTCGCACCCCGGCAGCACGGCGCCCGCCATCCCGGCGACCGGCACCGCCAGGGCCGGCCGCGCGGGCAGCGCCCGGGCGAAGAAGGTCGGCGGGACGAACACGGCGATGACCGCCGACAGCAGGACGCCGAGGACGAGGAAGGGCAGCGCCTGGACGACGACCGCGACGAAGACCGTCATCCAGCTCTGCATCACCGGTACGGACAGGGCCCGGCGGACCGGCCCCTGGAAGGCGACCACCAGGAGCAGCACCATCGTGAGCACGAGGGGGGAGCTGAACTGCCAGCCCTGAGGGTCGTCCGGGTCGCGCCGGGCGACGGGTGCCGGCGCTTCCTTGATGGTCGTCACGTGCGGGGTACCTCCGGCATGGCGGGCGGCGTGGGCCGATGTCCTCCCCTCAAGTACGCCGGAACGGGCGTCCGTGCTCATCCGGGCGGCCGGTTCCCGGAAGTCGCGGGGCCCCGGCGGTGTTGTAGCGGGGGACCGACAGCGGCGCGGCCGGCCGCACGGCCGGCGCATCGGGCGAAGGGACCCCGCGTGGACGCCACACGTTTCTCCGTACTCGACCGTTCCCGCACCCGGGAGGGCCACGACGGGGCCGAGGCGCTGCGGGACACCGTGGAGCTGGCACGCGAGCTGGAGGGGCTCGGATACCACCGGATCTGGGTCGCGGAGCACCACGGCGTGCCCGGGGTCGCCGGATCGGCCCCGACGGTGCTGGCCGCGGCGGTCGCGGCGGCCACCCGCCGGATCCGGGTGGGCACCGGCGGCGTCATGCTGCCGAATCACCGGCCCCTGGTGGTCGCGGAGCAGTTCGGCGTCCTGGAGGCGCTCTTCCCCGGCCGGATCGACATGGGACTCGGACGCTCCGTCGGCTTCACGGACGGCGTACGCAGGGCGCTCGGCCGGGACAAGGAGGACGCCGAGGACTTCGCGGCCCAACTGGACGAACTGCTGGGGTGGTTCCGGGGCACGTCCCCCACCGGGGTGCACGCGCGCCCGGCGGAGGGCCTGGCGGTGCCGCCCTTCGTCCTGGCGCTCGGCGAGGGCGCCACGGTCGCGGCACGCGCCGGACTGCCCCTGGTCATCGGCGACATCAGGAACCGCGACCGGATGCAACGGGGCATCGACCACTACCGCGAGACGTTCCGCCCGTCCTTCTGGGCGAGGGAGCCGTACGTCGTGGTGTCCGGCACGGTCGCGGTGGCGGGCAGCCCGGAGGACGCCCACCGCCTCCTCGTGCCCGAGGCCTGGTCAATGGCGTACGCGCGCACCCACGGTACGTTCCCGGCGCTCCCGCCCGCCGAGCGGGTGGAGGCGCTCACGATGACCGCGCGGGAGCGCGGGTTCTACGAGTCCGGGCTCGCCGGTCACATCGCCGGCACCGAGGACCAGGTCGCGCACGCATTGGAGACGCTGGTCAAGGAGACCGGCGCGCAGGAGGTGCTCGTCACGACCAGCACGTACGACCGCGGGGCGCTGCTGGACTCCCATCGGAGGCTGGCGCGGGTCGCGGGTCTCAGCGCGGCCTAGAATCGTGGGGTTTTGTCCCCCGCCCCCGGGAGCCCGGCCCATGCACAGCCCCCATGACCCCTACGTCCGCGTGCGCGGTGCCCGTGAGCACAACCTCCGAGGCGTCGACGTCGACATCCCGCGGGACGCGCTGGTGGTGTTCACGGGGGTCTCCGGGTCCGGCAAGTCCTCGCTCGCCTTCGGGACGATCTACGCGGAGGCGCAGCGGCGCTACTTCGAGTCGGTGGCCCCCTACGCGCGTCGGCTGATCCACCAGATCGGGGCGCCCAAGGTCGGGGAGATCACCGGTCTGCCGCCGGCGGTGTCCCTGCAGCAGCGGCGCTCGTCGCCCGGCTCGCGCTCGTCGGTCGGCACCGTCACCACCCTCTCCAACTCCCTGCGGATGCTGTTCTCCCGCGCGGGGGACCATCCGGCCGGTGCGGCGCGGCTGGACTCGGACGCCTTCTCCCCGAACACGGCGGCCGGCGCCTGCCCGGAGTGCCACGGGCTCGGCCGGGTGCACCGCACGACCGAGGAGTCCCTGGTCCCGGACCCGTCGCTGTCGATCCGCGAGGGGGCGATCGCCGCGTGGCCGGGGGCCTGGCAGGGCAAGAACCTGCGCGACGTCCTCGACGCGCTGGGGTACGACGTGGACCGGCCCTGGCGCGAACTGCCGCCCGAGGCACGGGAATGGATCCTGTTCACGGACGAGCAGCCGGTCGTCACCGTGCACCCGGTGCGCGACGCGGACCGCATCCAGCGCCCCTACCAGGGCACGTACATGAGCGCCCGGCGCTATGTGATGAAGACGTTCTCGGACTCCAGGAGCGCGACGCTGCGCGCCCGGGCCGAGCGGTTCCTGGAGAGTGCGCCGTGTCCCGTCTGCGACGGCAGGCGACTGCGGCCGGAGGCCCTCGCGGTGACGTTCGGGGGCCGGACGATCGCCGAACTGGCCGCACTCCCGCTGGCTGAGCTGGCCGGGGCGCTCACGGCGCGCGGGGAGACGGCGCGGGTCCTCACCGAGGACCTGACCTCGCGGATCGCCCCCGTCGTCGAGCTGGGCCTCGGCTATCTGAGCCTGGACCGCGCGACCCCCACGCTCTCCGCCGGCGAGCTCCAACGGCTGCGGCTGGCCACCCAGTTGCGCTCCGGTCTCTTCGGGGTCGTCTACGTCCTGGACGAGCCGTCCGCCGGGCTGCACCCGGCGGACACCGAGGCGCTGCTCACCGTTCTGGAGCGGCTGAAGGCCGCCGGCAACTCGGTGTTCGTGGTGGAGCACCACCTCGACGTGGTGCGCGGCGCGGACTGGCTCGTCGAGGTCGGCCCGGGCGCGGGCGAGCACGGCGGACGGGTGCTGCACAGCGGTCCGGTGGCGCGGCTCGCCGAGGTGGCGGAGTCGGCGACCGCCCGCCACCTCTTCGGCCGCTCCCCCGCGCCGGCGCGGGAGGTGCGGACCGCACGGCGGCGGGTGAAGGTCGGACCGGTGCACCGGCACAACCTGCGCGGGGTGACCGCCGAGTTCCCGCTCGGGGTGTTCACGGCGGTGACCGGGGTCTCCGGATCGGGAAAGTCCACGCTGATCGGCGAGTTGACGGACGGTGTGCCCGGTGTGGAGCGTCTCGTCACCGTCGACCAGCGACCCATCGGGCGGACACCTCGCTCCAATCTGGCCACCTACACGGGCCTGTTCGACGTCGTGCGCAAGGTGTTCGCCGGGACCGACGAGGCGAAGCGGCGCGGGTACGGCGTCGGGCGGTTCTCCTTCAACGTCGCGGGCGGGCGCTGCGAGACCTGCCAGGGCGAGGGTTTCGTCAGCGTCGAACTGCTCTTCCTGCCGAGCACGTACGCCCCGTGCCCGGACTGCGGCGGGGCACGCTACAACCCCGAGACGCTGGAGGTGACCCGTCACGGCCTCAGCATCGCGCAGGTGCTCGACCTGACGGTGGAGGCCGCCGCCGGCTTCTTCGCGGACACTCCGGCCGTCGCCCGCAGTCTCTCCACCCTCCTCGACGTGGGCCTCGGCTATCTGCGGCTCGGCCAGCCCGCCACGGAGCTGTCCGGCGGCGAGGCCCAACGCATCAAACTGGCCAGCGAGTTGCAGCGGGTGCGGCGCGACAGCACGCTGTACGTCCTCGACGAGCCGACGACCGGTCTGCACCCGGCCGACGTCGAGGTCCTGATGCGCCTGCTGCACGGACTCGTCGACGCGGGCCACACCGTCGTGGTCGTCGAGCACGACATGACGGTGGTCGCGGGAGCGGACTGGGTGATCGACCTCGGACCGGGCGGCGGCGACGCGGGCGGACGGATCGTCGCCGAGGGGCCTCCAGCGGAGGTGGCGGCCGCGCGGGAGAGCCGCACGGCGCGTCATCTCGGCGCGGTCCTCTCCGGCCGGCCGTCCGGCGCCCGGCCGGGCACGCCGTAGCCGGCCGCCGCGCGGCCCGGCGGCACCCCTTCCGCCGGGATGCCCGTCCCACGGAGGGACGGCGCGCCACCCCTCCGTAGGCCCCCTCGCGGGCCGTCCAGGCCGTGGTGCGGCGCGGCCGGTCCCGGGTGCGTCCCGGCGCCCCCCGGGCCCGGCCTCCCCGTGACCGCCCGTTGGGCTGCCAGGGCCAGCTCCCGCCGGTCGGCGGCGCTGCCGGGCCCGAGCGGGGTCCGCACCCGCACCTCCGCCACCAGCCCGCGCGCCGACACCACACGCCACAGTGACGCGAGCAGCGTGTCGTCGCCGACGAAGGCCGGCAGCGTGCTGGCCGCTCCCCCGGCCAGCCGGTAGCGGAGGCGGACCGGCTGCACGGGGGCACCGGCGTCGAGGGCGGCCTGGAAGACGGCCCGCCGGAACCGGCCCTGCGCTTGGCCGCACCAGGTGCTGCCCTCGGGGAAGGCGACGACCGCGGCGCCCTCGCGCAGGGCCTGCGCGATCCGGTCGACGGTCCGCGGCAGCGCGCGCAGCCGGTCGCGTTCGATGAACAGGGTGCCGCCGCGCGCGGCGAGCCCGCCGAGCAGGGGCCACCGCCGCACCTCGGACTTGGCCAGCATGCGGGCGGGACGCACGGCGGCGAGCAGCGGGATGTCGAGCCAGGAGATGTGGTTCGCGACGAGCAGCAGGCCGCCGGCCGGGGCGGCGGCGCCGGTGACGCGCACGCGCACGCCTGCGGCGCGTACCACCCCCCGGCACCAGCCCCGGATCAGCCGGTCCCGCGGCCCGGCGGGGATCCGGGCGAGGACCGGAATCAGCCCGGCCCCCGCGAGGGTCAGCGCCAGGACCGCGGCCAGCCGCAGCACGGCGCGCGGCCCGCCCGCCGCGCCGCCCGCGCTCCGCATACAGGCCGACGGGGAGCAGGGCGCCCCGGGCAGCCAGCCCCCGGCGGCCACGGGCGCAGGTCCCGGCACCGGCGGACGAGGCGTCGGCCGGTGCGGGGCCCGGATCACGCCGGTACCAGCGAGAGGAAGTGCCGCAGATAGCGCGGATCGATCCGGCGCATCGACAGCAGGACGTAGAGGTCGGCGACGCCGAAGTCCGGGTCGTGCGCGGGCGCTCCGCAGACCCAGGCGCCGAGGCGCAGATAGCCGCGCAGCAACGGCGGCAGTTCCCGGCGTGCGGGCGGGGACGACGGCGAGGAGGCCGAGCGCACGGTGTCCGGCGACCAGGGCAGCAAGGGCCGTACGCGGTACTCCTCCGGTGCCAGGTGCCTGACCCTCACCCGCTCCCAGGCGGTCGCGGCGAGCGCGCAGCCGTCGGCGAGCGGGAGGGAGCAGCAGCCCGCGAGCCACTCGTGGCCGCTGCGCGCCATGTAGCGGGCGATGCCCGCCCAAATGAGGCCGATGACCGTGCCGTCACGGTGGTCGGGGTGCACGCAGGACCGCCCGACCTCGACGAGTCCGGGGCGGATCGCCGCCAGCGCGCCGAGGTCGAACTCGCTCTCCGAGTAGAGCCGGCCGGCCACCGCCGCCCGCTCCGGGGGAAGCAGCCGGTAGGTGCCGACGACCCGGCCGCCGTCGGTGTCGCGCACCAGCAGATGGTCGCAGTAGGCGTCGAAGGGGTCGACGTCGAGGCCCGGCTGCGGAGAGGCGAGCAGGGCGCCCATCTCCCCGGCGAAGACCTCGTGGCGCAGTCGCTGGGCGGCCCGGACGTCGGCTTCGTCGCGGGCGAGGGTGACGGTGTAGCGGGCGGGGGACGTCGGCTGCGGAGGGCTGTCGAGGGTGGAAACGCCGGTCATGGCACTCTCCTGGTCACGGGGCCGGTTCGGCGGAGCGCGGCAGACCGGATCGGGTGCGGTCTGTGCGCTCCTGTTCTTCCGATGCCGATTGGCGTGCGCGTGACCTGCGCCAGGAGCCGGGATGTGGGGATGCTGAATGCCAGGGGGCGCCCGGTGCGGGCTGTGCGGCCGGGGCCGGAAGGGCGAGACGGGACCGGGGATGAGCACCACTCCCGGTCCCGCCCGTCCGCACCCTTTCGGCGAACGTCCTGTGAAGAGAGGGCTACCGCTTGCCCGCCTTGCGGGTCGCGCGCAGCCACTCCTTGTTCATGCCGGTGATGGAGACCAGCGGGATGCCCTTCGGGCAGGCGGTGGCGCACTCGCCGGCCAGGGTGCAGCCGCCGAAGCCCTCCTCGTCCATCTGCGCCACCATGTCGAGCACGCGGGTCTCCCGCTCGGGGGCGCCCTGCGGCAGCACGTTGAGGTGGTTGACCTTCGCCGAGGTGAACAGCATCGCCGAGCCGTTCGGGCACGCGGCCACGCAGGCTCCGCAGCCGATGCACTCCGCGTGCTCGAAGGCGAAGTCGGCGTCGGGCTTGGGCACGGGGGTCGCGTGGGCCTCGGGTGCGGCGCCGGTCGGGGCGGTGACGTAGCCGCCGGACTGGATGATCCGGTCGAACGCCGACCGGTCCACCACGAGGTCCTTCACGACCGGGAAGGCCGAGGCGCGCCACGGCTCGACGTCGATCGTGTCCCCGTCCCGGAAGGACCGCATGTGCAGCTGGCAGGACGTGGTGCGCTCCGGGCCGTGCGCGTCGCCGTTGATGACGAGCGAGCAGGCGCCGCAGATGCCCTCGCGGCAGTCGTGGTCGAAGGCGACGGGGTCGTCGCCCCGGAGGATGAGCTCCTCGTTGAGGGTGTCCAGCATCTCCAGGAAGGACATGTCGGCCGAGATGCCGTCCACCTCGTACGTGGACATCGCGCCGTCGGCGTCGGCGTTCTGCTGGCGCCAGACGCGCAGGGTGAGCTTCATGCGTAGCTCCGCTGAGTGGGGTGGACGTACTCGAAGACGAGGTCTTCCTTGTGCAGGACGGGCGCGTCACCGGTGCCGGTGAACTCCCAGGCGGCCGCGTACGAGAACTCGTCGTCCTTGCGGGCCGCCTCGCCGTCGGGGGTCTGGGACTCCTCGCGGAAGTGGCCGCCGCAGGACTCGGACCGGTGCAGCGCGTCGAGGCACATCAGCTCGGCGAGCTCCAGGTAGTCGACGATGCGGTTGGCCTTCTCCAGCGACTGGTTGAACTCCTCTCCGGTGCCGGGCACCTTGATGCGCCGCCAGAACTCGTCGCGGATCTGCGGGATGCGCTCCAATGCCTTGCGCAGCCCGCTCTCGCTGCGGGCCATGCCGCAGAACTCCCACATGAGTTCGCCGAGCTCGCGGTGGAAGGAGTCGGGGGTGCGGTCCCCGTCCACGGCGAGGAGCAGCCGCAGCCGGTCCTCGGTCTCCGCCAGCACCTCCTGGACGACGGGGTGTTCGTCGGTGACGTCCTCGTGGTGCGGGTTGCGCGCGAGGTAGTCGTTGATGGTGGAGGGCAGGACGAAGTACCCGTCGGCCAGGCCCTGCATCAGCGCCGAGGCGCCCAGCCGGTTCGCCCCGTGGTCGGAGAAGTTGGCCTCGCCGATCGCGAACAGCCCGGGCACGGTGGTCTGCAGGTCGTAGTCGACCCACAGTCCGCCCATCGTGTAGTGCACGGCGGGGTAGATCCGCATGGGCACGGTGTACGGGTCCTCGGCGGTGATCCGGGCGTACATGTCGAAGAGGTTGCCGTACTTCTCCTCGACCTTTCCGCGGCCCATGCGCCGGATGGCGTCGGCGAAGTCGAGGTAGACGCCCTGGCCGCCGGGGCCCACGCCGCGGCCCTCGTCGCACACGTTCTTCGCGGCCCGGGAGGCGATGTCGCGGGGCACGAGGTTGCCGAAGGAGGGGTAGATGCGCTCCAGGTAGTAGTCGCGCTCGTCCTCGGGGATCTCGTTCGGCGGGCGGGTGTCGCCCTCGGCCTTCGGGACCCAGATGCGTCCGTCGTTGCGCAGCGACTCGCTCATCAGCGTCAGCTTGGACTGGTGCTCGCCGGTGCGCGGGATGCACGTGGGGTGGATCTGGGTGAAGCAGGGGTTGGCGAAGAGGGCGCCGCGCCGGTGCGCCCGCCACACCGCGGTCGCGTTGGAGTTCATGGCGTTCGTCGACAGGTAGAAGACGTTGCCGTAGCCCCCGCTGGCGAGGACGACGGCGTCCGCGTAGTACGTGTCGATGCGGCCGGTGATGAGGTCGCGGGCGACGATGCCGCGGGCCCTGCCGTCGACCACGATCAGGTCGAGCATCTCGGTGCGCGGGTGCATCTCCACGTTGCCCGCGGCGATCTGCCGGGACAGCGCCTGGTAGGCGCCGAGCAGGAGCTGCTGTCCGGTCTGGCCGCGGGCGTAGAAGGTCCGGGAGACCTGGACGCCGCCGAAGGAGCGGGTGTCGAGCAGGCCGCCGTACTCGCGGGCGAACGGCACGCCCTGGGCGACGCACTGGTCGATGATCTCGACCGAGATCTGCGCGAGGCGGTGGACGTTGGACTCGCGCGCCCTGAAGTCGCCCCCCTTCACGGTGTCGTAGAACAGCCGGTGGACGGAGTCGCCGTCGTTGCGGTAGTTCTTCGCCGCGTTGATGCCGCCCTGCGCGGCGATCGAGTGGGCCCGGCGGGGCGAGTCCTGGTAGCAGAACTGGACGACGTGGTAGCCCTGTTCGGCGAGCGTGGCCCCGGCCGAGCCACCTGCGAGGCCCGTGCCGACGACGATCACGGTGTGCTTGCGGCGGTTGGCGGGGTTGACCAGCCTGGCCTCGAAGCGGCGGGTGTCCCAGCGCTCGCTCACCGGCCCCTGGGGGGCTTTGCGGTCGACGACCGGTTCACCGGTCCGGTACTCGGCATAGGAGGTCATGTCAGCTCACCACTCCGGTCATCACGGCCACGGGTACGGAGACGAAGCCCAGCGTCAGCACCAGCGCGAGGGCGTTGGCGGTGGCCTTCAGGGCTCGGTCGCGGGTGCGGCTGCCGGCACCCAGGGTCTGCGCCGCGCTCCAGAAGCCGTGGCGGATGTGCAGGCCGAGCGCGAGCATCGCGACGATGTAGACGAGGTCGCCGTACCAGGTCGAGAAGGTGTCGACGACGTTCTGGTACGGGTGCCCGGACTGGAAGCCGCCGGAGTGCACGGTGCCGGTCGTCAGGTCGAGGAGGTGCCAGACGATGAAGAGGCCCAGGATGATCCCGCCCCAGCGCATGGTGCGGGTGGCGTAGCTGGACCGCGGCTTCTTGTGGACGTACTTGGCGGGGCGCGCCTTGATGTCGCGCCGGCTCAGCTGGTAGGCGGCGGTGGCGTGGGCGACGACGGCGACCACGAGGACGACGCGGATCAGCCAGAGCGTCCACTCGTAGTGCATGAACGGCTCGCCGACGGTGCGCAGCCAGTGGGCGTAGTGGTCGAACTCCCCCTCGCCGAAGAAGATCTTCAGGTTGCCGATCATGTGGGCGACCAGGTAGAGCAGCATGATCAGGCCGCTGACGGCCATCACCGTCTTCTTCCCGACGGAGCTGTCCCACACGGTGCGTGCCATGGACGGTCGTCGGTCCGTCCGCGTTGCCAGAGCCATGTCTCAGAACGCTAGGCGCGGGCACCCCGATCGGTCCAAGACATGGTCCGGCTCGTTTCCATAGGCATGGCCTATCGTGGTGGGGTGCAGTTCCACCAGCTCCAGTACTTCGTCGCCGTCGCCGAGACCCGGCACTTCACCCGGGCCGCCGACCTGGTGCACGTCGCCCAGCCGTCGCTGTCCCAGCAGATCAAGGCGCTGGAGCGGGAGCTGGGGGCGGATCTGTTCCAGCGGGCACGCGGCAACATCACGCTGACGGATGCGGGCGAGGCGCTGCTGCCGCTCGCCCGCCGCATCCTCGCCGACGCGGACACCGCCCGGCAGGAGGTGCAGGAGCTGGCCCAGCTGCGCAGCGGTCGCGTACGCCTCGGTGCCACCCCGAGCCTGTGCACCGGACTGCTCCCGGACGTCCTGCGGGCCTTCCACGACCGCTATCCGGGCATCCGGCTGCTGATCGAGGAGGGCGGTTCGCACGACCTCGTCCGGGAACTGGCGCGCGGTGCCCTCGATCTTGCCCTGGTGGTCCTGCCGCTGCCGACGCCCTCCCCCGCGCTGACCACGGTGGAGGTGCTGCGGGAGGACCTGGTGGTGGTCTCGTCGCCGGAGGCGCCCGCGCCGGGGCGGGGCCGCACCGTGCGGGTCGGCGATCTGGAGGGTGAGCGCCTGGTGATGTTCCGGCACGGCTACGACCTGCGCGAGCTGACCGTCGCCGCCTGCCGGGCCGAGGGCTTCGAGCCGGACTTCGCCGTCGAGGGCGGCGAGATGGACGCGGTGCTGGGCTTCGTCCGGGCGGGTCTCGGCGTGGCCGTCGTCCCGCGCATGGTGGCGGCCCGGTCGGGGCGCGGCCTGCGGGTGACCCCGCTGGCCCGTCCGGGCCTGCACCGCACCATCGCCCTGGCCCACCGCAGCGACGTCGCGCCGCCCCGGGCGGCCCGGGAGCTCCAGCGCATGCTGCTGGAACGCTGAGCGGCCCCGGCCTCACGGTCTGGTACGGGAGCGACGCCGGTTGCGGCACCCCTCGGCCCGGTACGGGACGGGAGCGACGCCCCTCGGTCCCGCACCGGGACGCGGTCAGCCCGTCGCGTCCACCAGCGCCAGCTCGTGCAGCCGTTCCGGCGGACCGGGGCGGGCGTAGTACCAGCCCTGGGCGGTGTCGCAGCCCAGTATCCGCAGCTGCTCGGCCTGGGCGCCCGTCTCCACGCCCTCGACGGTGACCGCCAGATCGAGGCTGTGGGCGAGGGAGACGATGCCCTCGACGATCTTGAGGTCGACGGGGTCCGCCGGGTACTGCTGCATTCCCTGGGTGAAGGAGCGGTCCAGCTTGAGGATGCTCACCGGCAGACGGCGCAGATTGGCGAGGTTGGAGTAGCCCGTGCCGAAGTCGTCGAGGGCGATGTCGACACCCATCTCGGCCAGCCGTCGCAGCGGCTTGAGGAGGTCGTCGTCGGCGCCGATCAGCGCGGACTCGGTGACCTCCAGGCAGAGCGCGTCGGGTTCGAGACCCGCCCGTTCCAGGATGTCGACCGTGTCGGAGACGAGACCGGGATGGGTGAGCTGGCAGGGCGAGAGATTGACGTTGATCCGCAGCGGGCCGGCGTCGGCGTGCCGCTCCTGCCATGCGCGGGCCTGGCGGACCGACTGGTCCAGGACCCAGCGGCCCAGCGGGACGATCAGTCCGGTGTGCTCGGCGAGCGGGATGAACCGGTCCGGGCCGAGGACACCGTGCTGCGGGTGGAGCCAGCGCACCAGGGCCTCGGCGCCCCGGACGCTGCCGTCCCCGAGGTGCACCAGCGGCTGGTACTCGATGAAGAACTCGTTCCGGTCCAGGGCCGCGGGCAGCGCGGTGGTGAGTCCGTGCCGGGTGATGGCACGGAGGTCGGCCTCGGGGTCGGCGAGCTCGAAGCGGTTGCCGCCCGCGGACTTGGCCCGGTACATCGTGATGTCGGCGCTGCGCAGCACCTCCGCGGGGCCGCGCTCCCCCGCGGGCCCCTCGACCACGCCGATGCTGCCGCGCACGGTGAGTTCGCGGCCGTCGATGCTGACCGGGGTGACCAGGGCGTTCATGATGCGTCCGGCCAGTTCGTCGACCTCGCGCTCGGTGTGCGGGCCGGTGGTCAGCGCCACGAACTCGTCCCCGCCCAGCCGCGCGACCATCTCACCGGGAGCGGTCGCGCAGGCCTGCAGCCGGTCGGCGACCTCGACGAGCAGCCGGTCGCCGGCCGCGTGGCCGAGGCTGTCGTTGATCGTCTTGAAGCCGTCCAGGTCGAGGTAGCAGAGCCCGAACCGCTGGCCCTCGCCCGCGGCCAGGGCCTTCTCCAGTCGCTCGAAGAACAGGGTCCGGTTGGGCAGCCCGGTGAGGGCGTCGTGCGTGGCCTCGTACCGCAGGCGCAGGTTGAGCAGCCGGCGCTCGGTGGTGTCCTCCATCAGCGCGAGCTGGTATTGGGGACGACCGTCCGCGTCCCGCAGCAGGGAGACCGTCAGGTTCGTCCACAGGGCGGTGCCGTCGGGGCGGTAGAAGGCCTTCTCGACGTGGTAGTGCTCCCGCTCGCCCCGGACCAACTCGTCGTAGAGGCGCCAGACTTGGGGGGCGTCGTCGGGGTGGGTCCAGTCGCTGACCCGACGCCCGCGCACCGACTGCTCGGACCCGCCGAACATCCGCAGCAGCGCGCCGTTGACCTGCAGGATGTTGCCTTCCAGGTCGGCGATGCCGATCCCTATGGCCGCGCCCTCGAACACGGCCCGGAAGCGTGCCTCGCTCGCGTGCAGCGCCTCGGCGACCACACTGCGCGCGTTCAGGGCGGCGTGGGAGATGGCTTCCTGCTCGGCCAGTGTCCGGTCCCGCAGGGCCTGCGCGAAACCGGCGGCGATCGCATGCTGCAGGCGCGCCGAACGGGTCCGCAGCGCTTCCCTGTTGCCGTCGCCGCCGCAGTAGAGCACCAGGTAGGCGTCGACACAGTCGAGGGACCGGCTGAGCGCCTCGGGGTCGGTGCAGTGCGTGCCGACCAGCGCAGCGCCGACCGCCCTGCCCTCGGCGGCCTCGTACGACCTGGCCAGCAGCGCGTCGCTCAACCGGCGTGCGAGCGGCAGGAGTTGTTCCTCGAACTCGGGGCGGGTCAGCGAGGTGGAGGTCACCGGAAAGACGGCCCGGCTCCAGATCGTCGCGAACCTGCGGAGTCTGTCCTCCGGTCCGTCCGGTTCCGCGGTCACGCCGCGCGCCCGACGCCCGCGAAACCGGAATAGGAGTACGGATCCTCATCCTCGGGTGCCGTGTCGGGCCGCCAGTCCGGCATCGGCACCAGTCCGGGTTCCACCATGTCGTACCCCTCGAAGAACCGCGCGATGTCCTCGCGCGAACGCATGATCAGCGGGCTGCGGGTGTTCTTGTACACGTCCACCGCACCCTCGGCCCGCTCCGGCGGGAGCGGGATTCCCTCGTACGAGGCATGCGTGAGGACGAGCAGGCTGCCCGGCGCCAGTGCGTCGCGCAACTCGGCCACCGCACTGTACGGGTCGTCCGCGTCCTCCACGAAGTGAAGTATGGCAACGAGCAGCAGGGCCACCGGACGGTTCAGGTCGATCAGGCGGCCGACTTGGGCGTTCTCGAGGATGTCGCGGGGCTTGCGCAGATCGGCGGCGAGGACGTCCGCGTGCTCGTTGCCCTGGAGCACCGCCTGGCTGTGCGCGACGGCCACCGGGTCGTGGTCCACGTACATCACGTGCGCGCCCGGACTGGCCGCCTGGGCGACCTCGTGGACGTTGCCGAAGGTCGGGATGCCGGAGCCGATGTCGAGGAACTGCGTGATCCCCTCGCCGACGGCGTACCGGACGGCGCGGCGCATGAACGCGCGGTTCGCCTGCATGATCTTCGGAAGCCCCGGCAGGAATTCCATCGCCTTGCGGGCCGCGTCCCGGTCGACCTCGAAGTTGTGCGAACCGCCCAGGTAGTAGTCGTAGATGCGGGACACGCTCGGCACCGAGATGTCGATGCTCCGGGGGGCCCAGGCGGGACGCTCCATCAATCTCTCCAAGGCGTAGGCGACGGCGTAGGCGATCCGGTGTTCGAGCTGAGGCTACTGATCGCCCGCCAAAGGGGCGAGCCAAAACGGAAATTGACCATCCGTTACCGGTCACTGCCTCCGGCAAGTGCCGTCCCGGGCCCCTCCCGGGCGACCGCCGGGAGGGGCCCGTCGAATCGAACCGAAACCCGCCAAAGCGTGCAGCGCACGCCGAAGCGGTCCGCCCCCTCCGTGCGGTGCGGAGGGGGCGGACCGTGGTCGCGCGCGTTGTTCGGTTCGTCCGGCACTCGGTGCTGCTGCGTCAACTCCTCTCGCGATGGCGTGCCTTGGCGGGCGGGGTGATCAACCCTGGGGAGGTGATCGCTACTTCGACGCGCCGACCGGCTTTCCCTCGGGCGAGACGGCGTACCAGGTGCCGCCGACGCCCTGGCCGTTCGTGTCTCCGGGAGCCTTGTCACCGGAGAAGGTGTAGATGGGCCAGCAGTCGACCGTCATCTGCTTGACGCCGTCCGGACGGGTGAAGGCCATGAGGCCCTTCTTGGCGACACCCTTGGTGTCGTTGGCCTCGACCGGCGCGACCGCGGGCCACTTCTCCAGGCAGGCGCCCTTGCAGGCCGACACCGAGTCGGGCCAGGCCTGGTCCTTCATGAACCGGTAGACCGTCATGCCCTTCTTGTCGACGACGATCTCGCCGAGCTTGGGGTCGTTGCGCACGGACAGACCCGGCAGATCGGCCGCGGAGGCCTTCTTGCCGTCGGGGGCCGAGGCGTACCAGGTCCCGCCCACACCCTGGCCGTTGGTGTCACCGGCCTTGGTGTCCTTGGCGTACCGGTACATCGGCCAGCCGGCGATCGTCAGCTGCTTGGTGCCGTCGGTGCGGGTGACCTCGCCGAGCAGGGACTTGTCCACTCCGGTGGCCGCCGTGGCGCCGTCCGCGGGGACCGGCGGCCAGGTCTTGGCGCAGTCGCCGTCACAGGCCGACTTGGGCGGCTCGGCGGTGTCCTTGTCGAAGCGGTAGAGGGTGAGCCCGGCGCTGTCGGTGACGACCTTGCCGAGCTTCACGTTGTCCGTGACGGACAGCTGGCCCGCGGTCTCCGCCTCGGCGGCCGTGCCCTGTTCGTCCTTTGAATCGGCGCCGTAACCATCGCTGGAGCTGGACCCGTAACCGTCGGCGGCCGGTGCGGCGCCCACGTTCTGGGTTCCCGTCGACGGTGTGCCCTGTTCCTGACCGCACGCCGTCGTGAGCGCCAGTACCGCCGCAGCTGCCGCTACGAGTGAGGCGCTCCGCCAGGAGGTCTTCATGTCAACTCCCGCTGTTCGCTTGGGTGTTGCAGCGTCCTAGTGCGCCGCTCATGGCCTTGATTACGGGCGGGAGGGGGCCGGGCGTTCAATCGGCTCGCACATTTCTTTCCGGACCCTGTGTCCCAGCGGCCGCAGATCGTGCAGTTGTACGCACGCCGGGAGATCTTTCACGCAGTGCGGCAAACCCGCCGAAGCCGCATGTCCCTCCTTCGGGGCAATTCACCGCCGCTCCGGCGTGCCGCACCGCGGAGCGCCCCATGATCTCGGTCGTGCATCCACCCAGACGGACCCGATCCGCCCTCGCCGTACGGGTATTGGCGCTGCTCGCGCTGACCTGGTTCCTCGGCGGCGCGCCGGCCGGGGAGGCGTCCGCCGACGCGTGCGCGTACGCCTCGGTCGGTCCGGACGGCGCAGTGGACGCGGTGGCGGTCGCCGGCGCCGGATGGTGCGGCCCGCCTCCGGAGATCCCGCCGCCCTGCCCGACGCCCACGCCGGAACCGCCGCCGCCCCCACCCGAACCCACGCCTCCCAAGCCCACGCCGCCGAAGCCCACGCCCACACCCCCGAAGCCCCCGCCCCCGAAGCCCCCGCCTCCTCCCCGGCCCGCACCGCCGGCGCCCCCGCCGCCTCCGGCACCGGCTCCGAGGCCGCCCCTCGCGGCTCCGGCGCCGAAACCGCCGCCCGCGCCGGAGCCGACACCGACGCGCACCCGGAGGCCGAGCCCGCCGCCCAAGGCCGCGCCGTCCCCGGTGAGCTATCCGGAGTACCGCACCGCACCGCGCAAGCACCCGCGGCGCAGCGGTCCGCCGCTGGTCTCGCTCACCCTGCTCATCACCGCGCCCGCCGTGCTCGCCGTCGCCGCCCTGCGTCCGCGCTGACCCCCTGGAGACACTCTTGTCGGATTGGCTTGTTCTCACCCTCGCGATGGTGGCGGCGTGCGTCGTCGTCCTCGTCGTGACCCTCGTCCGGCACCGCGCCGCCAGAGAGGACGAGGACCCGTCCGAGACCCCGGACGTGATCGAGTACATGACGATGATGATCGGCGTGGTGTACGCCATCGTCCTGGGTCTGGCCATCGCCGGCGTCTGGGAGGGGCGCGGCATCGCGCAGGACCACGTGCAGGCGGAGGCCCAGGCGCTGCACGAGATCTCGGAGCGGGTCCGGGTCTATCCGCCGGAGGTCCGGGACCGCATTCGGGACGACGTCAACACCTATGTCGGTCATGTCGTCACAACCGAGTGGAAGAGCATGGCCGACGAGCAGAAGCTCAGCCCGCGCGGCGACCGCCTCTTCGAACGGATCCGTCAGGACGTCACCGACTACGAGCCGGGGACGGACTTCGAGGCCCAGGCGTACCAGCCCCTCCTCGACCAGGTCACCGCCGCGGACGACGCCCGCCGGGGCCGCGGTTCGTCGTCCGGGGCGACCATGCCGGGCGTGGTGTGGTTCGGCCTGATCACCGGCGCCGTGGTCACCGTCGGCATGATCTTCGCCCTGCAGATCAGACGGACACCGCGCGAGCTCGTCCTCGCGGGACTCTTCTCCGCCCTGATCGCCTTCCTGCTCTTCCTGATCTGGGATCTGGACGCGCCCTACAGCCGGGGCATCGCGGCGTCCGCGGAGCCCTTCCGCACGCTGTTCCCGCATCTGCCCGGCTGACGGCGCCTCAGCGGGAGCGGTGCCGCGGGGGACGGACGCCACGCCGTCTCCGTCCCCCGTCCGCACGCACGCCGTCCCCTGAGCGGCCCACACGGTTGCCCCATTCGCGCGACAGGGATCGCGCCGACGCCCACACCTTCCTAGCGTTTCGGTCATCGAGGTGCATTTACGGCGCAAGCGGAAAAGGTCCGCAGCAGGCGCCTCGGGGACCCGGAGGCTCACCATGCGCGCGATAGGCGTCGCTTCGGCCGCTCTGTTGGGCGTGACCGCCCTGACCTTGTCCGCACCGGCCGCCACGGCCGGCGAGGAGGAAAGCAACATCACCCCGTTCGGCTTCAGCGTGCAGCCGTCGACCGTGGCCGCGGGCGGCCAGGTCACGCTGCTGCTGCGGCGCGACGGCGGGTGCAAGGGCAACGCCACGGTCTCCTCGGGCGTCTTCGACACCGTCACCATCCCGCACCGGCAGTCCTCGGCCACGGCCACCGTGGACTGGGACGCCAAGCCGGGCGCCGTCTACCAGGTGACGTTCACCTGTGACGGGGTGAGCGGCCACACGGATCTCGGCATCGCTCCCGGGCGCCCGGCCGACCTGACCCGCCCCCCGGCCCCCATCCAGCGGGGCGTCAAGGCCGGCGTCGGTGGCAGCGTCGCCGGGTTCGACCTCAAGGAGATCGGCCTCGGTGCCGCGCTCATCACCGGTGCGGTCGGCGCCGCCTGGTACGCGTCCCGCCGCCGCGGTGCCACGGACGATTCCTGACCCCCCGTACGGCACGTCGCCCCGGACCCCTGCGAGGGGGTCCGGGGCGACGTGCCGTCACGTGCGGTCTCCGGCGGGGCCGCCGGTCAGATGTGGTTCTCGGTCCGGCGGCGCATCCAGAACACCCCGCCGCCCACGACGGCCGCCGCCACGAGCGCGCCGCCGATCGCCATGTCGGTGGGCGTCGCCCCGCTGGAGCTGCTGCCGCCCAGACCACCGCGGACACCGCCGATGACGGTGAAGGCGGCCGGCCGGGTGAGGTTCCGGTTCTCCCCGCAGTGGGCCGTGATGTCGTACGAACCCGGTCGGGCGTTGCGGTCGATGGTGACCGTCGCCGTGGAGGTCTTGCCGCTCACGTGGTGCAGCGGTGTGGTCGGGAAGACCGGCGAGGAGACGGTGCTGCCCGGCATCTGGCAGGACGAGCCGTCGACCGTGACGGTCAGCTGCCCGCCCCGGGCGATGACACTGGGCATGGCGACGATGTTGCTGGGGCTGTCCCACGCCGTGGCCGCGGGGGCGGCGAGCCCCACGACCGCGGCCGCGACGGCAGAGACCGCCAGGGCACGAGTTGTACGCATGTGATCCTCCGCGGAAGACGCCCCGGGACCCGTCCCCGGTCGATCGGCGAGAAAGCGCCTCCCAGACAGACCCTCAGATGCCCTGCACACGGCCGCATTTCGGGAATGGTCCGTCCTGGTGAGCGGACACGCCGGAAGAATTCCGCGCAGAGCGATGTCATTGCAGGTCACGGACCGTCAGAAATTTCCTGCGCAGCGCGACTCGGATGGCTCACGCCGGTGTCGGGCACCACCCGTTCGCACGTTTCCCCGTCGCCCGCCGGGCGAGCTGCGCTTAGCGTTCTCATATGCGCGACGGACGCGGCGACGGCCGCGTCGAGAGGGGATTGCGAATGCACGCGTCCGAGCTCGCCGAAGAGGAGGAGCGGCAGAAGAAGCGCGCGCCGTGGGGCGTGATAGCGCTTGTGCTGCTGACCGGCCTCGCTCTCATCCGCAACGGTTCGGGAGAGTTCGACGTCGGACCGCCGCAGCCTGCGACGGCGGCGGCCGCGGACAGCCACGTCAAGGACGGCGGCACGTTCCGGAAGGCCGCGCCCGGCCCCCTCGCCTACTCCGAGGTCGACCGGGTCAGGATTCCCGCCATCCAGGTCGACGCCCCCGCCATGCCCGTGGGCCTCGACGCGGAAGGCTGGGTCGACGCGCCGCCCCCCGAGGACCCCAACCTCGCCGGCTGGTTCACCGGCGCGGTCTCCCCCGGCGAAAAGGGCACGGCCGTGGTCGTCGGCCACGTCGACAACAAACTCGGGCCCGCCGTCTTCTACGGGCTCGGCGCGCTGAAGAAGGGCAACCGCGTCGAAATCCAGCGCAAGGACGGGAAGACCGCCGTATTCGAGATCTACGGAATCGAGGTCTTCGAGAAGAGCAATTTCCCCGGAGACCGCGTCTACGGCACCAAGGGAACTCCCGAATTGCGCGTCATCACCTGCGGAGGCGGTTTCTCCAAGCAGCAGGGCTACAACGGGAACGTGGTGGTGTTCGCCCGCCTGGCCGAGGTCCGCTGAGCGTTCCCCGGCCGGGCGAGGCCCGTCGGCGGACCGGGCGCCCCCGGCCCGGTCGCCCCTTCTACGTGTACTGCCTGCGGGGCACGGTGACGTGGTAGCCGGAGTCCAGCAGTTGCGGCAGGTAGTCGCGCAGCGCCTGCACACTCTGCGAACGGTCGCCGCCCGCGTCGTGCGAGAGGACCACGACCCCCGGGGCGGCACCCTGCTCCACCCGGTCGGTGATCCGCCGGGTGCCCGGCGTCGTCCAGTCGAGCGTGTCGACCGTCCAGGCGAGCGGCTCCATGCCCAATTCGGCGCCCAGCTGGAAGGCGGCCCGGTTCCAGGCGCCGTAGGGGGCGCGGAACCACACGGGCGGCTCGCCGTACGCCTTGTCGATGACCTCGCTGGTGCGCTCCATCTCCGAGCGGATCGCGGAGCGGGAGAGCCGGGTCAGCAGCGGGTGGGTCCAGGTGTGGTTGCCGACGATGTGCCCGTCGTCGGCCATCTCCCGCAGCAGGTCCTTGTTGTAGGCGGCCATCTCGCCGCACACGAAGAACATCGCGCGGACGTCGTGCGTGCGCAGCGTGCGCAGGATGTCGGGGGTGTAGCGCGGGTCGGGTCCGTCGTCGAAGGTGAGCACCATGCTGCGCCCGCGTCCGGACATGCGCAGGAACGGCTCGTGCCGGACGAGGGTCTTGGCGGGCCCCCCGTGGGGCGGGCCGTAGCCGGTGATGGGCTGGAGGCGGTACGCGGAGGGCTTCAGCGCGCGGCGCGCCTGAGGGCCCGAGACCGGGGCGGGACGCGGCACCGGGTGCGCGCCCGGGTCGGCGGTGAGCAGCCGGGCCGAGCCCGCCGCCCCGGCCGCGCCCAGCACCGCGGCACCGGCGAGCAACGCCGTGCGCCGCGTGAGCAGCTGATCCTTTTTCATGACTCATCAGTCGCCCATTTGACCGTCGGCGCAGCCCAGCAACACGGCTGCGGGCCCCCGAATGCACCCGATGGAACCAGTCAGCGGCGACGCACCAGGGGGAAGGGCAAGGTCTCGCGAATGGTGCGCCCGGTGGGGAACATGACGAGTCGGTCGACACCGATGCCCAGGCCGCCGGTGGGGGGCATCGCGTACTCCAGCGCGTCGAGGAAGTCCTCGTCGAGCTCCATCGCCTCGGGGTCTCCCCCGGCGGCCAGGAGCGACTGCGCGGTGAGCCGCCTGCGCTGCTCCACGGGATCGGTCAACTCCGAGTAGGCGGTGCCCAGTTCGGTACCGAAGGCCACCAGGTCCCAGCGTTCGGCGAGCCGCGGGTCGGTGCGGTGCTGCCGGGTGAGGGGGGACACGTCGGTGGGGAAGTCCTTGTAGAACGTGGGCAGCTCGGTGCGCTCCTCGACCAGCCGCTCGTACATCTCCAGCACGACGTCGCCGTGGCCGTCGTCGGCCGTCCAGGGCACGCCCGCGCGGTCGCAGAGCCGGTGCAGCGCGGCGAGCGGGGTCCCGGCGCCGATCTCCTCCCCCAGCGCCTCGGAGATCGCCCCGTACACCGTCTTGACCGGCCACGGCCCGGAGATGTCGTACTCGGTGCCGCCCTTGCGGGCGACGGGGGTGCCGAAGGCGGCGGTGGCGGCCCCCTGGATCAGTTCCCGGACGAGGTCGAGCATCACGTCGTAGTCGGCGAAGGCCTGGTAGGCCTCGAGCATCGTGAACTCGGGGTTGTGCTTGTAGGAGACGCCCTCGTTGCGGAAGGTGCGGCCCATTTCGAAGACCTTCTCCAGGCCGCCGACGCACAGCCGCTTGAGATAGAGCTCGGGGGCGATGCGCAGGTAGAGGTCGAGGTCGTAGGCGTTGATGTGGGTGGTGAAGGGGCGGGCGTTGGCACCGCCGTGGATCTGCTGGAGCATCGGGGTCTCGACCTCCAGGTACCCGCGGTCGAGCAGCCCCTGCCGCAGGGCCTGGACGGCGGTGGACCGGGCCCGGACGACGTCGCGTGCGTCGGGGCTGGACACCAGGTCGACGTAGCGGCGGCGCACCTTCGCCTCCGGGTCGGCCAGGCCCCGGTACTTGTCCGGCAGCGGGCGCAGGCACTTTCCGGTGAGCTGCCAGGACGTGACGAAGACGGTCGGCTCGCCCTTGTCGCTGGTGCCCCGCTCGCCGGTGGCCGTGATGTGGTCGCCGATGTCGGTGTCGGCGGTGAAGCGGCCGAGGGCCGGTCCCGAACCGGAGCGGGTGAGGGCGAGCTGCAGGTCGCCCGACCAGTCGCGCAGCACGGCGAACACGATGCCGCCGAAGTCGCGGACCAGCATGACCCGGCCGGCGACGGTGACCTCCTCGCCCGCGGGCGCCGTACGGGCCGCGACGGCGGTGTGGGTGCGCGGCGGGACGCCGACCGGGTACGGGTCGGTGCCCTCGGCGCGCAGCCGGTCGAGGGTGCGGTGCCGGACGCGCACCTGCTCGGGCAGGCCCGCGGCCGGATCGTCGGCCCCGGCCTCGTCCCCTCCGTCGAGGCCGAGGGCCGGCAGCGACGGCAGTCCCTCGGTCGTGGCGGGCCGCGGCTCGGTCCTGCGCCTCCCCCGGTTCCGCAGTTCGCGCAGCGTGGGGACGGAGACGAAGCCCTCGGCGATCCCGGACGCCAGGCCGATGCGGGCGAGGGCGCCGGCGTCGCCGTAGCAGAGGAAGCGCGGGTACCACTCGGGGTGGTACTTGGCGTTGGAGCGGTAGAGCGCCTCCAGCTGCCACCACCGGGAGCACAGGAGCAGCAGCCGGCGCCACAGCCGCAGGACGGGGCCCGCGCCGATCCGGGCGCCTTCCTCGAAGACGGAGCGGAACACCGCGAAGTTGAGGGAGATGCGGCGCACGCCGGACTTCCCGGCGACCGCGCACAGTTCCGCGACCATGAACTCCATGACGCCGTTGGGGGCGTTGCGGTCACGGCGCATCAGGTCGAGCGAGACGCCGTCGCGGCCCCAGGGCACGAAGGAGAGCAGCGCGAGGAGTCCGCCGTCGCCGTCCAGGGCTTCGACGAGCAGGCAGTCGCCGTCCGCGGGGTCGCCCAGGCGGTCCAGGGCCATGGAGAAGCCGCGCTCGGTCTCGGTGTCCCGCCAGGCGTCGGCCTTGGCGACGATCTCCGACATCTCCGTGTCGGTGAGGACGGAGTGGCGGCGCACCCGGCAGGTGGCACCGGAGCGCCTGACCCGGTTGACGGCCTGCCGGGTGACCCGCATCTCGCGCCCGCCGAGGTCGAAGTCGGCGACGTGCAGGATCGCCTCGTCGCCGAGCTGGAGGGCGCCGAGCCCGGCGCGGGCGAACGCCTTGGCACCCTCTTCCGAGGCGCCCATCACGGCGGGCGCCCAGGCGTGGCGCCGGGCGGCGTCCAGCCAGGCGTCGATGGCGTGCGGCCAGGCCTCGCGGTCGCCGACCGGGTCACCGCTGGCGAGGCAGACGCCCGCCTCGACGCGGTAGGTGACGGCGGCCTTGCCGCTGGGCGAGAAGACGACGGCCTTGTCCCGGCGGGTGGCGAAGTAGCCGAGCGAGTCCTCGGCGCCGTAGGCCCGGAGGAGGGCGCGGATGCGGGACTCCTCGTCGCCGTGCAGGGCCGCCTCCATGCGCTGGGAGCGGAAGAGCGTGGCGGCCGCGTTGAGCAGGGCGAGCGCGCCGAGCAGGCCGAGGAGGAAGAAGAGCCAGCGGGGCGGGTATCCGTCGAAGGACCGTCCGGACGCCAGGCCGCCGCAGACCCGGTTCGCCGCCCACAGCAGGCGCTGGCCGCGCGGCAGTCCGCCGGGGGCCAGCTCCACGAGCCCCCAGCCGATCAGGATCGCCGCGGCGAGACCCGCGACCAGCACCGCCAGGGCCCGCCGCGCGGCGGCGCGGCGGTGAGCGGCGTAGAACTCCCGGCGGGCCGCGAGGAGCAGCAGCAGCGCCAGCCCGCAGACGCACAGGGACGGGATCGACTCGGCGTACAGGCCCAGCGCCACCCCGAGGACGTCGGCGAGGACCAGCAGTCCGAGATAGACGACGACCAGCCACCAGGCGGCCTTCTTGCGGGCCGCGGTCGCGGCGGCCAGCAGGAAGAGGAAGACGGCGTAGGCCAGGTTGGCGCTGACCGGCACGGTCAGCAGGTCCAGGAAACGGACGACCGGGCGCAGCAGCCGGCGCAGCGGCGCGATGAAGGCCAGCAGGGCGCAGAGCAGACCGAGCGCGCCGAAGAAGACGGCGAAGCCGTCGGGCACCTTGCCGAGGAGACCGCCCCGGGACGGCCGTGCGGGGCCCGCGGCACCCTTCGGCCTGGTGGCCTGGACGGTGGCACTCATGCTTCCGACTGTAGGAAGACCTGGCCCGCGCCGCCCGTCGAGCGGCTCCGCGCGAGCCGGGGGGACGGCTGTCGCACGTGCCCGCCCGGCTCCGGACGAAGGGCTTCCGATAACCTCACCGCCGTGACGGATCAGCAGCACTCGCATCGCTTCGAGCGGGGCACCGACGGCCCCAAGGTCATCGTCGTCGGGGTGGACGGCTCCGACTCCTCGCTGCGCGCCGCGGCATATGCCGGTGGCCTCGCACGCCGGCAGCGCGCGCTGCTCGCCGTCGTCTACATCCAGCCGGTGATGGCCGCGGGGGCGGCGCTGGGGGTGCCGGTCGGCGAGACGACCGACGAGATCGCCGAGGATCTGATCGCGCAGATCAGGGAGGCCACCGAGCGGGTCAAGGACATATTCGACGTGCGCTGGGAGTTCCACACCTTCCGCGGCGACCCGTACAACGGTCTCGTGACGGCGGCCGACGAACTCAAGGCGGACGCCGTGGTGGTCGGCGCCTCCGAGCAGGCGGGGCACCGGATCGTCGGCTCGGTGGCGATCCGCCTGGTGAAGGCGGGACGCTGGCCGGTGACGGTGGTGCCGTAGCCGCAGGCGGACCTGCGGAGCCGTGGGTCCGGTCGGCCGCGTCCGGGCGTACCGGCGTGCCCGGTCGGCGACTGCCCTGCGGCTACTTCCCCATGACGAGGCCGTCCTGGGCCGCGCCCCGGCTCAGGACGACGTCCCGGATCCGGTCGCGGACGGCGGTGCGCCCCGGCTCCCCGTCGAGCCCGGTCACCCGGCCGGACGCGACGTCGAACCACTGGGGCAGGAACTCGGCCTTCGCCACCTCCCAGCGCCCGCCCGGACGCGCGGGCGGCGTGAAGGTGAAGCGGCCGACGCTGCTCTGGTTTCCGCGCGGGTCCCGGACACCGTCGTGATTGAACATCTCGCCGGCGATCTGGTCGCCCATGCCGTACACCACCCAGGTGCCGTTCACCTTCTCGTACGCCTGCGGGACGTGGGCGTGCGTGCCGAGGATCAGGTCGATGTCGGGGCGCGAACCCGTCCGGGAGGCGGTGAGTTCCCGCGCCAGGGTCAACTGCCGCTCGTCCGGCTCGTCCTGCCACTCCGTCCCCCAGTGCACCGAGACGACGACCACGTCGGCGCCCGCCGCCCGGGCGGCCCGCGCGTCGGCCACGATCCGGTCCCGGTCGATCAGGTTGACGGCCCAGGGCTGTCCGTCCGGCAGCGGGTAGCCGTTGGTGTCGTAGGTGTACGCGAGTTGGGCGACCGCGGCGGCGCCCACCCGCAGGACGGTGGGGCTGCTCGCCTCGGCGGCGGTGCGGGCCGACCCGGCGTGCCGGACGCCCGCCCGGTCCAGGGCGTCGAGGGTGCGGTGGATGCCGGGGGCGCCGTCGTCCAGGCTGTGGTTCGAGGCGGTGGAGCAGCCGTCGTACCCGGTGGCGGCGAGGCCTTTCGCCACCTCGGGCGGGGACTTGAAGGCCGGGTAGCCGCTGTAGTCGCCGTCGGCGCCGTACACCGTCTCCATGTGACAGATCGCCAGGTCGGCTCCCGACACGACGCGCCGGGCCCCCGACAGCATCGGCCCGAAGTCGTATCCGCCGCCGCCCGCGTCGGCCCGCGCCCGCGCGATGATCGAGCTGTGCGGCAGGACGTCACCGGAGGCGACGAGTGTGAACCCCCGGGACGCCGGGGGCGCCGCCGGGTGGCCGGCCCGCGACGCCGGCGGCTCCCCGTTCTGGCAGGCGGCGGCCACGGCGACGAGTACCGCCGCGAGACCGATGCCGGCCAGTCGCGCACGTGTGGTCATATCGAGCCCCGATGCAATCGGACGATCATATTTATTGACACACATGCACATACAGGGACGAACCAAAGTCAACGACCCACCACACCCGCTGGCCCGAACGGAGCACACCGATCGGAAAGAACGCGCGAGCCCCTGCCCCGCAGCCGGGGACGGGTACGGAGGACCCCGCCCGCGGCGCCGGGGACGAGCGCGGACGACGCCCAGACCGTCCGGACCCCGAGGACGAGCCCGCCGGGGCGAGCGGGCGCGTCGGCCACCCCCGGCCGGCATTCCGCGCACGATCCCGGCCCCGGGCCGGTAGGAGGACTCCCACCCCCGGTGGACCGTTCGTCGTACCGTTCACCGACCGCATCGACCGCCCACCGCACACCCATGCCCCGCCCCTGTCCCCGCGGAGCCCCACCCGCTGGCATACAGGCCATGACGGCCGGAACCACCACCATCACCCGCGGCACGACCGCGGAGCACGAACTGGCCGCGCTGCAGCGCGAGCACGGCCGACCGCTGTTCGCGCTGCTGCTGCGGCTCTCCGACGGAGACCGCCAGCGCGCCGAGGACCTGCTCCAGGAGACCCTCGTACGCGCCTGGCAGCACCCGGAGGCCCTGCGCGCGCACGATTTCACCTCCGTGCGCCCCTGGCTGCTCACCGTCGGACGGCGACTCGCCATCGACGCGCGGCGAGCGCGCCAGGCGCGTCCCGCCGAGGTCGGGGACGAGGTGCTGGAGAGCGCCCGGGTGTGCGCCGATCACGCCGAACGGTCCGCCGCGACGCTCGATGTGCGGGAGGCTGTGAAGACACTCACTCCCGAGCACCGTGAAGTCCTGGTGCAGGTGTACTTCCGGGGGGCGAGTGTGGCGGAGGCCGCGGAGGTGCTCGGGATCCCGCCCGGTACCGTGAAGTCCCGCGCGTACTACGCGCTGCGCGCCCTGCGCCGGGTTCTTCCGGGATACGCGGCCGACCTGCGGTGAAACCGAAGGATCAGTCAAGCCTCCGTAAAGCGCCTTGCTGAGGACCATGGTTGGGCCATCAGCTGTCCTCATCCGTGTTTCCGGACTGGGACCCGGGGTCGGGCGACGCGCACGCACCGGAGGAGGGCAGGAAGGGATGCTGCACAGAGGTCAAGAGAGCACGGGCGGCACCGGCGGCGGCGAACTGGCCGTCCCCATGGCGTGGTTGTACGCCGAATACATCGCCGACGAACTGCTGAGAACCGGCGACCTGATGCCACCGACGTCCTTCGAGTTCCGGGCCGGGCGCGACGCCCTGGCGCTGACCATCTTCCTGTCCGACACCGGCGGCGAACTCTCCGGCATCCGCGTCGTCTCGCAGCTGGAGACGTGGATGTCGCTCACCGCCTACGACCAGCCGTGGCAGGACTGGGTGCGCGAGCGGATGGCGGGGCTGGAGAGGGAGGCCGCCACGGCGGGCGGCCCGGCACCGGACCTGGCACTGGCGGCGGCGGCCTGGCGCTGGCTGGAGGAGACCGAGTTGCTCGCCCCCGACCTCGACGCGGTCCCCGGGGGAGGCTCGGTTCCGGGCGAGGACGACGGGCCCAAGGTGTGGACCCCGGCCTGGCAGCTGGGGCTGCCGCTGGGGCACCTGGCGATCCATCTCTTCTGAGGACGGAAAGTTTTCCGACTCCGACCAATCCGCGGGCCTCACCGCTCCGAATATCTCTCCCCGTTTCCCCGGGGGTCTTGAGTGATTCGGCGGCCAGGTCCGTACCGGTGGGCAACAGCAGCATCACCCCCACCCCGCCCCCCGGCACGAGGATTTGGTATGAGGTCCCTGGAACGCCATCGCGACGTCGGCGCCTACACGCTCGGCGTGCTGGACGAAGCGGATGCCTTCCGCTTCGAGGACCACCTCATGGGGTGTCCGAGCTGCACCGCACAGGTGAGTGAATTCCGCCCGGCAGCACGGCAGTTGATGCTGTACAGGCGGGCGACACCGCGTGCCGTGCATCCCTTCGCGGCCCCCGGGCCCCGGTTCCTGGACCGGCTGCTCGGCGAGGTCGCCGCGCGCCACCGGACCGGGCGCAGGCGGTGGCTGTACGCGGTGGCGGCGGCCGTGGTCCTGGCCGTGGGCGGGCCCGCGGTCGCGGCGGTGACGGCGCACGACGCGCCGTCGGACCGGGTCGCGGCGACCGACGCGCACAGTGGCGTGTGGGCCCAGGTCACGTGGGCGGACCGGCTCTGGGGCAGCGAACTCGACGTACGGGTCAAGGACTCGGGAGGGCCGCGCGCCTGCCGGCTGGTCGCGGTCGGCAAGGACGGCACGGAGGAGACGGTGACGAGCTGGATGGTCCCCGCGCACGCCTCCGGTGCGTCCAGCCTGCACGGCGGTGCCGCGCTCAAACCGCGCGAGATCAGCCGGTTCGAGGTCCGCACGAAGGACGGCGAACGGCTCGTGACGCTCGACCCCCGCTGAATGGCCGACAGGCGTTCGGTGTTCGGCGACGGTCGCCGGACACCGTGCCGCAACTCCGGCGCGGCCGGCCCGCCCGTCCCGGCGACGCGGGGCCGGCCGGGCGCTCCGCCCGGTACGGGCCGGCCCGCCGAACCGGCGGACGCGCCGACCGGCCGGACCGCCCTACTTGAGGAGCCGCGACAACCGGCGGTCCGCGAGCGGTTTGCCGCCCGTCTGGCAGGTCGGGCAGTACTGCAGCGAGGAGTCGCTGAAGGAGACCTCACGGATGGTGTCGCCGCACACCGGGCAGGGCTCACCCGTGCGGCCGTGCACCCGCAGGCCGCTCTTCTTCTCGGCCTTGAGCCGTCCCGCGGCCACCCCGCGGGAGCGCTCGACCGCCTCGGTGAGCGTGCTGCGCAGCGCCTCGTACAGCCGCCGGCTCTCCTCGGGCGTCAGCGTGGAAGCGATCTTGTAGGGCGACATCTTCGCCGCGTGCAGGATCTCGTCGCTGTAGGCGTTCCCCACACCCGCGATGAGGCTCTGGTCGCGCAGCGCGCCCTTGAGCCGGCGCCGTTCGCCTTCGAGGATCCGCGCGAACCGGGTCTCGTCGAAGTCGGCCGCGAGGGGGTCCGGACCGAGCCGGGCCACGCCCGGGATCACGGCCGGGTCGTGGACGACGTACACGGCGAGCCGCTTCTGGGTGCCCGCCTCCGTCAGGTCGAAGCCCTGCCCGGTGTCCAGGGCCACCCGCAGGGCCAGCGGCCCCTTGCCGGGCCGGGGCGGGCCGTCGGGGAGGCTGTCCTTCCAGTGCAGCCAGCCGGCGCGGGCCAGGTGCGTCACGAGGTGCACGCCGCCCGCGTCGAGGTCCAGGAACTTGCCGTGGCGGTGCACGGCGGTGACCTCGCGGCCCTCCAGGGCGGTGAGCGGAGGGTCGTACGTCTTCAGGACGCTGATCGCGACGGGTAGGACACGGACGATCTCCCGGCCCACGAGATGGCCGTCCAGGAAGTCCTTGAGCGCTTCGACCTCGGGCAGTTCCGGCATACGTCCAGGGTGCCACCCGGCGCCGACAGCGCCAGGGGAGAGCCGTTCCGTCAGTCCCGCTCCGGGACCGCGAACTCGCACCACAGGCACTTGCCGCCGCCCCGGGCCTCCACGCCCCAGCCGTCGGTGAGCAGGTCCACCAGGAGCAGGCCGCGGCCCGAGACACCGGACTCGCCGGCCTCGCGGCGGCGCGGCAGTGCGCTGGAGGAGTCCTCCACCTCGACCCGCAGCCTGCGGCCGGGACCGGTCAGCGCGCGCAGGGTGACGACCGCGGCGCCCTCGGTGTGCATGAGGGCGTTGGTGATCAGTTCGTCGGCGACCAGCTCGATCTCGTCCGCGCGGTCGCCGGCGCCCCAGGCGCGGACGGCGGCGCGGATCATGTGGCGGGCCTCGGTCAACGCCTCCGGGTCGCCGGGCGCGACGTGCTGCTGGAGCCGCCCGCCGGTCTGCTGGGTGGGGCCGCGGCGGCGCAGCAGCAGGAGGGCCACGTCGTCGTCGCCGCCGCGCTCCTCGGCGACGTCGATGAGCCGGTCGGCGAGTTCGCGGACGTCGTCCGGGCCCGAGCGGACCAGCTCGCTGAGGGTCTGCATGCCGTCGTCGAGGTCGACGCCGGGCTGCTCGACGAGTCCGTCGGTGTAGAGCAGGAGGGTCTGGCCGGGGTCGAGTTCGAGGGTGTCGACGGGGTATTCGAGGCTGCCGAACTCCGCGGACAGGCCGAGCGGCAGCCCGCCTTCGACGGGGAGGCGCCGGCAGGTGCCGTCGGTGTTCCGGACCATCGGGTCGATGTGGCCGGCCCTGACCACCTGGACGACTCCCGTGGACAGGTCCGCCTCGGCGTACAGGCAGGTCGCGAAGCGGTCGGTGTCGAGTTCGTGCAGGAAGACCGAGGCGCGGGCGATCACGGTGGCGGGGGTGTGCCCCTCCGCCGCGTACGCGCGCAGCACGATGCGCAGCTGGCCCATGACGGCCGCGGCGTGCGTGTCGTGGCCCTGGACGTCGCCGATCACGGCGCCGACGCGTCCGCCCGGCAGCGGGATGAGGTCGTACCAGTCGCCGCCGATGTCCCGGCCGAGGGCCGCGGAGCGGTAGCGGACGGCGAGATCGGCGCCGGGCACGCTCGGGATGGAGCGCGGCAGCATGGCCTGCTGCAGGCCCTGGGCGAGGTCCTTCTCCTGTTCGAAGAACATGGCTCGCTGGAGGCTCTGCGCGATGCTGCTGCCGAGGGCGACCAGGACGTTGCGCTCCTCCGCCGAGAAGCCGCGCCGGTCGTTGTAGAGGAGCCCGATCGCGCCGATGGGCCGGGCCTGCACGATGAGCGGCAGGTAGGCGGCGGAGGTGATCTTCAGGTCGGTGATGTTCGGCCAGAGCAGGGGGTAGGACTCGGCGAACTCCTCCGGCGACTCGATGAAGTGCGGTACGAGGGTCCGCACGACCTCGTTCATCGGGAACTGCTCGTCGATGCGGGTGACCCGGGTGCCGGGCACGTAGCTGTACTCGGGGCCGGCGGCGACCAGGCGGACCCGCCCGGCCTCCAGCAGCCCCATGACCAGGCTGGTGGCCCCGAGGTGGGTGACGCCGTGGGTGTCCTCCAGGACGTCGATGACGTCCTGGACGGTGCGGGCGTGCGCGAGCGCCGCCGTGGTGATCTGCACGACGCTCGTCTGCTGGCGCCGGGCCTCGTCCTCGGCGGCCTGCTCACGGCGGGCGGCGCTCTCGCTCAGCTCCTGGGTGGCGTCGCGGACGATGCCGAGGATGCGGCGGGGACGGCCGGTGGCGTCGCGGTGGATGTAGCCCTGGGTGTGCGTCCAGCGCAGGGAGCCGTCCCGGTGGCGGACGCGGAAGTAGGCGCCGTAGTTGGCGCTGCCGTCCTTGAGTGCCTGGGCGACCATGGTGTCGAGTCCGTGGGCGTCGACGGGCGGGACGCGCGCACCGAGGGTCTGCGGCTCGCCGTCGTACTCCTCCGGGCTCATGTCGAACACGGCGAGGGCCTGGGCGTCCATGTACATCACGGCGGTGTCCAGGTCCCAGTCGAAGCTACCCATGCGGTTGAGCGCCATGATCGGATCCGGGCGGGCGGGCCAGTCGTCCGGGAGTGACAGGGCGCTCGCTCCCCGATCAACCATGGGCCCACCTTGCCAGGATTTGCCCGATTATTCGACTCGTGGGGGCCCGCGCGGGCCGCGCCGGGAAGCTCCCGGGAGGACGGCCGGACCGGTTGCGGCGTCCGGGTGACGGGTGCCGGTGTCGCTCACGGTAACGCAGCGTCACACTGGAAGGAGTGAGGAGGCCGACGTGGAGTGGTTCACGGCACCCGAGTACTGGCTGAGCCGGGTGGTCTTCCAGCGGGCCCTGGCCGGTGTGTACCTGATCGCCTTCCTGACGGCGGCGCTGCAGTTCCGGGCGCTGCTCGGGGAGCGCGGCATGCTGCCGGTGCCGCGCTTCGTCGCCCGGGTGCCGTTCCGCCGGGCACCGAGCGTGTTCCACGCCCATTACTCCGACCGGTTCTTCGCCGCCTGGTCCTGGACCGGGTGCGCGGTGTCGGTGGCCCTGCTCGCGGGGCTCGACGGATACCTGCCCCTGTGGGGCGGCATGCTGCTGTGGCTGGTGCCCTGGGCGCTGTACCTGTCGATCGTGAACGTCGGGCAGACCTGGTACGGCTTCGGCTGGGAGTCACTGCTCCTGGAGGTCGGCTTCGTCGCGGTGTTCCTGGGCAACGACGAGGTGGCGCCGCCGGTCGTCGTCCTGTTCCTGCTGCGCTGGGTGCTGTTCCGGGTGGAGTTCGGTGCGGGCATGATCAAGCTGCGGGGCGACGCGTGCTGGCGCAAGCTGACGTGCCTGGACCACCACCACGAGACGCAGCCGATGCCGGGTCCGCTGAGCTGGTTCTTCCACCACCTGCCGAAGCCGGTGCACCGGATCGAGGTGGCCGCCAACCACTTCACGCAACTCGTGGTTCCGGACCTGCTGTTCACCCCGCAGCCGGTGGCGACGGCGGCCGCGGCGCTGATGATCGTCACCCAGCTGTGGCTGATCCTGTCGGGCAACTTCTCCTGGCTGAACTGGATCACGATCGTGCTGGCGCTGTCCGCCGTGCGGCTGCCGGCCTCCGCACCGGATCCGGTCCCCGCCGCCCCCCTCTGGTACCAGGTCGTCGTGCTGGCCGTCGCCGCGGGCCTGGTGGGCCTCAGCTACCGTCCCGCCCGCAACCTCGTCTCCCGCCGGCAGGTCATGAACCGCTCGTTCGACCCGCTGCACCTGGTCAACACCTACGGGGCGTTCGGCAGCGTCAGCCGCGTCCGCTACGAAGTGGTCGTCGAGGGCACGGCGGACGAGGCGGCACGCGAGGACTCGGACTGGCGGGAGTACGAGTTCAAGGGGAAACCGGGCGATCCCCGGCGGTGGCCGCGGCAGTTCGCCCCGTACCACCTGCGGCTCGACTGGATGATGTGGTTCGCGGCCCTCTCCCCCGCCTACGCCGGTTCGTGGTTCGGCGCGCTGGTGGAGCGGCTCCTGGAGAACGACCGCGACACGCTGCGGCTGCTGCGCCGCTCCCCGTTCCCCGCGGACGCCCCGCCGCGCTTCGTGCGCGCCCGTCTCTTCCGCTACCGCTACACGACCTGGCGGGAGTTGCGGGACACGGGGGCGTGCTGGGAGCGGACCTGCGTACGGGAGTTCCTGCCACCGACGCGGCTGGACTCGGTGGCTCGGAGGCGGTAGACGCGGGTCGCCGTGTCCGTGCGCACGGCGGCGCGCTCGTCGCCGCCCAGCCGACGCGTCAACCCGTCGGCGCAGGCGACGACTTCCGCGTACGTCGCCGCGACCGTGCACACCGGCCAGCCCGAGCCGAACATCAGGCGGCCGGGCCCGGAGGCGTCCAGGACGGTGTCGGCATAGGGGCGCAGGCTCTCCGTCGTCCACGTCGCCGGATCCGCCTCGGTCACCATCCCGGAGAGTTTGCCCACCGTGTTGGGGAGCGCGGCGAGCTCCCGAAGGGCGGACGCCCACGGCTCCGTCTCCCCGGAGGCGATCGGCTTGCTCAAGTGGTCCAGCACGCACATCAGTTCCGGGAGCGACGCGGCCGCCGCCACGCAGGCCGGGAGCTGACCCGGCAGGACCACCAGGTCGTAAGCGAGACCCTGGTCCGGACGACCTCACGGCTCGCCCCTCCGGTCCCGCGGCAGCCGACCCGGAACGGCGCGCGTCCTGGGACGGAGAGGGGCCGGAGGGAGCGAACGAGCCCCCGGGGCACTCCCGGAGGCCCACACGTCGGCCGGTCAGCTCCGCTTCAGCCGGAGCGTCACCAGCTCGAACGGCCGCAGCGGGAGCCGGAGCCGCCCCCCGTCCCGCTCGGGCGCCGCCGCCCCGGCCAGCGGGCGCTCCAGCAGGTCCGTCACCGTGACCTCCTCGAACGGGAAGCCCACCGTGAGCGTGGCCCGCGACCGACCGCCCCGCGACTCGTGGAACCGGACGACCACGTCCCCGCTCCCGTCGTCGGCCAGCTTGACCGCCGTCACCACGACCGCGTCCTGCTCGACGGTCACCAGCGGCACGACCTCCTGGGAGCCCGTCACCCGCCGCTCGGGGAGATTGATCCGCCAGCCCTCCCGCACCGCGTCGCCGATCGCCGCGCCCGGTACGAGGGCGTGCCGGAACCGGTGGACACCCTGGTCGGTCTCCGGGTCCGGGAAACGCGGCGCACGCAGCAGCGACACCCGTACGGTCGTGGTCGTACCGGAGTCGCCGTCGCGCACGGTACGCGTCACGTCGTGGCCGTACGTCGAGTCGTTCACCACCGCCACCCCCCAGCCGGGCTCCTCGACGTGCACGAACCGGTGGTTGCAGGCCTCGAACTTCGCCGCCTCCCAGCTGGTGTTGGTGTGCGTCGGCCGGTGGAAGTGCCCGAACTGGGTCTCGGACGCGTACCGTTCGGCGTGCACGTCCATCGGGAACGCCAGCTTGAGGAACTTCTCGGTCTCGTGCCAGTCGACCTCGGTGTCGATGCCGAGCCGCTGCTCCCCGGGCGCCAGCGACAGCACCTGCGTGACCCGCGACGCGCCGAAGGAGCGGACGACCCGCACCGAGACGCCGTCCTCGCCGGGCACCACCTCGTCGGCGTCCACCAGGTCGGTGACCGTGTTCCGGTAGAACTCGTCGACGTCCCAGGCGTCCCACATGTTGGGGAAGTCGGGGTGGATCTGCAGCAGGTTCGCCGCCAGCCCCGGCGCGACGGTCTCCCGGTCCGCGGACAGGTCGTAGGCGGAGACGACCAGCCCCCGCGCGTCGATCTCGACCCGCAGCATCCCGTTGTCCAGGACGTAGCCGCCGTCCGGACGCGGCTCCAGGGCCGTCTCGCCGAGGACGGCCGGGGTCCGGGCACCGCCCGCCGGAACCCCGTCGCGGCTGTGCGGGGCCGAGTTGAACACCAGCGGCGCCGACCCCTCCCCCGCCAGCGCGCGCTGCGCGGACTCGACGACCGCGTTCAGCTCCTCGGCGACCCTCTCGTACGTCTTCTGCGCCTCCCGGTGCACCCAGGCGATGGAGGAGCCGGGCAGGATGTCGTGGAACTGGTGGAGCAGGACCGTCTTCCAGATGCGGTCCAGGTCCTCGTAGGGGTAGGCGAAGCCGGTGCGTACCGCGGCGGTCGCCGCCCAGAGTTCGGCCTCGCGCAGCAGGTGCTCGCTGCGGCGGTTGCCCTGCTTGGTCTTCGCCTGGCTGGTGAGGGTGGCCCGGTGCAGCTCCAGGTACAGCTCGCCCACCCAGACCGGTGCGGCGGGGTACTCGGCCTGCGCCTTCTCGAAGAACGCCTCGGGGGTCTCCCAGACCACGGTCGCGGCCCCCTCCAGGTCGCGCAGCCGGGCCGCCTTGGCGACCATCTCGCGCGTCGTGCCACCGCCGCCGTCTCCCCAGCCGGTGGGCGCGAGGGAGTGCCGGGCGACTCCCTTGTCCTTGAAGTTGCGCGCGGCGTGCGCGATCTCGCTGCCCTTCATGGAGCAGTTGTAGGTGTCGACGGGCGGGAAGTGAGTGAAGATCCGCGTGCCGTCGATGCCCTCCCACTGGAAGGTGTGGTGGGGGAACTTGTTGGTCTGCGACCACGAGATCTTCTGCGTCAGCAGCCACTTGGAGCCCGCCGCCTTGATGATCTGCGGGAGGCCCGCGGCGAACCCGAAGGTGTCGGGCAGCCACGCCTCCTCGTTCTCGATGCCGAACTCGTCGAGGAAGAAGCGCTTGCCGTGCACGAACTGACGGGCCATCGCCTCCGAGCCCGGCATGTTCGTGTCGGACTCCACCCACATGCCGCCGGCGGGCACGAACCGCCCGTCGGTGACGGCCTTCTTCACGCGCGCCCACACCTCGGGGCGGTGCTCCTTGACCCAGGCCCACTGCTGCGCCTGGGACATGGCGAAGACGAAGTCGGGTTCGTCCTCCAGCAGCGCGGTCATGTTGGAGGTCGTACGGGCCACCTTGCGCACGGTCTCGCGCAGCGGCCACAGCCACGCCGAGTCGATGTGCGCGTGCCCGACGGCGCTGATGCGGTGCGCGGAGGGCACGGCGGGGTCGGCCAGCACCCCTTCGAGCCGCTCGCGTGCGGCGGCCGCCGTGCCGTTCACGTCCTGGAGGTCGACCGCGTCCAGGGCGCGCTCGATCGCCCGCAGCAGGTCCCAGCGCCGCGCGGACTCCACGGGCAGCTCGGCCATCAGCTCGCCGAGCACTTCCAGGTCGATCACCAGCTGCCACACCGTCTCGTCGAAGACGGCCAGGTCCATGCGCGCGAGGGTGTACTGCGGCTCGCTGCCGGCCGTCTCCTTGTCACCGAGCGGGGTGGGTACGAAGGGGTGGTAGTCCAGGATCACCGGATTGGACGCGGCCTCGATGTGCAGCCGCACCTCCTCGCCCCCTTCGACGGGAGCGCCGATCCGCACCCACTGGTTGCGGGGGTTGAGCCCCTTCACCGGGGTGCCGTCGGGGCGGTAGACGAGGCCCTCGCACTGGAAGCCGGGCATGTTCTCGTCGAAGCCGAGGTCGAGGATCGCCTCGACGGTCCTGCCCGCCCAGGCGTCCGGGACGGTGCCGGTGACCCGGAACCAGCTGGTGCCCCACGGAGCACCCCAGCGCGCTCCGACCCCGATCGGCTCCGCCTCGGCCGCCAGGCCTTCGGCAACCGGCACGGGCTCGCCCGGCGCGTTCCACACCGCCACGTCCAGCGGTACGGACTCGGGATACACGGCGGGGCGGATGCGCTCGTCGAGGACGCGCTTGAGTCGGGCTTCGACCAGGGTGCGGTCGTCATGCATGAGAGTGCTCCGTGGGTGTGGGTGCGGGCTACCAGGTGTGGGTGGTCGTGGCGGCGGTCGAGATGGTGAACAGCTCCCCCACCGCGCGCACTTCGAACCGTGCGGCGGTCTCCCCCTGCTCGGGGGCGAGTCCCTGGAGGTGGTATGCGCGCTGGCAGGTGCCCCCGAGGAAGCGCCGGGTGCCGTCGGGAAGCGCGCGGTACAGCTCGTAGTGCCGTACGGCGCCGGGTGCCGCCTGCCACGCGAGGCGCAGGCTGCCGCCCTCGGCGTCCGTGACACGCAGGCCGGCGGGCGCGGCGGGGGTCTCCCGCGCGTTCCGGACGGCCAGGCCGCCCAGACGCAGCCGCACCGGGGCCGAGCCGGTCCGGGTGAGCCGGACACCGAGGGCGCGCACGTTTCCGGTGAGGCCGGAGAGCCGGACGGTGGAGGTCCGCCAGCCGCCGCCCGCTTCGACGGGGAAGCAGGTGTACGGGGGCGCGCCGCCCGCCGTGCCGGGTTCGGCGGTGGCGACGGCCAGCTCGATCCGTACGGCGCCGGCGTCCGTGCGGTGGGTCAGCTCCACCACCGTGTCCGGGCCGAGGGGGAGCCTGGTCGCGTACAGGTCCAGGGTGACCGGTGCGTCGAGGGGGCCGTCGACGAGCAGGCTGCTTCCGCCGCGCCAGGCGTCCGCGAAGTCGAAGCCGACGGACGGTCGGCGGCCCGTGGTGCGGACGACCCAGCGGCGGGAGGGCAGCCGGTCCTGGAGACCCAGGTGGTGCCACGCGGTGTCCGAGGCGACCTGGCCGCCGTCGTACCACTTCAGGCCGTGTCCGGTGTTGAAGGTGGTGGCGAAGGGAACGACGGTGACGGTCGAGCGGTCCGCGACGGAGACGGCCGGGGCCCGCCAGCCCGCTGCCGTGGCGGGCTTCGAGGGGTCGAGCGAGGCGCCCGTCCAGAAGAGGTCGTCGGCGCGGTGGAAGTCACCGGGGGTGCGGTTCGCGGGCAGGTGGTTGCGGGTCCACTCGGGCCGGTAGAAGCCCAGGGAGGTGACGTGGGCGCGGTCGGCCGGCACGATCGCGTCCCAGTCGACGGACGTGTTCGTGCCGTTCGCCTCGACGTCGACGCCCGCCCACAACTCGTAGCGGATGCGGTCGAGTTGCCTGGCCGTGGTGCCCGAGGAGGCGAGACTGCCGGGTGTCCAGCGGAAGTCGACGAACATCGAGTCGGCCGACTGGAAGAAGGCCTTGTTCCGGTTGTTCAGCGCGCCCTGCCAGCTGACCGCGCCGCTCACGGTCATCGAGTCGTACCAGGTGACGCGCTGCCCCCGGGCGGCGCCCAGTGCCTTGAGTTCGTGGAGGAAGCCGAGCATGTCGCCGGCGAGGGCCGCGTCGCCGCCGCCGGTCTCGGCGTTGACGAACCAGCCGTCGAAACCGTACGCGGCGGCGACGGCGACGAGTTGCGCGGCCAGCGGATGGTGTCCGGCGGAGTCCTTCTGCACGAGGTCGCGGGTCCACTGCAGCTGTCCGCCGTAGGCGACGGGCGGCAGGAAGACGTTGCCGAGGACGGGCACGCCGTGGCGGTGGGCGGCGTCGACGATCGGCGCGTTGGGCGCGAGGATCAGCCCCTCGCCGGACGAGCCGCCCCAGAAGACGAGTTCGTCGATGTACGACCAGTGGTTGAGGGCGTAGTAGTCGGCCGTCGCCGCGCCCTGCGAAGGGTTGCCCGCCGTCGGGCCGAAGGAGACGAGGGACTGGATGCGGGCCTGGCCGGAGCGGGCCGTCCGGTTCGCGGGCGTCGGCGTGAAGCGGGGGGCGAGGGACACGGAGGCCGCGTTGAACGCCAGGTCCGGGTCGCTCTCGGCCCGCCATGCCTTCAGGCTCCGCCAGGTGATGCCGGGGCCGGGGGTGCCGGCGGGCAGCGAGTCGGGGTACCAGTACGCGGCGTACGGCCGGAGGTCCCGGGCGGCGGCGGCAGCCGGGGCGGACAGGCCGGGGACGAGCCCCGCGGCGGCGCCGGCGCCGGCGAGCAGGACGGTACGTCGGCTGAGGTTCACGGTGTGCTCCGTAACGTTGGGGGACGGACTACGGTGCGTGCGGAGGTGCTGCCGCGGTGCGGCCGGTGGTGCGGCGGCCACGTCCCGCGGGGTGACGGCTTCGGTGCCGGGGTGCCTCCGGTGAGGCGGTGACCTGGTTCCGCGGGCCGACGCCCTCGGCGCTGCTGCGGTGCGCCGCCCGCGCGGCGGCCCGGCCGGGGGTGACGCGACGCGGGGAGCGGGCCGGTTACGCGGTCACCTGGTCGGGGGTGACGACCTCGGTGATGCCGCGAGCCGTGAGGTGCTCCTGGTCCCGGGCGCGGCTCGCCAGCACGGTGGTGGGACGGACACCGTCGCCGGCCAGCCGGGCGAAGGCCTCGAAGACCGGGCCCCCGGGCGCGCAGACGGAGCGGCCCGAGCCGGTGTCGACGACGAGCGCGGTCGTGCGCGGCGCCGGGTGCTGCCCGGTCCGCCGCTCCGCGACGATGCGCGCGATGGTCTCCCCCACGGGCTTGGTCCGCCGGTCGTTCGTCAACAGACCGAGCCCGTATTCGAGTTCGGGGAAGTCCGCGAGGCTCCGGCTCACGTCGTGCGAGCACCACCAGGTGACGCCCCACAGGTCCGGGCAGTCCAGCGCGTTGGCGACGGTCGCCTCCGCGAAGGCGGCCGCGTGCTCGGCCGGGATCAGTGGGGCGGGCGCGCCGACCTCCTGGAGCCAGACGGGCCGCCGGGGGTCGTCCGCCCACGCCTTAGAGAGTTCGACCAGGTAGGCGGCATGGTGCTCGGTGGCGGTGCCCGTACGGCCGTGCCGCTGGGCCGTGCCGTTGAACACCCAGGAGTGCACGGCGGTCACGGCGCCGAGCCGGGCCGCGTGGGCGGGGGTGAAGGGCTGGTCGTCCTGGTACCAGGTGGCGTCGTAGGAGGCGTGCAGGTGGAGCTTGTCCGGCGCGCCCTTCGCGCAGGCGGCCAGCAGGGTCCGGAGCCAGGTCTCCGCCTCCGCGGACGTGACGCGGTCGGGGTCGGGGTGCGGAGCCGCCGCGAACTGACTGATCTCGTTGCCGAGGGTCATGCCGATGAAGTTCGGCCGGTCGGCGAGCGCGGCGGCGAGGGTGCGCACGAACTCCGCCTCGCCCTCGACCACGTCCGGGTCGGTGAAGATGTTCCGGCGGTGCCAGGTGCGGGTCCAGGCCGGCAGGTGGTCGAAGCTCGACAGGTGGCCCTGCAGACCGTCGACGTTGACGTCCAGGCCCCGCTCGGCGGCGGCGTCGGCGAGGGCGACGAGCTGCTGGACGGCGCGCGGGCGGATCAGGGTCCGGTTGGGCTGGAAGTAGGGCCACAGCGGGAAGACCCGTACGTGGTCCAGGCCGAGCCGCGCGATGGAGTCGAGGTCGGCGCGGACGGCGTCCAGGTCGAAGTCGAGCCAGTGGTGGAACCACCCCTGGCTCGGCGTGTAGTTGACGCCGAAGCGCACGGCAGAAGGCATACGGGGTCCTTGCGAATCGGGGGTGGGGGCGCGGCCTGGGGCTCGGGCACTCGTGAGCGTGAGGGGGCTCAGCCCTTCACCGCGCCCTCGCCGACGCCGCGGAAGAAGAACCGCTGGAGGCAGGCGAAGAGCACGATGAGCGGTGCCACGGCGATGATCGTGCCGGCGGCGACGAGCCGTTCGTCGTTGGCGAAGGTGCCGTGGAGGTAGTTGAGGCCGATGGTCAGGGTGAACTTGGAGGGATCGCTGAGCACGATGAGGGGCCACAGGAAGTCGTCCCACGCACCCATGAACGCGAAGATCGCGACGACGGCGAGAGTGCCCTTCACCGAGGGCAGCGCGATGCGCAGGAACCGCTGCCAGGTGTTCGCCCCGTCGACGAAGGCCGCCTCCTCGATCTCGTAGGGGAGGTTGAGGAAGGCGTTGCGCATCAGCAGCACGTTCATCGCGCCGATGCAGCCGGGCAGGACGACACCGATCAGGGTGTTGTTCAGGCCGAGTTCACGCATGGTCGTGAACTGGGCGATGATGATGCCCTCGACGAGACGAGCATCGCCAGAATGAAGACGAGCGTGGCGGCCCGGCGCCCCCGGTAGCGCAGCCGGGCCAGCGCGTAGCCGGCGAGGGCCGCGCCCACGCAGTTGGTGACGACGTTCGCGGCGGCGACCTTGAGGGAGTTGAGGGCGTAGTCCCAGACCGGGATGGTGTCCGCGACCCGTGCGTAGTTGTGCAGGGTCGGGTCGCTCGGCAGGAACCGGGGCGGCGAGCCGAGGATGTCCTCGGTGGGTCCCTTGAGCGAGGTGGACAGCTGCCAGACGAACGGGCCGACGGTGAGGGCGAGGACGGCGAGCAGCAGCAGGTAGCGCAGGGCCAGTTCCCAGAAGCGGATGCGCCGCCCGTGCTCGTCGGTGACGCGCCGCCGCGGGGCGGGCGCGGCGGCGGGTGCCCGGCCCGACTCGGGTGTCTTGTCGACGGTGGTCACGCGTCCTCCTTCCGGTCGGCGCGCAGCACCAGGAGCATGAGCGCGACGGTGACGACGAACACGACGACGGAGATGGCGGACGCGTAGCCGACCCGGCCGGTGAGGCCGGTACCGGTGCGCTGGACGAGCATGACGAGAGTCGTGTCCTCGCCCGCCGGACCGCCGTCGGGCCCCGCCATCAGGTACACCTCGGAGAACACCTTGAAGGCGGCGACCGAGGAGAGCGCGCCGACCAGGACCATGGTGGAGCGGACGGCGGGCACGGTGACCGTGAGGAAGCGGCGCACCGCGCCCGCACCATCGACGGCTGCGGCCTCGTGCAGTTCGCGCGGCACATTGGCGAGTGCGGCCAAGTAAATGATCATGTAGTAGCCGAGGCCCTTCCAGACCGTGACGGCCATGGCACTGAGCAGCAGCAGCCACTGGTCGCTGAGGAAGCCGACCTTCCCTGCCCCGACCGCCTCCAACAGCGAGTTCACCAGGCCGCGTTCGTCCAGGAGCCACACCCAGATCAGTCCGACCACCACGATGGAGGCGACGACGGGGGTGTAGAAGGCCGACCGGAAGAAGGTGATGCCGGGGATGTTCTTCCGGACGAGCAGCGCGAGCAGCAGCGGCAGCAGCACGAGCGCGGGGACGACCCCGACGACGTACAGCGCGCTGTTGCGCAGCCCGATCCAGAACATCTCGTCGTGCAGCAGTTCCCGGAAGTTGGCCAGGCCCACGAACCGGCCGGGGATCAGGGTCCGGCGGTCGGTGAAGGCGTTGACCAGCGTGGAAACGAACGGATAGAGGATGAACGCGCCCGTGATCAGCAGCCCGGGGGCGGCGAACAGCCAGGGGCTGAACGGGAGATGGCGTCGCACGCGGCGCGGACGGCCCCCGGGGGCGGGGTGCGGCAGGGGTGCCGGACGGGTCGTCCGGGAGACCGTGGAACTCGCCATGCCGGTTCAGCCCTGCTGCTGGAGGAGCCGGTCGCAGGCCTCGACAGCGTTGTCAAGAGCTGCTTTCGGGCTCTGCTTGCCCTGGAGCGCCTTGGCGACCTCGTTCCGCAGCGCGGTCTTCATCTGCTCGCTGAACAGCACCGGCGTGTAGTTCACCGCGTTCTTCAGGGACTGGGCCGCGGCGACCCGCACCCGGGTCTCGTCGGTCCCGTCCTGCCGGGTGAAGTACGGGTCGTCGAGCGATCCGGCGGTGCTCGGGAAGATCGCGACCTTCTTGGCGAACGCCATCTGGTTCTTCGCGTCGGTGACGTAGTGCGCGAAGGCGACCGCGGCCGGCGTCCGCTTGGTCCGCGCGTTGACCATCACGCCCATCACGTACATGTTCACCTTGCCGGTGCTGGTGATCTGGTCCGTGATGCCGATGTTCTTGTACAGGTTCGGCGCCTGCTTCTTGAAGTTGCCGAGATCGAGCGCGCTGCCGGGGTTCATGGCGACGGCCTCCGTGAGGAACTTCTTGCCGGACGACTCCGGCGTCGCGGTCAGCGCCTGCGGGTCGAGCGCCTTGGCGTCGTACAACTCCTTGTACTTGGTGAGGAGTTCGACGCCCTTGGCGTCGTTGAACGCGAAGGCGGTGCCCTTCTTGTTCATCAGCGGGACGCCGTACCGGCCGAAGTCCTCGATGGTGGGCACGTTGGCGAGCGTGGCCACCTTGCCCTTGCTCTTCCTCGCCAGCTGCAGCGCGTCGGCGAAGAGTTCGTCGTACGTCGTCGGCGGCTTCGAGGCGTCGAGCCCCGCCTCCTCGAAGAGGCTCTTGTTGTAGAACAGCGGGCCTGTGTTCAGGTACCAGGGGAAGGCGTACGTGCCGGTCATGCCCGGTATCCGGTGGCTGGCCCAGGCGCCGTCCAGGTACTCCTCGCGGTACTTCGCGGCGGCCTTGTCGAGGTCGAGCGCGAGGCCCGCCTTGGCCAGCGGGGCGACCAGGTCGGGCGAGACGTTGACGACGTCGGGCAGGGTGCCGCCCGCCGCGTCCGCGCTGATCTTGTCCGCGTAGCCCTCGGCGGGCTGGTCGACCCACTTCACGTGCGTGCCGGGGTACTTCTTCTCGAAGTCGGCGATCACGCCCTCGAAGTACGGCTTGAAGTTGGCGCGCAGGTTCCAGGTCTGGAAGGTGATGTCGCCCTCGATCTTGCCGGAGGCGTCGGCCGGGCCGCTGCCGCCGTCGCCGGACCCGCAGGCGCTCAGCGGCAGGACGACGGCGACGGCGGCGGCGACAGCGAGGACTCTGCGGGGGATACGCACGGATGGGGCTCCTTCGCCGGGGGATGAACGGGTGCCGTCGCAGACCTTGCACGCACGCTCCTCGGGAAGTCAATGCATTCGCCCGCACGAAATTCACGAGGCAAGCGAAATACCAGGTCAGAGCCAGTCTACGATGCCATCTTGACTCCTGACTAATGCGCTTTAGCGGAGATTCACTCAAGCGCTTTAGTGCGGAGGCCTCTGCGGTACGCTGACGGCCGCAAGCCACGGGAAAGGGGCCTGGTGTGTCAGCGAAGCGATCCCCCGCGCGCCGGCCGACGATGAAGGACATCGCGCAGCGTGCCGGGGTCTCCGAGAGCGCGGTCTCCTTCGCGCTGAACGACCGGCCCGGTGTCTCCGAGGTCACCCGCGACCGGGTCCGCAGGGTCGCCGAACAACTGGGCTGGCGGCCCAGCACAGCGGCCCGACAGCTGTCCGGGGAGGGCGCCGCGACCGTCGGCCTGGTGGTGGCGCGACCGGCGGACACCCTGGGCGTCGACTCGTTCTTCCTCCAACTGATCTCGGGCATCCAGGAAGTGCTGGCGGAGCGTCATCTCGGCCTCCTCTTCCAGGTGGTCGAGGACGTGGCCGCCGAATGCGCGGTGTACCGGCGGTGGTGGGCCGAGCACCGCGTCGACGGCGTCCTGGTCGTCGACCCGCGCACCGACGACCCCCGTCCGGACCTCCTCGACGAACTGGGCCTGCCCGCCGTGGTCATCGGCGGGGTGCCCGACGCGGGGCACCCCGGGCTGTCCGTCGTGTGGGCGGACGACGCGGGGGCGATGGCCGCGGTCGTCGGCGAGCTGTACGCGCTCGGGCACCGCCGGATCGTGCACATCGCGGGCCTGCCCGGCCTCGCCCACACCGAGCGCCGGATCCGCACCCTGCGCGCCGAGGCCGGCCGGCGCGGGCTGTCGGAGGTCCGCTCGGTGACCACGGACTACTCGGACGCGCAGGGCGCGGCCGTCACCCGCCGCGTCCTGGAACAGGACACTCCGCCGACCGCTCTGGTCTACGACAACGACGTGATGGCGGTCGCCGGGGTGGCCGCCGCCGCGGAGCTGGGGTTCTCGGTTCCCGGCGACGTCTCGGTGGTGGCCTGGGAGGACTCCGCGCTGTGCCGCATGGTCAAGCCGTGGCTCTCCGCGCTCTCCCGCGACACCGTGGAGTTCGGCAGGACCGCCGCGCAGGAGCTGACCGCACTGCTGGACGGCGGTCCGGCGCGCACGGTCCAGGTGCCGGTGCCGCGCCTGATCGAGCGGGACAGCACGGGCCCCCGCGGAGGGCGGACCCCGTCCGGGTGACGACGGTCGCGGGGCCCTGGACACATGAACGGGCGGCAGCTCTCGACGCGCGGGCTCCTCTCCGGGCACAGTGCTTTTTACTACTCGCGAGTACGCACCCTCGCTCGCCGAGTGGGACCCCGCCGCGCCCCACCGCGCGGCGCACCCACCGACAAGGAGCGCCCGTGACCACCTGGGTCGGCCGGACCGCCGCCGAGATCGCCGCCGCCGTACGCGAGAAGCGGGTCACCCCGCGCGAGGTGGTGGCCGCGCACCTCGCCCGGATCGAGCACCTCGACTCCCGCGTCGGCGCCTTCCGGACGGTGCGCGCGGACGCGGCGCTCGCCGAGGCCGACGAGCTGGCCGCCCGCCCGGACCTGCCCGAACTCCCCCTCGCCGGCGTCCCGGTGGCGGTCAAGGACAACCTGCCCGTACGCGGCGAGGCCACGCGCAACGGCACCGCGGCGACCCCGGACACCCCCGCCGGCCACGACCACGTCACGGTGGCCCGGCTGCGCGCCGCGGGCGCCGTCGTGGTGGGCGTGACGAACGTGCCGGAACTGTGCGTCTTCGGGACCACGGACGGGGTGCACGGCATCGCGCGCAACCCCTGGGACACCTCGCGCACGGCAGGCGGCTCGTCGGGCGGCAGCGCGGCGGCGGTCGCCGCCGGGCTGGTGCCGCTCGCCCTCGGCAACGACGGGATGGGCTCGCTGCGCATCCCGGCCGCCCACTGCGGGCTCGTCGGCCTGAAGCCCGGCCACGGCGTGGTCCCCGCCGGTATCGGCCACGGCGACTGGTTCGGCATGTCGGAGAACGGGCCCCTCGCGACCACCGTCGAGGACGCCCGCCTGATGCTGGCGGTCCTCGCGGGCGGGGCCGCCCCCGGCACGGGAGCCGACGCCCCCGGTCCGACGGAGGCCGGGGCCTGCCGGATCGCCCTCTCCCTGCGCAGCCCCCTCCTCGGGGTGGGCGTCACCCGGCCGTACACGACCGCCGCCCGCGAGGCCGCCGAACTGCTGACGGGGGCGGGTCACCCGGTCCGGCCCGCGGATCCCCCGTACCCGTGGTGGCTCGGCACCACTTCACTGGCCCACTGGACCGCGGGCACCGCCGTGGACGCGGAGGATCTCGACGCGCGGCGACTCGCCCGCCGCACCCGTGTCCACGCGGCGGTGGGACGCCGTTTCGTGCGGAGCGTCCGCGGCGGAGAACGCCGTACGGAACTGCGCCGCCGCCTGGAACCGTTCTTCGCGGAGCACGACGTGCTGCTCACCCCGGCGCTCGCCCGGCGCGGACCGGTGGCGGCGGCCTGGCACGAGCGGGGCTGGCTGCGCAACCTGGCCGTCAACACGGCCTGCTCGCCGCTGACCCCACCCTGGAACCTCACCGGCTGGCCCGCGATGTCGGTCCCGTTCGGGACGCTGCCGTCCGGTGCTCCGTGCGCCGTGCAGCTCGTGGCACGGCCGGGCTCGGAGCACGTACTCCTCGACGTGGCGGGGCGGTTGGAGGCGCTGCGGCCGTGGGAGCGCGTCGCCCCGCCCGGCCGGTGAGCCGGGGGCCGCTCCCTCAGAGGGCCCGGTACATGATGTGCAGTCCCACCCGGCCGTGCCGGGCGTGCTCGTAGGCGTCCGGCACCGTGCCCAGGATCGTGAAGCCGAGCGAAGTCCACAGCCCGACGGCGGGATTGGTCTCCACGACGGCGTTGAACACCATGCCTCGATAGCCGTCCGCCTTCGCCGCGGCGAGGACGTGCTCGGCGAGCGCCCGGCCGATGCCGCGTCCCGCGCGGTCGGGGTCGACCATGAAGCCGGCGTTCGCGATCCGGGCGGCCGGGCCGCCGTAGTTGGGGCCCACGAAGGCGGAGCCGACGACGGTTCCCGCGGCGTCCTCGGCCACGTACACCTTCTTGCCCGGACCCGTCCACAGGGCGCGGGCGACTTCCTCTGAGGTGTCGGGATCCCAGGCGTAGGTCTCCGCGGCGCCGACGATGCGGTGCCAGAACGGCCAGATCCGCGGCCAGTCGCCGGCCGCGGCTTCCCTGATCAGCATGGGCGCGAGTCTGCCACGCCCATGCCGTCAGCTGTCGCGCTGGATCCTCTGCGGAGTCTCCGGAGGTCAGTCCACGCTGGGCAGGATATGGGGCTCGGCGAGGTCGTCCTCGTAGCCCGCGAGGCGGATGGGGGCGGACCTGGCCCACACGTCGAGGCTGCCGAGCTTCTTCTCGGGCAGTCCTGCACGCTCCAGGCGTTCCTTGGAACGTTGATCGAGGTTCGTCTTCTCCGGTGTCACCGCGCACTCCTTATGTGTCGGGTCACCCTCGGGACGTACTGGCTCAGTCTGCGCTGTGCGTCTGACGTCCGCTCGGGTCTGAGTCGAAGCAGTTCGGACGCGGTGGCGCCGGTAACTCGTAAGAGAGCAGGCCGTGATGACCGGCATGTCCCGGGACGGACCGTGGGTGTGGGTGGGACCCAGTGTGGCTGTCCGTCGGCTACAGAGTAACCAAATGAGCGGACAGCCGCTCGATGGGGCTGAAAACAAGAGGTAACTGTCTCGCGTCATTCACCGCCCATCCCCCCACGATACGGGGTGATTTGAGCAACTGCGCCCCAAACGCCCGCCACCCATTCGGCCCAGTGGGCGAAAGAAAGTGCGGGACGGAACACACCTGCGGGACCGAAACCGGCGGATCGGACGAGCCGGACGGCCGGGTGCGATCCGGCGGGAACTGCGCCCGGCGGCACCCCTGGAGAGCGGTCCCGCCGCCCGGCGGGGAGCCGACCGGTGGCCGCCCGGCCCCCGCGCCCCGGCACGCGCGGCAGGCTGTTGTCTGACGATCCGTCATGAGACGGTACGGCCATGACGCAGCCGTACGGACTCGAAGGCCGGGCCGCCCTCGTCACGGGAGCCTCGCGCGGGATCGGCCGGGCGGTAGCCGAGGAGTTCGTCCGGGCGGGGGCGCGGGTGTGCGTCACGGCGCGGGATCCCGGCGGGCTCCGCCGGACCTGCGAGGAGCTGGGAGCGGTGGGCCTGCCGGGCACCGTCGCCGACCCCGCGCACCTGTCGGCGCTGACGGAGCTCGCGGTCCGGGAGTTCGGGCGCCTCGACGTCGTCGTGAACAACGCCGCGACCAACGAGCCCTACGGCCTCCTCATGGACGCCGACCCGGACCGCTGGCGCGAGGCGTTCACCGTCAACGTCGAGGCACCGCTGCGGCTCGTGCGGTGCGCGTGGCGGGCGTGGATGAGCGAGCACGGCGGCGCGGTGGTCAACGTCTGCACGGAGGGCGCCACGCATGTCGGCCCCCGGGTGGGCGCCTACGGCACCAGCAAGGCGGCCCTGCTCCACCTCACCCGGCAGCTCGCCGGGGAACTGGCCCCGAAGGTCCGGGTCAACTCCGTCTCCCCCGGGCTCGTCCGCACCGAACTGGCCCGCTTCGTCTGGGAGGACGCCGAGGAGGAGATCGCGGCCGGCCTCCCGCTGGCCCGCATCGGCGAACCGGAGGACGTCGCCCGTGCCGTGGTCTGGCTGGCCTCGGACGCGGCCCGGTGGGTCACCGGAGCCGACCTGCTGGTGGACGGGGGCACGCGGGTGCGGGCCGCGTCCCTCGCGGCGCCGGACGGCCCGGCGGCGTACGCCGTGCACGACCGGCTGCGCCGCCGCGCCCCCCGTCACTCCTGAGGGCTCACCACTTGCCGGGCGCGTAGTCCTTCAGGAAGACGCCGTACAGGTCCTCGCCCTGCTCGCCGCGGACGATGGGGTCGTAGACGCGCGCCGCGCCGTCGATGAGGTCGAGCGGGGCGTGGAAGCCCTCGTCGGCCAGGCGCATCTTGTCGGGGTGCGGTCGCTCGTCGGTGATCCAGCCCGTGTCGACGGCGGTCATCAGGATGCCGTCCTTCTGGAACATCTCCTGGGCGCTGGTGCGCGTGAGCATGTTCAGGGCCGCCTTGGCCATGTTGGTGTGCGGGTGGCCGGCACCCTTGTACCCGCGGTTGAAGACGCCCTCCATCGCGGAGACGTTCACGATGTACGTCCGCCCGGCCCGCGCGGCCGACATCGCCGCGCGCAGCCGGCTGATGAGGATGAACGGCGCGGTGGAGTTGCAGAGCTGGACCTCGAGGAGCTCGACCGGCGTGACCTCCTCCACGGACTGGATCCAGCTGTTGGTGTCGTGCAGGTCGGGCACGAGTCCGCCCGCGTCGATCGCCGTGCCGGCCGCGATCCGCTCCAGGGAGGCCGAGCCGGGGATGAGCGCGAGGTCGGTGACGTCCTGCGCGGTGAGGGCGCCGCCGCCCGCGACCGGCAGCGCGGCCACGGCGCCGGAGCCGAAGGTGCCGATCACCTCGGCCGGCGGCAGCTCGCCGGCCGGCAGCGGAGCCGACTCGGCGGCGAGCAGCTCGCTGTAGGCGCCCGGGGAGCGGCGCACGGTCTGGGCGGCGTTGTTGATCAGGATGTCGAGGGGCCCCTCGGCGGCGACCGAGTCCGCGAGGGCGACCACCTGCGCGGGGTCGCGCAGGTCGATGCCGACGATCTTCAGGCGGCCGATCCACTCGTCGCTGTCGGGCATGGCCTTGAACCGGCGGATGGCGTCGTTCGGGAAGCGCGTGGTGATGGTGGTGTGGGCGCCGTCCCGCAGCAGCCGCAGCGCGATGTACATGCCGATCTTGGCGCGGCCGCCGGTGAGCAGCGCGCGCTTGCCGGTGAGGTCGGTACGGGCCTCGCGCCGCGACCTGTTCTCGGCGGCGCAGGCCTGGCAGAGCTGGTGGTAGAAGTAGTCGACCTCGACATAGCGCGTCTTGCAGATGTAGCAGGAGCGCGGGCGCTGGAGTATCCCGGCGATCTCACCGGCGTCGGTCACCGACGACGGGAGAATGCCTTCGGTCTCGTCGTCGATGCGCTGGGCGGAGCCGGTGGCCGTGGCCTCCGTGACCGCCTTGTCGTGGGCGGTCTTGGCGGCCCGGCGCTCCTGGCGGCGGCGCTGCTTGACCGTGCGGTAGATGCCGGCGGTGGCGCGGCGCACGGCGATGGCGTCGGGGTGGTCGACGTCCAGCTTGTCGAGTTCGTCGAGCACGCTGAGGCAGACGGCGAGACGCTCCGGGTCGACGCCGGGGCCCCATGACACCTCCGCGAGGTCCGTGGCACCCGTCTGGCTGTCCTCTGTCACCGTCATCGCCGCTGTGTTCCTCGTGTCACTCGTACCGCCGCGCGCCTCCGAGGACCGCGGCAGCTCCCAAAAGGCGGCACCCTACACGCTGCTCGATACATCCCGCCAGCTCGGGAGCATACTGACGTCGCGGGTGTCAGCAAAATGGCGGCATGTCACCCGGCCGGTGCGGCGGTCCGTCCGGGTCAGCCTCCGGCGCCTCCGGCGGGTGGCGCGCTCGCCGCCACGAGTTCGGCGATCTCCTCGTGCAGGGCGCGGGCCAGCACGTCCAGGTCCGGTACGGCTTCGGCGTCGGCGACCAGCCCGTAGTGGACGCGCCCGCGGAAGGTGGACACGGCGACCGCGAGGGACTGTCCGCGGGCCAGCGGTGCCAGCGGGAAGACCGCGGTGAGGGGGCAGCCGCCGAGCTTGAGGCCGAGGCTCGGCAGCGGCACGCTGGTGACGAGGATGTCGAAGAGCAGCCGTGCCGCCTGACCGACGACGGGCCCGCTGAGCCGGTGCCCGAGCGGCGGCACGTGGTCGGCGAGCAGCGCCACGGCGCCCGCGCCGCGGTGGGGCCCCGCGTCCTTGTTGCGGTCCATCGCCGTGCGCACCGTGCGCAGCCGGCCGAGCGGGTCCGGATCGTCGACCGGAAGCCGTATCAGGTAGCCCGACAGCCGGTTGCCCTGTGGGTGAGCGGTGCGCGGCCGGCGCCGGGACACCGGGATCAGGGCCCGGGGCGCGACTCCCTCGCTGCCGTCGCCGCGTTCGTCGAGCCAGCGTCGCAGGGCACCGGCGACGACCGCGATCAGCACGTCGTTGACGGTGCCGCCGACGCTCTTGCGGACGCGGTGCACCTCGTCGAGGTCGATGACGACTCCCGCGGTGCGGCGGGTGCCGGTGGCCTCGGAGGTCAGTGCCGGCGAGGACTGGACGCCCCAGGTGGCGCGGGCGACGGACGCGCCGATGTCCAGGGCCCGCCCGAGGTCGGAGAGGGTGCCGCGCAGGAGGCCGGGGAGTTCGCGCACGTCCGGGAGGAGGCTGCGCGGGGGTGTCGCGGGGCGCGGGCGGGGCTCCGGCATGTCGGTGGGGTCCATGAGGGCGGCGCCGAGCATCAGCGCCCGCAGCCCGTCCGCGAGCGCGTGGTGGAACTTGAAGAGGACGGCGAAGCACGCGCCGTCCGCGCCGGGGAGCACATGGGCCTCCCACGGGGGCCGCCCGCGTTCCAGCGGGCGTTCCATGAGCCGGCCCGCGACCTGGTGGAAATTTTCCGCCGGGGCGTGCAGCCGTACGTGTCGGAGCGGGTCGAAATCGGGCACGGGCTCCCGTGTCGCACCGCCGAAGTTCAGCAGGGAGGGCAGCGGCTGCCAGGTGTCGCGGATCCGCATGCGCAGGCCCGGTACGGCCGCCGCACGCGAGGCCAGCAGGTCGGCCGCGTGCGCACCGGCGGTCGGCGAGTGCGCGGCGAATACCCCGAGCGCGCCCAGGTGCATGGGGTGCTGGGCGGACTCGATGTTCCAGAACGCCAGGTCGAGGGGTGCGAGCAGGTCAGAGGTCAAAGGCTTGCTCTCGCGTCGACGGTCGGTGAGCAAGTAGTCAACCCCTGACAAGTGATTACGGTCAAGTGCGATAAAGCTACGCTCAGTTAACAGCAGATTACGTCCCGCCCCTCGGGGAGGGGCGGGACGCAGGGGCGCCGGGCGGTCCGGCGGGTCAGTTCAGGGCGGGCGGTGCCGCCTTTTCGGACGTCCCCCATCCGGACGGTTCGGTGCCGACCGTGAAGGAGAGAGAGCGCATGCCGCGCAGCCCCTCGGTCGTCAGATACGTGCGGTCGTAGTCGTCGCCGTCCACGCGGGCCGAGCGGATGTACCGGGCGGCGTCCGAGGTGCCCGGCGCCGTGACGGTCAGGGCCCCGCGCGGGTAGTAGCGCCGGTCCAGGGTGAGGTCGACCCGTTCGAAGACGGGGGTCGACAGGCCCCAGGTGTCGTAGCCGGGCTGCACCGGGAAGACGCCGATCGACGACAGGACGTTCCAGGCGGACATCGTGCCCAGGTCGTCGTTGCCCGTCATGCCGGTGGGCGCGTCGGTGAACAGGGTCAGCGCCGCGTGGACCACGTCCGTGGTCTTCCACGGCTCACCGGTCGACAGGTAGGTGTACGGGGCGATCAGGTCAGGCTCGTTCTGCGGGTTGTACTTGTCCGCGTTGTAGTAGTCGTACGGGCCGTTGACCCACACCTCGCGTGCGGTCTTCGCGGGGTCCTTCAGCAGCCGGTCGTACGCGAAGAACGAGTCGAGGCGTTCGTTGGCCGCCTGCTTCCCGCCGATCAGGCCGACCATGCCGGGCAGATCCTGCGGCACGAGCCACTGGTACTGCCAGGAAGTGCCCTCGTGGAAGCCCTCGCTCTTGGCCGGGTCCGCCGGTCCGGTGAAGGCCCCGGCGGCGTCCCGGGCACGGAAGAAGCCGGTCGAGGCGTCGAAGATCCTGCGGTAGTTCTGCGCCCGGTCGGCGTAGCGCGCCGCGTCCGCCCGGTGTCCGAGGTCACCCGCCATCTCGGCCAGCATGGCGTCCGACAGGGCGTACTCCAGGGTCGCGGAGGCGCCGTGGTCGTAGTCCGAGTCACCGGGCTTCGCGTGCGGGCGCCCCTTGACGTAGGGGGCGAAGCCGTCGGCCAAGTACTCCTTGTTGGCCTCGCGGCCGACGGCCGGCGAGTCGGCGGGCGGCACCCCGTCGGCGTTCTTCTTCAGCGCCCGGTAGGCCCGCTCCTCGTACCCCTTGAGCAATCCCTGCTGGTAGGCGTTGGTGAGGAAGGGGGTGACCGGGTCGCCGGTCATGATGTTCGTCTCGACCGTCCCGTAGCCCCACTTGGGCAGCCAGCCGCTCTCCTCGTCGATCGTGACGACCGAGATCGCCATGTCCCGGGCCTCACGCGGCGCGAGCAGGGACAGCAGCTGCGACTGGGTGCGGTAGGTGTCCCACAGCGACCAGTTCTGGTAGTACGTGAACCCCTTGGCGCGGTGGACCTTCTGGTCCCAGCCGGTGTAGCGGCCGTCGGCGTCACTGCCGATGTTGGGCGCGAGGAAGGACCGGTACAGGGACGAGTAGAACGTGCGGCGCAGGGTGTCGCTGCCGCCCTGGGCGCGTACGTCGTCGAGCCGGTCCTCCCACGAGCGCCGGGCCGCCTCCCTGACCGCGTCGAAGGAACGGCCGCCCTCGGCACGGAGGTTGACGGCGGCGCCCCGGGCGTCCACGTACGACAGAGCCGTGGTCGCCTCGACCGTGCGGTCCTCGGTGGTGTCGAAGCGGAGGTAGGCGCCGTTGCGTCCGGTGCCCACCGACTCCTTGGATCCCGCGGTGACGGTGTCGCCGCTCCAGGTCCCGGAGGAGGTGAAGGGCCGGTCGAAACGGGTGACGGTGTACACGGTGTAGGGCTTGGTGTCCTGGCAGAAGCCGCTGCCCGTGATCGCCGTGCGCACCGTGCGGCTGTCGAGGATCTCGACCTTGCTGGAGATCCCCTTGTGCAGCGACTGTCCCGCGTTCAGCAGGACGTTGGCCTTGTCGGTCGCCGGGAAGGTGTACCGCTGCACGCCGGTTCGTTCCGTGGCGGTCAGCTCGGCCTCGATGCCGGTCTTCAGGCCGACCCGGTAGTGACCGGGGCTCGCGCTCTCGTCGTCGTGGCTGAACTCGGCCTCGTACGCGGCGTAGTCCGTCCGCGTCACGTCGCCGGTCGTCGGCAGCACCGGCAGGTCGCCGCCGAGTCCGCAGCCAACACCCGAGAGATGGACCAGGGAGAAGCCGCGGATGTGGTTCTGGGAGTGGTCGTAGCCGGTGTTGTGCCCGGTGTCCGGCGAGAACTGCACCATGCCGAAGGGCACGGCGGCACCGGGGTAGGTGTTGCCCTCGTTCTCCGTCCCGATGAAGGGGTTGACCAGGTCGGTGAGCGGGCCGTCGTGCCGGTCGGCGGCCTGGGCGGCCGGTGCGGCGAGCGAGCCGCCGAGCAGTGCGGCGGCGGCGACCGCCATGCCCGCTCCGCGGAGCCGTTGGGTCCAGTTCATGGGCGGGAGGGCCTCCTCAGGCTTGGACAACGTTGTCAAAGCGCACTGCGCGCTCATTCTTCGTCGTGTACGTGTACTCGTCAAGGGTCGCGGCCGGGCCCGCGGTGCGACGGCCGGACGGGCCCGGGGGGGCGACGGGCGACGGGCGACGGGCGACGGGCGACGGTCAGGCGAACCGCCACAGGTGGTCGTCGGTGCCGTTGTCGTCGAACTGCACCACCTGCGCGCTGTTCTGCGTCGACATGCCGTCCACGCCCAGCACCTTGCCGCTGTGCCGGTTGCGGACCAGGAACCAGCCCTCACCCCGGTCGGTGATGGCCCACAGGTGGTCCTCCGTCCCGTTGTCCTCGAACTGCACCACCCGCGCGCTGTTCTGCGTCGACATGCCGTCCACGCCCAGCACCTTGCCGCTGTGGCCGTTGCGGACCAGGAACCAGCCCTCACCCTTGTCGACCAGTTGCCACGCGTGGTCGCCGGTACCGGAGTTGTCGAACTGCACGACCCGTGCGCTGTCGGCCGTGGACATGTGGTCGACGGCCAGCACCTTGCCGCTGTGCTTGTTGAGGATGCGCCGGTAGGACGGCTCCGGTGTCCAGGGCTTTCCGTCCGGCGCGGCTGTCGGGAAGGAGGCGATCCGCAGCCGTGCCGCACCCATCGGGATCAGCGTGACGCTCTCCACGGGGGCCTCGCTGCGTGCCGGGCTCTGCTGGAGGGGGGCGACCACGTGCTCGTCGTCCGCGATCCACTCGGGGATGCGCCGCGCCTGCGCGGTGATCCGGACCGGGCTGGCGCCGTGGGTGAACGGCTGCGCACCGGGCGGCCCGTCCTGGCGCCGGAAGTCCAGGGAACCGCCGGGCACCAGACCGTAGTTCCACGGGCTCGTGGCATGGACGTCGTACTCGGGGAAGGTCTCGGTCCCCGCGGTGCGCACGTACTCCTCCCCGATCCTCAGCGCGTAGGTGAGGGGGCCGTGGTCGACGCTCACGGAGTCGTGGTTGCCGTGCCAGGTGCGCAGAGTGGTGCGCTGCGGCAGGCGCAGGGTCACCCGGTCGGCGTCGGACCAGGTGCGCTCGACCCGGACGAAGGCCGGCCCAGTGCGGGCGGGCACGGCCTGTCCGTTCACCTGCAGGACCGGCTCGGTGCACCAGCCCGGGATGCGCAGCAGCAGCGGGAAGGCTGCGCGGCGCGGGGTGCGCACGGTGAACGTGACGGTCTCGCCGAAGGGGTAGTCCGTGTCCTCCGTCACCGTGACGGTCGTACCGCCCGCGACCCGTGTGCTGACCCGGCACGGTGCGTACATGGCGGCGGCGAGGCCCCGGTCGGGGGTGGCGAGCCAGAGTTCCTCGCTGAAGTAGGGCCAGCCCATGCCGTAGTTGTGCGGGCAGCAGCGGTACTGGTCGACGCCCGGCTGGTACGCCTGCATGGCGAACCCGTTCTGGAACTGGCCCTGCGTCTTGCGGGCGTTGTCCAGGTCGATGCAGTTGGCACTGGTGATGTAGTGCACGGCCCGGCCGCCGGGGTCGAGGGAGGCGGGCAGCAGATTGAAGGCCAGGTCCTCGCAGCGGTCGGCCCAGACGGGGTCGCCGGTGATCCGGGTCAGCAGTTCGTGGCTGGCCATGAACTCGACGATGCCGCAGGTCTCGAAGCCCTGCCGGGGATCGCCGAAGCCGGGCCGGACGTTCTCGTCCCCCGCGATCCCGCCGCCGGGGAACTGGCCGTGGTCGCGCAGGACTTGGTCGTACGTGCGGTAGGTGGCCCGGGTCAGTTCGGCGGCCCCGGAGCGCTGGGCGTACTGGGCCGGCTCGCGGAAGCCCTGGGCGATGTTGACGTTGTGCGGGGTGGGCAGCTCGCCCGTCCAGTCGGCGCCGTAGGAGTGCATCTTGTCGACGAGGTCGAGCAGGAAGGCGTCCTGGGTCCTGCGGTACAGCCAGAGGGCCACGTCGATGCCGTCGCCCCAGCGCAGGGAGACCCAGCTGCTGTCGAACGCGCCGCGTCCCTGTGCGTTCATGAAGCGCAGGAAACGGGTGAGGAAGGGCACGATCCGCTGGTCGTCCGCGTACTCCTCGTAGGTGCGCAGGGCCTGGAGCAGCGGCAGGAAGGGCCAGAAGTCGGGACCTCCGTTCAGCGAGGTGCGCAGCGAGCGGGGCCCGAAGAAGCCGTCGTCCTGGCGGGTGGCGAGGATCGCGTCGATCCAGCGGCGGGACCGGTCGAGCGCGTCGGCGTCCCGCGTGGCGATGGCGAGAGGGACGTATCCGCGCAGCCAGTAGGGCAGTTCCTCCCAGCCGGCGTTCTCCGGGTGCGTCCAGCCGCTCGTGCCGGGGTCCAGGAAGTGCGAGCGTTCGGCGTAACGCCCGCAGAGTCCGGCCAGTTGGAGCCGCAACTGGCCGTCGAGCCAGCCGAGCGGGGTGATGCTGCCGGGCGGCAGCCGGGTGAAGGCGTCCGGTGCGAGGCCGGGCGCCGCGGTGGCCGTGGCGGGCGCGGTGAGGCCGAGGGCCAGCGCGCCCAGCGTCACCGAGCCGGTCTGCAGGAAGTGGCGTCTGTCGAGGGGCATGGGGGTGCTCCTGTCGGGAGGGGACGCACGAGCCGGTGCCCCCGGCGGGAGTGCGGTCCGTGCGGGTACGGCGGCGGGTGCGGGACGGGGCCCGGGGACGGGCGCCCTCCCGACGGGAGGCTCGGGCCCCTGCTTGAAGGAGTTCGTTGGTCCACCCCGTGGGGGGCGGCCCACGGGGAGCGACCCGGCCGGGACACATGCCGCTCCGGCGATGACGTGCCCCGGCCCGGGGGGGGGGGGGGGGGGGGGGGGGGGGGGGGGGGGGGGGGGGGGGGGGGGGGGGGGGGGGGGGGGGGGGGGGGGGGGGGGGGGGGGG
>NZ_JBVHPY010000027.1:0-25030 GCF_055567695.1 Streptomyces sp. NPDC026417
GCCCCCGATACTGGCCCCTCCTCGAACAAACACCCACCCCCCATAACCCGCCAACGAGGGGCACCGTATCCTCCACCGACCCACCACCCAGAAACCCTCAAGTCCCCCTCCACCAACCCTGAACACACCACCCCTGACACACCCCTGACAGCGCACACCCACGCTGACCGCGAACGGCCAACGGGCTCACCCACCCGTCGGGCGTAGTGCCGAGACAAGGCACCGGGGCAGTTGTCCGGCGCGGCACCGTCGTCGCGCTCACACCACCCGAGCCGGGCTTGGCGTGGCTCGAACTCGGGCTTCAACGCGGTTTGCCGCAGGCCGTGTTGAGCCGGCCTCTGGGGCGTCGGAAAACCGATGGACCGGTGTCGCTGCGGGCCACTACCGTCCTGCCGAACCGAGTCCTCCAGGAAAGGACGTGCCGTTGTACACCGTGTGAGACCTCCCGAGAGCTGATCTGTCGCGCGCCGCACATGTGCGCCGCGCCGCCTTTTGCTGCGGACTTCTCACTGAAATCGGTGTATTTCTGTGCTCAATACCTGGGTGGTCGTGCCCACCTGCCTGCCGCTCGTTCGTCGCGCTTGCCACGCATGCTCGTCGGACCAATTCCGGGCGAGCGGAAAATTCCGCGTCAACGCACACCACAAACTCATCGACGTCTGGCTCCTGATCCTCTGCACCAACTGCGGGGTCACTGCAAAGCTCACGGTCCTGGAGCGGATGAACGTAGGTTCCATACAACCTGAGTTGCTGGACGGGCTGCACGAAAACGACCCTGCCCTGACAGCCGAGCTGCTCCTGGACCCGCTCGTGCTGCATCGCAACCGCATCGCTCTGGACTGGAAGAACGCCTGGCGGCTCGACACCGGCGGATCGGATCACCGGGACCGCGACCTGCTCGACGTCACTGTCCGCTTCGCCGCGCGGATCCCCGTTCGGCCGGTGCGCCTGATCGCCGAGGGCTGCGGTCTTTCACGGGCGGAGGTCGAGAGACTGCTCAGGGCGGGAAATCTCGTTTCGGCAGCTCGGCTGAGTGGCAAGGTATCCGGCGACTTCACCTTCACGCTCAAGCGTTGAGCGCGTACCCCTGGCGAGCAGGGCCTGTCCGGCACAATCCGCCGGACAGGCCCAAGGGGCTCGTTGGAGCCGGCGATGGTGTCGCCACGCCCGGCAACGGACATCGCCTCATGGCAGGCTCCACCGGGATTGCGTTCCCCGCCACCCCGGGCGCCGCCCATCGGCGCTTGATCGGGCCGGCCGAGGATCTCTTCCTCACTCCGCTTCGCACGCCACTGCACTCCGGAGCCGCGTACGCCAGGTGCGGTTTCCGAGCCGGTTCCTCAGTTGTCGGTCGAGGGACTGGCCAGGAGAGTCAGCAGGCGTTCCCAATGACGCTGCACTGCATCGGGGTTGAAGGCGTCGGTGTCCGCCATGGTGAAGCCGTGGAGGGTGCCGGGATAGATCTCGGAGGTGTATCCGACACCCGCGGCGTCCAGGGAGCGGTTGAACTCGACGAGGGCCTCCGGCGTCAGGTCGCCTTCGGCATGACCGAAGTGGACCCGGGCCGTCAGCCTGGAGAAGCCGTCGGGTCCGTCGGCGCCCACGGGAGCGTGGAATCCGGCCAGAGCTGCCACCTGGCCGGGATGGGCCACGGCGGTGCGCAGCGCCAGGAGGCCCCCGATGCAATAGCCGGTCACCGCGACCGGTCCTGAGCAGACCTCGGGCTGCGCGTCGAGGAACGTGAGGTAGGACTCTGCGTCGCTCAGGGTGCGTTCGGCGGTGTGCGCCTCGATCAGCGGCATCAGCTGGTCGAAGACCTGGGGACGAGCCTCTTCACCGATGTACTCAGGGAGTTCGATCACCGGTGCGGGGCCATGCCGATAGAAAATGTTGGGGACCAGTACGTAGTACCCGTGACCCGCCAGTTCGCGGGCCATCTCCTTGAGCACGGGCCGGATACCGAAGCCGTCCGGGTACATCAGCACGCCCGGGTGCCGCTCGACGCCCTCGGGGATGGCGGCGAAGGCGTCGGCCCGGCCGGCCGCGGTGGGAATGTGCACCAATTTGGTGGGCATGGAATCTCCTGTCGTCATTGACGTGTTGGCCAGTGATCAACACGGCAGGAGGTGGAGCCCGCGCTTCAGCGCCGGCTCCTCGATGGAAGGGCGGGCCGGCAGTGGCCCGTACGGCGCTCAGGGGAGCGCCGGGTCGCCAATCCGTGCGTGGCGCAGTGCCGTCCCGGTAGTCATCGCGTTCAACGTAGCTCACCGGCCAGCCCTGCGGCCAGCCTCCCCGGACAGCCGCACCACGCAAAGGAATCATCGCGGTCGGCACCTGTGGTCTCGATCCGCTCGACGCGTGTTCGGGTCCGCCGATGCCGATCTTCCGTTGGCGTGCGCCCGGCCTCACTCCGAACGCGAGCCGAGAGTTCCGAACTGCGCGAATGCCCCCAAGGGCGGCGTCCGACCGTGCCCCTCCGGCGCGTACCGACAGACCGTGCGGACCCTCTTCACGCCGGAGTCAAACCATGGGCAGGTGGGACCCGCCGGGGGACGACCCGCATGAAACACCCTCAAGAAACCCCGCACTCCCGCCGGTCCCCCACTGGTGAAACCCCGTCGCGGCGACCACGACGACTATCGTCCGCGAACCAAGGGAAGAAAATCCGGCGGATTTTCGGGGGAACACCGGCCATGGACCACACACAGCCCACGTATCACCCTTCACAGAGCACAGACGGCATCACGTTCAGGATCCTGGGCCCGGTCCAGATCCACGATCACCACACGGGTCAGCGCATCGAGCCCGCCGGGGCCAAACAACGCGCCCTCCTCGGTGCCCTCACGGCACAAGCCGGTCAGGTCATCTCCATCGACCGCCTCATCGACGAACTGTGGGGGGAACGTCCACCTGCCTGTGCCACCAACGCCCTCCAAGCCCACATCGCTCGGCTCCGGCGTCTCGTGCACCCCGCGCCCCACGCCGGCCGCACTCCCTCCCAGCCGCACCTCATCACCCGACCCCTCGGATACAGCCTCCACACAGGCAACACCCCCACGGACGCCCAGCACTTTCACCAACTCGCCGCCCGAGGCCGTGCCCTCGCCACCGCTCACCCCGCCAAGGCCATCACCCTCCTGCGCGAGGCCCTCAGTCTGTGGCGTGGCCCGGCCCTGGAGGGCACCGGCACCGGCGCCATCAACACCACGGAAGCCCAACTCCTCGACGAGGCGCGCCTCACGGCCTTCGAAACCCTCTACACGGTCCACCTCTCCATGGGTGACGCTCACGACATCACCGCCGAACTCCAGCAACTCACCCACCAGCACCCCTTACGGGAACACCTCCACGTGCTCCTCATCACGGCCCTCCACCACTCCGGACGTACAGCCGAAGCCCATACCCAGTACCACCGCGCCCAACAGCACCTCCACCATCAACTCGGCATACAGCCCAGCCCCGCCCTCCACACCCGCATTCAAAGCATTCTCAACACCACCCCCGGCTTCCATGCCGAGCACCGCACCAGTACCGACCACGGGTACGACACAGACACCGCGGGCGACGCGGCACACGATCACGCCCCGCGCACGGGCGCCCGTACCGTCCATGAATCCGACGACGTCCGCAACGCTTCCAGCCTGGACGCCCCTCTGGGGCAATCCGCCATCGCGCCAGCCGACATGAGCGCGCCCGGCACCACTCTCACTCAGTCACAGGAACGGGCAACGTCTACAGTCCGTCACCTGCAGCACGAGATCGCGCAGCTACGCCACCACGTCGAGCAGCTCACCCGCGAGCACCACGACCTCACCGACCGCCTCAACCATCTCGCGCAGGTCGCATCAACCCGGTAGATCCCGTCGCCCGGCCCCACCGCCTCCCGCGGAGACGCGACCAGCGTCTGCTTCCCTGCCCGCGGCCAATCGAACGCAACGCCCGCCTCCGGCGTCTCAGGTGCATGAAGACATCGCGCCCAGCCGCCGTCCTGCTCCTGAGTGCGGGACTGCTGCTCTCCGGCTGTTCGATCACGTCCGACCCCTCCAGCGAGGCGAACTCCGAGGCCACCCTGCCAGCCCGCAGAGCCGAGAGCGAGGTGCTGGAGAAGGGGCCGGCCAACCCCAAGGAGCGGAAGCCCTATCCGTACGACATCTACACCCACTGCGGCATCAAGTGGATCGAATTCGGCGGACGTTGGTGGACGCTTGATGCTGTCTACCCCACCACCGGGCAGGTGAAGGGTGAACCCGCCGCTCAGCAAGGCGAGACAGTGGCCGGCTACATGACCCTCATCGACCCCGGCACTGCCACCTTCGACGCGGCCGGACTGCCCACGTTGTACTTCACACCGACCAAGCAACAGCCACCAGGCTGCAAATAGCCCTCACCAGCATCTGCCCCGCCTCGTGACCGCCGGCCGCCGACAGCAACAATCGCGGCCGACCGCCTTCATCCTCCGTCCTGGGGGACGTTGGCGGTTCTGCCCAGCAGCTCGGTGCCTGCTTGGACCATGGTGTGACCTCGATGGCGCCTCGGCAACTCTGCCTGCCCGCAGCAAGGTGCGGACGGTGATACGCCCCTACGCCGTTGCTGCGGGGCAGGCGCCGGGCTCAGCGGGACGGTGAGGCCGCGGTCCACACCCCGAACCACTGCTCAGCGCCGAACTCCTCGAACCGTGCGGCCTCGATGAAGCCCAGCTTGGTCGCGAGGCTCTTGGATCGGCTGTTGGCCGTCTGGGTACAGAGAACCACGGGCTCGCCGGGAAGCGCCTCGGTGAACCAGTCGAGCGCCGCTGCGCAGGCCTCCACGGCGTAGCCGTGTCCCCATGCCTCCGGCAGGAGCAGGTAGCCGAGTTCAACCTCCCCGCCACCCGTGCTGAGGTGCCCGGGCCGATCGGTACCGCGTCGATCGAGCGTAACCGTGCCGATCATTGCTCCGTCGAGCGCGATCACGAAGAGCCCAGGCCGTCGTCCCGGAACCTCGGGCACGGCGCGCTCGAGTTCGTCGCGCGGTCGCGGGCCGCCGAGGTAGGTGCGTACCTCCGGCGATGCGAACAGTTCGATGAATGCCGCACGATCCCGGGCCTCGGACTCGCGGAGCACGAGACGTCGGGTCTGTATCGGTGCAGGTGGCCAGGCCACGGGTCCGAGTCCAGTCATGGTCGGCAACCTATCGCACGATGGTCGAAGTGAAATTGCCGGCAAGCCGGGACAATTGGGCGCCGGTACGGTGCGGGCAGTCACACGCGGTGCGCCGTTGGATGGTGCTCAGTCGAGACAGAACTCGTTGCCCTCGACGTCCTGCATCACGATGACGGATTCGTTCTCGTCATCGGCAGGCAGGAGTCGCACGCGTACGGCTCCAAGTGCGACCAGCCGCGCGCATTCGGCCTCAAGCGTGGCCAGTCGCTCTTCACCCACGAGTCCGGTTCCGGCTCGCACGTCGAGATGCAGGCGGTTCTTCACGACCTTGCCCTCGGGAACGCGCTGGAAGTACAGGCGCGGCCCCTCACCGGTGGGGTCGCTGCACGCGAACCATGAATCCCGATCCTCCGGCGGCAGCGAGAGGTCGAAGTCGTCCCAAGTGGCGAAGCCTTCCGGCGGAGAGGGCGCAACGTATCCCAGCACCTCACACCAGAACAGAGCGACGCGCCGAGGCTGTGCGCAGTCGAAGGTGACTTGGAACTTCTTGATCGTTGACATCGGCCCACCGTAGCAGGGGCTCCTGTCGCTCAATTCCCCGTGGGAGAAGGGAAGATGAGCGCCCCCAAGCGCCGCGGGCCCTCCCCCGCCCACGTCAGGTCAACGGGGCCGACGTGTAGTGCCGCACCTGAAGTGGTGCAGCAAGGTACTCCTCCTCACCCGGCAGAACCACCGGCTGATCACGCCAGTGCTCGCCTGCGTAGCCGGCCAGGTCCTGCTCGCTGCGCCAGCGGCTGACGTACAGCAGCGAGTCGGGCGGCGCCAGGAGCACCTCGTGGTCGACCAGCCCCGGATGCCGGCTCGGAAACTCACGCACCGCGGAGACGATCATGTCGCGAAATGCCTCGAACCGTTCGGGACGTACCCGCGCCTCGCTCACTCTGATGATCACCTCATCAGAGTGCCACCCCCGCAAGGTCGGCACCATCCCCGGTTCGATGCCGCCGGCGCCTCCGGAGAGCGGCCGGCCTTGCAGGGTTCTGCCGTCGGGAGACAGACGGAGGCCCGTGTGTCCGAAGTATCGGACGTCACCGGGTGTATGTGCGGATGCGGTAGCGCAGTCCGGACGTCGAGGTCTGCCAGCCCTTGTCCTCGGCCACCTGCCATACCGGGCCTGGTGTCGGAGCGTATGTGTCGCCTTCCACGGTCGCGTCGACCTCGGTCACCGAGAGTGTCGTGGCGTGGCCCAGCGCAGCGCGGTAGATTTCACCGCCGCCGATCACCCATGCCGCGGCGGGGGCGGTGCCCTCCGACCTCTCGGCGGCGAGTGCCAGAGCCTCGGCGATGGAGCCGGCCCGCTCCGCGCCCTCGGCCGCCCAGTTCGGGTCGCGGGTCACCACGATGTTGCGCCTGCCGGTCAGTGGGCGAAACCGTGGGGGCAACGAGTCCCAGGTCTTGCGCCCCATCACCACGGGATGCCCGAGGGTGGTCGCCTTGAAGTGCGCCATGTCCTCGGGCAGACGCCACGGAATGGTGTTGCCCGCGCCGATCACGCCATCGAAGGTCTGCGCCCAGATCAGTCCGACGTTCATACGGCGACCGGGGCTTTGATGGCCGGGTGGTGCTCGTATCCGAGGACCTCCACGTCGGCGTACGCGTAGTCGAACAGCGAGTCGGCTTGACGCAAGCGCAGCCGGGGAAACGCGAACGGGGTGCGCGAGAGCTGCTCGGTCACCTGCTCGACATGGTTGTCGTAGATGTGGCAGTCGCCGCCGGTCCAGATGAAGTCACCCGGCTCGAGGCCGACCTGCTGCGCCACCATGTGCGTGAGCAGGGCGTAGCTCGCGATGTTGAACGGAACCCCGAGAAAGAGGTCGGCGCTGCGCTGGTACAGCTGGCAGGAGAGCTTGCCGTCGGCGACGTAGAACTGGAAGAAGGCGTGGCACGGTGCGAGTGCCATCTTCGGCAGTTCGGCGACGTTCCAGGCGGAGACGATCATCCGGCGGGAGTCAGGGTCGGAGCGCAGCGTGTCGAGTACGTCGCTGATCTGGTCGATGTGCTCGCCGTCCGGCGTGGGCCAGGAGCGCCACTGGGCGCCGTAGACCGGGCCGAGATCGCCGTAGGCATCGGCCCACTCGTCCCAGATGGTGACGCCGTTCTTCTGCAGCCAGCCGACGTTCGAGTCGCCCCGCAGAAACCACAGCAGCTCGTACACGATGGACCTCAGGTGCACCTTCTTGGTGGTGACCAGCGGGAATCCCTGCGACAGGTCATACCGTAGTTGGTGCCCGAAAATGCTCCGGGTCCCGGTGCCCGTCCGGTCGGCTTTGGCCGTTCCGGAGGTGAGTGCAAGCCGCAAGAGGTCTTCGTACTGGGTATCCGCCACAGCCGTCGAGTCTACTGACCCTGGGACGAGGGACGCGACCGGCCTGCCGTCGGACCAGCGCGGACCGGCGCGGACCGGCGCGGCGAGCAGAACGAACCCTTTGGGTTTTCGGCTTCCGGGCGGGTTCCAGCACGTTCCGTTATCGGCCGGATGCCGTCTGGTCGCGGGCGGGCAGGCGCCGTTAGCGTATGCCGCCTTCGCGTTCTGGGGGTCCCATGAACCGTCTCCGTGCGCTCCTCGTCTGCCTTGTGATCGCGGGTGCCGCGGCGGTGGCGCCGGCCGTCGCCGTGACGCCGCGATGGTCGGCTTTGCCGGTGCCGGCGGCTGTCGCGCCGGTGACGGTGTCCGACCTGGCCGCCCGCGGGCCGAGCGAGGCGTGGGCGACCGGCTACGAACAAGCAGCCGATGGACTGCGGCCGATGTTGTACCGGTGGGACGGCGCAGCGTGGAGCCGGGACACCACCTTTCCCGGCGCTGATGCGCAGGGCTGGCTCGGCAAGGTGCAGTTCGTCGGCGAGGAAATGTGGATCCTCCACAACCGCGACGGGGCAGGAGAGGTCCTGCGCCGGTCGCCCGGGGGCTGGAGTACCGTCCCACTGCCGCAAACGCTGTGGACCTACCAGGACTTCACGGCGGCACCCGGTGCGGCCTGGGTGGTCGGCGAGGACGAGACCGGGCTCAAGGTGTTGCACTACGACGGTACGGGCTGGACCTCACAAGCCACTCCCTACGGAGTGCTGTACCTGATGGGGATCACCGCGCGGACCGCCTCCGACGTCTGGGCCTGGGCGGACACCGACACCGGGACCAGCATCCTGCGCTGGGACGGCACGGCGTGGCGGGACGCCGAAGTACCTCTGCCCCCGAACAGCAACGTGCACACGATCATGCTCGAACCGTCGGGCCGCATCACGATCGGCGGCAGCCAGTACACCGACGGTGTCTCCCGCACCTACCTCATGACCGGCAACGGGCGCGCCTGGCGCACCACCCACCCGCCGCTGGGCGACACCTACACGGAAGCCATGGTGCGCGGACCGGACGGCGCGCTGTGGCTGCCGATGCGCAGCGACCGCGCCTTCCAGTCGAAGTACGTCCGTGTCGACGGCTCGCGCACGACCTTCTCCTACGGCCCGGAGCGCCCCAACGCGATCGACGTCCGACCGCGGGCGCTGACCGTGGCCGGCTCCTCTCTGCTGTCCTTCGGGACCGTCGAGATCTACCGCTCGAAACCGAACCTGATGAGCGAGCGGCTGGGAGGCTGACATGGCGCGCCGACTTGTGATCGCGGCCCTCGCCGCCGCCATGACCGTCATGCCGTCGGCTGCGGCTGACACCCTGTCCTGGCAACACGTTCCCGTCCCGGCGCAGGTCCGCCCCCAGGCCGGGCTCAATGAAGCGGTGGCCTTCGCGCCGGACCAGGCGTGGGCCGTGGGGGCCGATGCCGTCGGTCGCGAAGCGCCGGGCTTCCCGCTGGTGCTGCGCTGGGACGGAACGGCATGGCAGCGCCAGGCTCTGCCCCGGATCAGGTGGCAGGGTGAGCTCCTGTCCGTCGCGGCGACCTCGCCGACCGCGGTCTGGTCGGTGGGCCGGGACTCGGCGGGCGGCTCCCGCCTGCTCCGCTTCGACGGCAACGACTGGTACGAGAGCCGGCCGCCGCGCGGTGTCGCCCTGACCGAAGTCGCGGCGGGCGGCGGTGAGACCTGGCTGGTCGGTTCGCGGGACGGCACCCAGGTATTGCTGCGCTGGGACGGGCGCGGCTGGCGGGACGTGCCCGTGCCGCCGGGATCGGTGTACGGCCTGCACATCCTCGCGGCCGACGACGCGTGGGCTGCGGGCGCCGCGGACTCGGGCGCGGCCGTGTCGCACTGGAACGGGCAGACGTGGCAGCAGACGACCGTGGACGCGTTCCCGCGGTCGACGGTGACCAGTGTTCTGGCGGTCTCGCCCACAGAGGTGTGGGCGGGGGGCACCGCCGGCTTCGTCGGCGGTCCGCCGGGCCGGCCGATTCCGCCGCTGCTGGTCCGCTGGGACGGGCAGAGCTGGAGCAGGGTGGCCCTGCCCACCGACTTCGGCTCGATCAGCTCGCTGGCGCCCGGCACGTCCGGCGGGCCCACCTGGGTGTCCGTCGCCTGCTCGCAGAAGTGGGGTCCGCCGGGCAGTAATCCGCCGCTCGTCCCCGGGCCCGACTTCCTCGCCTGGAACGGAGAGTCGTTCACCGAGTACAGCGAGCCCGCGGTGGCCGGGGAAGGCGACTCCTCGGTGCTGCGGCTGGCGCCGGTGCCGGGTACGGCCACCGTGTGGTCGGTCGGTCGCGCCGCCGGACCCGAGGGCACTTTCGCGCCTCGCGTCCTGCGGTTCGGCTGAGACGACCCGAGGGACGTGTCGGCCCCTCCGGGACATGCCGATGCCTGCCTCCAGGACACGGGGGCTCTCACCGAACGGACACGGCGCAGGTCACACGCCGCACGCGAGCACGCAGGCATGTCGCGCGGGAGCAGCCTCAGTCGTCCTCGACCGTCGTCGTGACGGGCGTGCCGACTTCCACCGTCCGGCTCACCGTGCACAACCGGTCGTGAGAGGTCTTCGCCGCCCTGGGCACAATCGTCCGGGCACGTTCGGCCCCCTCCCCGTCAGGAAAGGACACACGGAAGCCGACATGGAGATCGGTGAGCCGATTGCCGAGCTCGTCACTGATCTTGTGGCCGGACACGGAGACGTCGAACACATCCGGTTCGGCGTGGCGACTGGTGGCAGCGTCCACATCCACCGCCGTGCAACCACCGATCGCGGCCAGCAGCAGCTCCACGGGCGTGAACTCGGTGTCGTCGTGGGGGTCGGTCGCGCTACCGAAGGCGATCGTGCCGCCGCGCGCGTTCGTCGCGACGTAGTGGCCTGTGCTGCTGCGCTTCACGGTCACGGAACGCAAGGATTCGTCGGTCATGCGAGAACCGTAGCTCCGTCGGGCCACGGTCTCCGGCCGACGCGGCTCAGCCTCCACGTCAGGGTCGGCATGCGGTGAGCGGCCCGCCGTGAGGCGTGCGCACCCCCTACCACCTGCCCCTGCGCCGCCGGACCGGGTTGCGTCGTCATGCGGCCATGATCGTGAACACCTATGCAACCCAGCAGTAGACACTTTGGCCCCGGCGGTGGGCGCTGCGCACGAGAGCAGCCAGGTCGGTCAGCATCGTGGCGGCGATCACCTCGTCCATGACCTCGCCGTCCTCCGCGCGCTGCACCGACCACGCGGCTGCGGCGTCTTCCAAGGCCGTCCGCTCGGCCTCGGCCAGTGCCGAGGAGAGGCGTGGCGACAGCGCGAGGACGACGCACCCGTCATCGTCCTGGCCGGCGACGAGACGAGGCTCACCGGCGTCGATGAGCTCGTCGAAGCTGCCGCCGACGAGAAGGCACTCCCACTCGACCACGGCCTCCTCGACATCGAAATTGCCGAAAGAGAGCGACTCGAATGCGCGCCGCGGCCCCGTCTGGAGAACCAGAGCCGCGGACGCGTCATCCGGAGCCGCGAAGAATTCGACGATGATGCTCACCCGGGTATCATGCCGGACCGCCCACGACCGTGATCGTCATCGTGATCGTCCGGACGGCATCGGATCGGGCTCGGGTCACCGTTCCAGCCGGTCGACCAGCGCGTACGCGTCGGTGGTTTTGGGGTGCCTCCTGCCCAGCTGGGTGCGCAGGATGTGCGCACCCCGGCGTGCGACGTCCGCTGCCGAGGAATCGTCCAAGGCGTGCAGAGTCCGGGCCTTGAGGAGCAGGGCGTACCCGATGTACAGGTGGTCCGGAGCATAGAGGTCCTCGCGGATCCGCAGCCCCCGCGACAACAGCGGAAGCGCCGAGGCTGCGTCGCCGAGCTCAAGGTGCACGGTGGCCAGTGCGATGAGATCGAAGCTCACATAGGGGTCATGCGGTCCGTATGCTGCCTCGTCGATGCTCAACGCCCGTGCGGCGAGAGGCAACGCCGCCTCGTGTTCGCCCATCAGGCACAGCGTCCGCGCGAGGGTGGCGAGGTCTGTCGCGACGGCCGGGCTGGTCGCCGGCAGGCAGGCTTCGTGCACGCGCAGCGCCCGCTCGGCCAGCGCGCGTGCCGTCTCGAACGCACCGAGGTCCCGCTGGATCTGCGCCAGGGCGATCAGGTCGAACCCGATCTCCGCGTCCCGGCCCTGCAGGGCCTCGTCGAGGGCGAGGGCACGTTCGCAGAGTGGGAGCGCCACCGCACGGTCGCCGATCTCCAGGAGGAACTCCGAGGCCAGCCGCAGCAACAGGGCGGTCTCCGCGGCGCATTCGGCCGGAGGGTCGTCCTTGGTCACGGCCAGTACGTGCGGAAGCAGCTTGAGCCAGCGCGGCCAGGCGTCGGGGGCACGGTGGATGTCCTGCGGTACGGCCTCCAGCAGCGCGCGGCAGAGCCGGGCCCGGGCATGTGCGCGTACATCGTCCGGCATCGCGGCCCGGATCGCCGCCTGGACCAGCCGGTGCAGGACGAGGGAGGACTCTTCGCGCCGTGCGAGTCCGAGGCCGGCCAGGGTGCCGACCGTCGTGTCCCAGGCCAGTGGGTCCGCCGCTGTCGGGATCAGCGTCTGCGGACGGGCGGTGAACAGCTCCAGCGGAATCGGCTCGGGGGCCAGGAGAGCGCACAGCTCCAGGAGCCGAACCGCTTCCGGCTGCTGCGTCTCCAGTCGGTTCACGCTGAGCTGCCACAGAGTCGCGACGACCACCGCAGGGCGATCGGTCAGCTCACCCTGCGCGATCATGTCCTCCAGCCGCGACGTCAGGAGGGCCAGATAGTCCTCGGGTGCCGTCTGGTTGTAGTCCATGTAACCGGCTGCCTGCTCCAACGCAAGGGGCAGGTCCCCCAGTTGCTCAGCGATCATCTCTGCCGTCTGCGCCGTCGCGCCGGGCACCCGTCCCGTCAGCAGCTCCACCGACTCCGGGCGGGTGAAGACCTCCAGGTCCATCACACCGGCCCGGCCGGACCATCCGCTGATCCTTGTCGTGACGATGACGTGACCGTTCCTCGCTGGCTCCCCCGACGGCAGCGCGTGCACGAGCGTGCCGGGCTTCTCCCCGTTGTCGAAGATGATCAGCCACGGCCTGCGGTCGCCCAGCCTGCCGTACACGCCAGGGATGACCTGTTCCGCTCCGACCTCCACCAACCCCAGGTGCCGGGCGAGTTGGGCGAACTGGGATGCCACGAGGTCGGGGTCCTCGGCGTCGATGAAAGCGACGAACCTGTACTTCGACAAGTTGCGGTACGCGTACTCGACCGCGAGCTGCGTCTTGCCCACGCCACCCAGGCCGTGCACGGCCTGGACCGCGACGTCGCCCGACTCCGTGAGACGCCGCCGCAGCTCCCGCAGAGCGGCGTCGCGGCCGGTGAAGTGGGTGTTGCGCGGTGGCAGCCGGTACGTCGCGGGTGAGGCAGGGCTGGGTGGCTGCTCGCCGCGCGGCCGCAGCCACAGTTCGACGCAGGCGAGCGGGACCAGGAGGAGCAGCACGAGCCATGGGTGGACGCGCACGGAGTCCAGGGGTCCCGGCCAATGGCCCTGCCCGGAGGCGGCGTTGAAAGCGAGGCTGCCGAGGAACAACACGAGCAGACCGGTCACCGTGCCGACCAGCCTTCGCCCCATGGTTCCCTCTCCGGTCACGACGACCACGGCCGACGCGATGGTAGCCCAGAACGTACTCGAGGACCTCGGACGGGGCTCGACGCCGGGTCCGACCTGCTGTGCACTCGGCGAACGGTCCTGTCGATGCGTCCTGGAGGAGGTCCGCGCTGTAACGACCGGCCGACTGGCCTTCGTCGGCCCGATTCCCGGCGGCCTGACGCCCGCGGCCGCATCCCGCGAGACGACCCGTCCTGCCGCTCGGGGTGCCTTGCCCGCCTCCAACTGGATTGCGTCGCGAGCGAGTTCATCGCAGCAGGCGCCGGACCCCGCTGCCGGTCCTGCTGGGGCACACGGGACCGGCAGCCCGAGGGAGCCGGGCATCCCGCTCAGTGCGGGGGTGGTTGTGGGTCCAGGGCGTTGGCGACCGAGCAGCCGCCCTCTCCGGGCATTCGCTGGATCCGGGACGGCACCCACACCTCGGTGGCCCCCGGGCTCACTCGGCCCAGCAGGCAGTCCTGCGCGTCGAAGCCATTGCCTTGCACCGACAGGACGACGCCGACCCGTCCGTCGTCCGCCTTGATCTCGGTTCGGATCGCCGGATCCAGGTCCAGGGAGGCAAGGCCGCGCCGCACTTCGGCCTCGTCCACCCGGCCGTCTTCCGGCACCCGGGGCAGTTCCGCGCGGAGCTTCTCGTACGGCAGTCGGGGCGGCTCAGGGGGTGGGGCGAACGTCATCGGACGACCATGCGGGCAGTCGACGTCGCGGGGTTTCTCCCGCCACTCCGACTTGGGCGACACCCGCACCGCGAAGCAGCGCCGCACGACGACCTCCTGGGGGTCGAACCTTCCGTCGTACGCCGAGCCGGACGTGCGCACGACCACGTCGATGCCGTCCCCCTCGTGGGTCGAGGTACCCGTCACCCGCAGCACCTCCACCCCGTCGATGCCGGAGGCGGAGCGCCCGACCTCCTCTGCCGTGCGGGGGCGCTGGCTGTAGAGCCGCTCGCCCGCCTTCCCGGCCACCTCTCGGGCGGCGTCCGTCGCCTCGTCCTCGGAGGACTGGGCCAGCCCGCAGCCGACGGTGGCAAGCAACAGGGGCGCGAGCAGCAGCAGTCGGCGCATGTGTCCACCCTTCCCTTGCCGCGCGTGGCAGGCGACCGCTCGCGTACTCAGGACGGCGTAGGTGATCGTACTCAGTCACGCTCGGGCACCTTCCGTTCAGGGCCCGGGCTGTGCCGCGCGTCCTGCGTCCGGGCTCGTGAGCGTGTTGTCGGCTACCGGACGCCCCCCGCGCCGGCTTCTGTGGGCAGACTGGGCGCATGACAGCGACATCGATGAGCAAGGGCGGCAACCTTCCCGTCGCCGCCGAGGTGGTGCAGGTCGAGCTCGGCTGGTCCGGGGGGCCCGGTGCGCCGGACGCCGATGCCTCGGCGTTGCTGCTCCGTGCCGACGGGCGGGTGAGGAACGACGGGGACTTCGTCTTCTACAACCAGCCCAGGCACGCCTCGGGTGCCGTACGCCATCTGGGAAAGCGCCGGGACGGTGGCGGTACGACCGACACGGTCGGGGTCGATCTGAAGGACCTGGAGCCGGAGATCGAGCGGGTCGTGATCGGCGCCTCCGCGGATGGGGGCACCTTCGGCCAGTTGTCCGGTCTGAGACTGCGGCTGTTCGACGCCGGGACGGGTGGACAGCTGGCCCTGTTCGAGATGGAGGCGACGACCGAGACGGCCTTCATCGGCGGAGAGCTCTACAGGCGGGCCGGTCAGTGGAAGTTCCGGGCGGTCGGGCAGGGGTACGCGTCCGGACTCGCGGGCTTGGCCACCGACTTCGGGATCAGCGTGGACGAGGAGCCGGCCGGCACCGCGTCCGCGGCGACTGCTCCACCGATGGCCACGCCCACAAACCCGCCCTCGCCCGACACCCCGACGGCACCCACGGCGCGGCCCGCACCGGCAACGCCGCCCGCCCCTCCACTGCCCGGGACGTCCCCGTACGCAGGCGCTCCCCCGCAGTCCGCCCCTCCCTCCCCGCCCCGGCCCCCAGTGACCCCCGCTACGGCCGCCTCCTCATCCCCACGCCTGGTCAAGGGTGAAGAGCAGTTGCCGGTGGACATGCGCAAGCGGCTCTCCCTGCGCAAGGAACAGGTGGCCGTCAGCCTGCGCAAGCACGGGGCGGAGGGGGTGACCGCACGCGTCATCCTGGTCCTGGACGCCTCAGGGTCGATGTCGTTCCTCTACTCGAAGGGCGTCGTGGCCGACGTGGTGGAGCGGATGGCCGCGGTGGCCGCACAGCTCGACGACGACGGTGAGATGCAGGCGTGGACCTTCGCGTCGAACCCGGCCCGACTGCCGGACCTCGCTCTGGGTGACCTGCCGGAGTGGCTGCGGCAACACGTCCGGGTCGGCGAACTGACACTGTTCCGGCGCAAGAAGCCCCGGAAGGGACTCCTGCCGGGCCAGGTGGACATGCGCGCGGTCGGGATCCAGAACGAGGAGCAGAAGGTGATCGCCGAGGTGCGCGCGTACGTCCGTGAGCATCCGGCGGCGGCCCCCACACTGGTGCTCTTCTTCTCCGACGGCGGCGTCTACCGAAACAGGGAAATCGAGAACGAGCTGCGCCAGGCGGCGGACGAGCCGGTCTTCTGGCAGTTCGTCGGGCTGGGGCGCTCCGACTACGGCGTACTGGAACGGTTCGACACCCTGCCGGGCCGGCGCGTCGACAACGTGGGGTTCTTCGCCGTCGACGACATGGGCGGCGTACCGGATGCGGAACTGTACGACCGGCTGCTCTCCGAGTTCCCGTCGTGGATGCGTGAGGCACGGCGACTGGGCATCATCTGAGCCGACCAGTGGCCGGCTCTTCGACTTCACGGTGATCAGGCCACGTGCGCGTGTGGTGGCTACGCCGCAGCTTGGTCACCGTCTCCGATCCTTCAGATTCACGTCCGGGTTCGCCCCGACGGGCTTTGCCGCATGCCGGGCGACAGGTGATCCTGCCCTGGAGCACGCCCTGGCGGACAAGGCGACGCTCTGTGGCATTCCTCAGCGCCAGGTGACGGCATATCGGCTTCTTTTCGTCGCGAAGAGGTCCGGAAGGTGCTCGGCCTGCGGGGTAAAGGCAGTCGAGGCCCTGACTCAGGCGTTCCCCGGCAATCGGGCGTCCTCGGCTTACCGGTCGGTGCACCGGCTGTACCAGGATTGGTCGAACACCCCCGCGCCCGACGAGTTGTCCGAGTACAGGGGCCGTCCGGGCGATGACGGCCGTTGTCGGGCGCCGCAGCCTGGCCGGCCTCGTCGGCACCGCCAAGGCCGGGGTCGTCTCGCCGGCGCCGCATCGACCGTACCGCCATCGTCACTGTGGAATTGGTCCACCGTAGCTGCCCCGGAAATCCAGTTGGGCACCGAGCCGGGGGATGGCAAGGTGAGCCAATGCTGTCGCCCACGGTCGCGGATCTCCTCCGCGAACTGCACGCCTCCCTCACCCTGCGCAAGCGGCCGGAGGACATGGCCAGGCTCATCCAGGATTTGTATGCCGCCCAGGGCACCGAGCTCGACCAGGCCACGGAGGCGGCACTCGCCAAGGCCGCCGAACACTCGCTGCGCAATCTGTGGCACGGCTACACCTCCATGCGGGAGGAATTCGCCCGCCCGGTCGGCGCACAGCGCCAACTGTCGCGTGCGGCGGACCTGTTCACGGACTTGCCGGAACTCCCGGATGCCGCGGGAGACGACCCGGAGCAGATCGAAGCAGTCATCCGGCGTGCGGGTGAGTCCATAGGCCGCGCCTACGGGCAGAACGACTTCGGCAGGGACCGTCTCGACCGGGCCGAGCGAGCGGCGGCCGGCCTCGGCGAGGTCTCCAAGAGGCAGTACAACAAGCGCTTCCGACTCCTGCGCCGCATGGAGGCCAAACTGGCGCGGCTGATCCACGAGCAGCGCCGCCGCGAGGTGACCCTGACGGGCAAGGGAGCATTCGCGCACGAACTGCCGTACGCGCTCTTCGCCACGGACTCGGACACGGCTGCCTTCATCGCCTACATCACAGCGCGGGGCCACATGCGCAGCGTCTTCACCAACGGCCGTCAGCGTCAGGTCTACGACGAGGTCGCAGAGGCACTGTTCCAGCGCTTGCGCGCGCATCCCGAGCGGACCTGCTGGACGGCGGTCGCGTATGTGCATCCCACGTCGGAGGTGCTGGCGGCGGTGTCGGACAAGGACCTCACTCACCTGCTGGTCCGGTGGAACAGCTTCCTGCGCCACGTCGCGGAGCAGTTGGAGGACGCCTGGAACCGGCACCCGCTGGAGCGCGAGACGATGATCGTGCGCCGCGGCGACGACTCATCGACGTGGAACCAGGCCGCACAGGCGTGGAACACGGCGCGAGCCCACTGGTTCGCGATCCTGAGTGAACTCGGCGAGGACGAGATCCTGGATCACTTCTGCCCTGGGAAAGTGCCCCGCCTGATGGCCGCCGACGTGGCGTACTGGCACCGTATGAGCGGCGGCGGGCTGCACCCGGACACCTACGTCTGGGCAGAACTGCCGTTGCCCTGGGAAGTCCTGCGGGGCGAACGACCATGCCCACGCTCACTCGTCGAAGCAGTCTGCGCCCGACATCGAGTGGACCCGGTCGCCGGCGCTTGGACCGCGCCCAGGCCGACAGCGGAGGCTGTCGCCTTCCGCCGGACACCTGAACTCGTCCACGGTGTCGCCGTTGCGGACCCCCTCATGGCCAGCGCCCTCCGGTCAGCCGGGGTCTTCTCCGGCAAGGGCAAGCGAGCCGCGGCGGACGAGTGGTTGTGACGGGGCCCGAGGACCTTCGGGAATTCGGTTGCGCGTAGTGGTGGCGACGGTCATGATCCACGTGGCGACGAGGAAGCTCTGCGGAGGAGCGCCCGGCTCTGATCCCGGGTGGACGTAGGTTCGAATCCTGCCCTCGTCGCCGCTTCCTTGCCGGACCCATCCGTTGGGCCTGGCTGTTCGGTCCGCTCGCTTCGGGGCTGCTCGCACCTGGCGACGCACTCTCCGTGCCCTGCCGTCCTCGGGCCTGTTCCAGGTCGGAGCGGTGGACGTCGACAAGCCACTCCGCGTGCGGCCCCAGGCGCGCGTCGACCGGTTCCGTCCCACTCCGGAGTGCGCGGACGTACGCAGGATCGGCGGTGAGACGTGCCGCCACCTCGGGCCCTTCGGCGACGGCGCCATGGCCGGGGATCAGGACATCCACGTGCGCGGTGGCCTCACTCAGCCGATCGAGCGCGGCCCCGCAGGCCCTCGCCTGATCGTTCTGGCGGAAGTCGGAAAGCGGGATCAGGACGTCGGAGAGCATGTCGCCGGCGAGCAGGACGCCACGGTCCGCGAGGAGGATCGCGGCGTGGCCGACCGCGTGCGCCTGATGTTCGATGATCTCGCCCGGCACCGGACCGCCGTCCGCAGGCAGCGGGGTGAGCAGCGCCACCAGGTCGAGAGGGATGCCGGATGCGCTCTCCGCCGCCATCTCCTGTGCCCGTTCCCGGGCTTGAGTGGCAATGTCGACGGTGCTGGAGGTGGCGTAGCGCGGTACGTCGCCGAACCGGGAGTGCCAGAGGCTCCAGTGCTGGGACTGCGATCCGCAGCCCCACTCGTCGCTCGCGGCGCCCGCTGAGTGAGCCGAGCGCTGATCTGGCTTGCGCAGGAGCCGAGTTGTAGCAGCTGTCAAAGTGAAGCTGGGTGGACCGCACGTGCAGGTACCCCGACCCACCCTTTGCGAGGAACCGCGCGAGGGAACACTCCAGCGGCTCCAGGAAGGTACGCACGACGGTCGTCAGTATCGGTGGCCGGGCCAGTGGGGATCCGTCCACCGGTCCTCTCCGGTGAGACCGAGCAGCCGTATCCGGTGCTGGAGATCCTGGGACGCACCCGATGTGCGGAGCCGCACCGCAGCGTGGCCGAGGAGCCAGGCCACCAGATCGGCGCGCATTTCCTCCTCGTCGTGCTCGTGCCAGTCCACTCTCCACGGCAGGCCGCCTCCGAGGAGTTCGTACTCCCATTCCGCCGCCGCCTCGGCGAGACGGCCGTCGCTGAGGCAGCCGGTCTGCTTCTCCCATTCAGTGAGCCAAGGAGCGAGCGTTCCGGACGCTTCGGCGCACATCGCGAAGACCTGGTGCACGGGCACAACCGCATCCGGGTCCGTGAGGCTCTGCACCCACCAGGCATGCAGGAACTCACGTACGGCGCGGGCCTGATCGTCCGGCCACTGCTGCCATCGGCCGCGGGCGAAGCAGTCCCCGGCCTCTTCGAGGCCGACCAGGGGTGTCACGCGCCCTGAAACCAGCGCCTCGGCGAACTGCGGCAGGATACGGCGCAGCATGCGGGGGTGCCAGGTCCAGTCGATGGCCTGCCAGGTACGGCGCAGGAGGTCCGGCTCCACTTCCACGTCCGGCGTCTTGAGCAGGGCGAGCTCCTCCGAACTACCCCAGTGGCAGGTGCAGTTGGCTTCGTCCGGATGTGCGGTCATGCCGCGGAAGGTGAGGGCGAGGCCGTCCAGGGCGGCGCGGAGACGGCGGCGTGCGGGATGATCGGTCGGCTGCATGATGTGCCCGGCCTTCGAGGACTCCGTACGGCTCTCGCCGGCCGAAGATCGCCACCTTACCGGGTCCGTGCGGCCGGCGGTCTCCACGCCGACGAGGGTGAATACAGGCGTTTCGGGGCGCGCCATCGGTGCCGCTGTCGAGCAACTGCGCGGCTGCCCGGACTCGACGTCAGTCGGTGGCACGGTCAGCCGGAGGTACCCGCCCGACGGGCGCGGAATGCCGCCACGCGTGTCCGGTTCTGACACGTCACCGAGCAGAAGCGCCGCCGGCCGCCGGGCGACTGGTCGATGTAGACGTCGGCGCAGTGGCCACCGGTGCAGATGCCGATGCGCGCGAAACCATGGTCGGCGAGGTACTGGCGCAGAGTGACGGCGGCTGCCGCGACCAGGGCGTCGTCGATGTCGGCGACGCTCCATGCGGCACGCAGTGCGCCGGCGGCGTCGCTCTCCATGACGGGACGGACACCGAGGTCCGACAACAGACGCGACAGATCTTGCGCGCAGGCCTCGGCGTCCTGAGCGGAGAACACCGCGTGCAGCCGGTCCGCCGCGTCTGCGAGCATCTCCGGAGTCAGCGCGGCGCTCACGGGCGTAGGCAGGTCGAGGCCCGGCAGGATTTCCGAAACAGGCCGGTGAGGGGCGTCTCCCCTGCCGTCCTCCTGGCGCGGCAACGTGCCCCAACCGTTGACGAGCTCCGTCACCGCCTGCGGGGAGACCTCCGTGAGCGTTACTGCCATACCTCTCAGCGTAACGCGTTACTGACGATTTACGCGTTGCAGCCCCCACCGTGAGCGCGTAACGTATTGACATGCCAGAGCGCGTTACGACTGAACGCGGGAGGACAGCATGCTCGACCCCACTCTCCTGCCGGCCTACCTGGCAGCGGTCGCGATCATCACCGTCGTTCCAGGGCCCGACGCGGCGTACATCGTCGCCGTCGCTCTGGAACGCGGCCCGCGAGCCGGACTGCTCTCCGCCGCGGGCATGGCCCTGGGCATGATCGTGCATGTGACGGCCGCCGCGCTCGGCCTCGCCGTCCTGCTGCGTTCGACACCCGTCGCGCTGACGCTGGTGGAAGTGGTCGGCGGCCTCTACCTCGGATGGCTGGCGGTGACCACGATCCGGTCCGCCGGGAAAGCGCCGACGGCGACTCCCGAGGCACCACCCGACCGTCAGGTCCTGCGTCGGGCCGTCCTCACGAATCTCCTCAACCCGAAGATCGTGCTGTTCTTCGCCGCGTTCCTGCCGCGGTTCACCAGCCCGGAGCACGGCCACCTCTGGCTCCAGCTGCTCACTCTGGGAATGATCTTCCTGGGGATGGGGTTCGTCTGGGACAGCACGGTGGGCCTGTGCGCCGGCCGCCTGGGACAGGGGTTGGTACGGGGCCGCCGCACAGCCCTGACGGTGAACCTGTTCGCCGGAGTCACCTTCGCCGCTCTCGCAGCCTTCCTGGTGGAGGACGCATTGACGGCCGGCATGGCGTGAGGGCGCCCCTGCCACGGCGGCCGACCGTTCACTCACCGGGGATACCCGGGGGCTCGCCCCGCGTCAAGGAATGGCTCAACTCGGTTTGCCGCAAGGCGGGTTGTGGCACCATCGGTTGGCATGTCGACGTCATTCGCCAGGCCGCCCGCCCGGTCGTCCGCCCGGTCCTTCGCGTCCGTACGTCGCCTGTTCGTCGCGCTGCTCATCCTGCTCGGGGCGAGCGGCACCGGTGCCGGCGATGCAGGGGCGGCCGCGTCCGGGGACGACACTGCGACACCCGATCGCGCCCGCTACGACGTGCACCTGCGCTCGGACGTCGACGGCAGTCACTGGGCCGGGCGGCAGCGCGTGTCGTTCCGGAACGCCTCCGCCCGGCCCCTGCGCGAGGTGTACCTGCGCCTGTGGGGCAATGGCGAGGACGCGTGCGGAGGGCCCGGCGTCCCCGCACCCGTCACCGTGTCGAACGTGAGCGGTGGCACACCGACCGCTCTCACCGTGGGGTGCACGGCCCTGCGGATAGCCCTGCCCGAGCCGCTTGGGCGGGGCAAGCGGACGTCGGTCGCCTTCGACGTGTCCGTCACGGTGCCCGACCGCAACGCCCGCTTCGGCCGCGAGGGCGCCTACCGCTTCCTCGGCAACGCGCTGCCGGTCCTCGCCGTGCACGACGCACAAGGGTGGCATCTCGACCCGTACGTGGCCCTCGGCGAGAGCTTCTACTCCCTCACCGGCGACTACCGGGTCCGCCTGGACCACCCGTCGAGCCTGAAGGTGCCTGCGACCGGCCGCACTCGGAGTTTCCCCGGCGCTGCCGGCCGTACGGTCACGCTCGGCGTCGCGCACCGGATGCGGGACTTCGCGTGGGCGGCGGGCCCCTTCCGTACGGCGACGGAGACCACGCCCGGGGGCGTGCGCGTGAAGTCGTACTGGGCGCCGGACACGCCTGCTGCGGGCGTGCGTCTCAACCGCGCGGAGGCCGTTGCCGCGGTCGACCGGTTCGGCCGCGAGTTCGGCCGGTATCCGTACGGCGAGCTCGACGTCGTGATGACACCTGGGTTCGGCGGGGGCATGGAGTACCCCGGCCTGGTCCTCGTCGGCACCACCGAGGAGGGCGGCGCCGTCGTCCACGAGGTGGCGCACCAGTGGTGGTACGGCATCATCGGCAACGACGAGTACGCCTCGCCGTGGCTGGACGAGAGCTTCGCCCAGTACGCCAACGCCCGCTTCTACGGCTGGGAGACCCGGGACTGCTGGTCGGACGTCTACTGGCCCGACGACAGCACGCGGCTGACCGGGTCGATGGCCTACTGGACGCAGCACCGAGGCGAGTACCACCTCGTCTACACGGCCGGTTCCTGTGCCCTCGCCGACCTGGAGCGCACTCTCGGCGCCGACACCATGGCACGGCTGCTCAGGCGATACGCCCAGGACCACTGGTACGGCGTCTCCACCACCGACGACTTCAAGAAGGCCGCCCAAAGCACGACGGCCGAGGACCTCGGCCCCTTCTGGGAGACCCACCGCATCCGCTGACATCGCTCTTATCGCCGACCGGGGCCAGTCCGCCGTCGCCGCAGGCCGAGGGCGAGACGGGAACACTCCGCCGTCCCCGCATGCCGAAGACCAGGCGCACCGCTCGTGATCCAGTGCCGCCTGGTCGATGAGCCCCTGATCTCAGGGCGAGGGGCCCCTCGCGGCAGTGCCCCGCGTAGCAGTCGCCCGGCCCCTTGCGGAGGCGCACCGCAGACCGGGTGAGCCACGCAGCGTTCCGGAGCGGACCCGGACAGCAAGGGAAGCGGTCGGCGCCGGCCGAATCCGCGTGGGCACAGGCGTAGGACTTTTGGGCCAACCTCATCCAAAGAGGACGTTTCCGCAGAATAGACAGCGCCCCTCACTCCCGTCGAGAGGACCACTGCCATGCCGCGAAGCGAGACGTCAGCGATCGAGTCCGTGTGGGACTACCCACGGCCTCCTGCCCTTCTCCGCGACACACGCCGCATCGTCGTCAAGTCCGGCACGGAGGTCGTCGCCGACACGACCCGAGCCCTCAAGGTTCTGGAGACCAGCCACCCACCGGTCTTCTACCTGCCCCAGGAAGACGTCCGCATGGACCTCCTGCGAGCCGCCTCCCGCCATACGCTGTGCGAGTGGAAGGGCACGGCCGACTACTGGGACATCGTGATCGGCTCCGACATACGGGCCCTCGCGGCCTGGAGCTATCCGGCCCCCCGCCCGCCGTACGACGCACTCGTCGACCACCTCGCGTTCCATGTCGGGCGAGTCGACCACGCCTCGGTCGACGGTTACACGGTGCAGGCGCAGGAAGGCGACTTCTACGGGGGCTGGATCACACCCGAGGTCAGAGGCCCGTTCAAGGGAGGCACCCACACCCACGGATGGTGAGGCGATCAGCCCCCTGAACGGGAACGTGACGCTCCCCCAGGGCTCGCTTCAGGGGGTCGGTGGAGCGGAGCCGGGCAGCAGGGGACGCATGAAGGTGCGCTCGTAGCGCAGTACACACCGGCTCTCGTCCCGGATCCGGTCAGCCTCGATGAACTCCGCGTCCTTGCCGAACAGAGTTCGGTACTCCTCGTATGCGGCGAGGCTGGGGAAGCTGAACAGGGCCAGCGCCTTGTCGTCGGCGCCTTCCGCCGGCAGGAAGTACCCGTGATGCGTGCCACCGTGCCGGTCCACCAGCTCCATCCAGCGCGGACCCGCTCTCCTCTGGCGCCTCCGGCTCCGCAGGTCGGCTCCACAACGGCAGGTTCCAAGAGGAATGTCTTGTTCCTGTGAGTTGGTGGATCCGCTGGGTATTCGGGGTGATCCACGGCCGTTGAGGCCGTGGGTGCGCAAGGGCACAACTGTGGTTAATGGGAGGGAACTTGATGGGCAACAGGACGTCGGCGGTGGCCGTCTTAGCGGGAGCTACGGTGTTGGTCCTGGCCGGGTGCGGAAGTGAGTCCGACGCTGAGGGTCAGCCGTTCGAGGGCAAGAGCGCTGACAAGATCGCAGCCGAAGCGGTGAAGGCGACCGAACAGGCTGACTCGATGCACGTGAAGGGCAATGTTCAGCAGCCCGACGGGGCGGCACTCGAGGTGGACCTCTCCGTGGACCAGCGCAAGAACTGCGAGGGCACGGTGAAGACGGCCGGGACGACGGCCGAGGTGCGCCACCTGAACGCCACGTTGTACCTGCGGGGCAACGAGGCGTACTGGAAGACGGCCCTCAAGGACCAACCCAAGGGCGACCAGATCGTCCCGAAGGTGAGCGACAAGTGGGTGAAGGCCCCCGCCGACGACTCCATGACGCAGGGCCTGTGCGACAAGCAGGGGCTGGTGGCGTCGATGGACGAGGACAAGTCCGAGCGCAAGGGGCTGAAGAAGGGATCCACGACGACCGTGAACGGCCAGGAGGCCATCGAGCTGACCAAGAAGTCGGCGGACGGTGAGACGCTCAGCCTGTTCGTGGCCACAGAGGGCAAGCCGTACATCCTGCGGACCACCAGCCGCGGCGGGAAGAGCCCGAACTCGGCGACGTTCAGCGACTACGGCAAGGCCGTGAACCCCGACAAGCCTGCTGCCGACGACATCGTCGACCTCAAAGAAGTCGCTTCCTCCGGGCAGGCCGGCTGACCCTCGCTCGGCGTGAGGAGACCCGTGCCGGGCGCCGGGGGCGAGCGGTCAGGGGTCCCGGCCGTCAGCGCCGGAACCGGGGGGGGGGGGGGGGGGGGCAGGGGGGGGGGGGGGGGGGGGGGGGGGGGGGGGAGGGAGGGGGGGGGGGGGGGGAGGGGGGGGGGGGGGGGGGGGGGGGGGGGGGGGGGGGGGGGAC
>NZ_JBVHPY010000027.1:25036-93374 GCF_055567695.1 Streptomyces sp. NPDC026417
AGGGCAGTGACACATGCAGGGGAGAAGGGGATCGCACGGTGATACCGCGCCACCGCCGACACCAGACACAGGCATCAGCAACCACCACCAGCCGCGCGGACGCCGCCCCCCCCCCCCCTGTGGCAGGGGGGCGGCGCCGCCGGTGTGTTGCAACGCCCGCGGCCGTCGGGCGAGGTCGTCCGGACCCGTCCGCCCCCAGACGGGAGGCAGAAGCCGCTCAGTGCTCGCAGAGGGAGAACTCTCGTTCGTAGAGCTGCTCGTTGTGCTCGTCGACGAAGAACTTCCTCTCCCGCATGAGTTGTTCGCGGTATTCCTTGGCCTCTTCGAGCGTCATGGTCGAGGTCTCGGACCATGGTTGCTGCGGTGGCACATCGGATGTCGAGACGATTCTTTCCGACGGGTCGACCAGGAAGAAGGCGAGGATCTTGCGGTGTCCGGGGCGGGTCGGGTCCGTGAGGCGGAACGAGCCGACCCGGTGTTGCAGGATGTTCGGGAAGGCCAGGCAGCGGCCCGCCGGGGTCGATGCCGATCCCAGCACCTGGTTGAGTGCGTCCTCGTCCTCCAGGCCGTAGACGTCACGCACGCCGTTGTCGTCGTTCTGTTCGTAGTCCGGGTCGTCGAGGGCCGCCCGGAAACTCAGCCGGCTCTCGGTGACGTTCTCGCTGTCCCAGTAGTAGATGCCGGTCGAGACGATGCGCTCGTTCAGCATCCCCTCGACGTGCCAGGAACCGCCCGGGTACTCGGGCTTGTCCGGGGTGAGGTGAATGGTGGCGAGCTTGACGATGACCTGGAGACCGCGGCCGCGCAGGTCGACTCGGGCGGGTTCGTCGGGCGACTCGGGCGGGGTGAATTCCGGAGCGTCCGGGACGGACGGGCGACGGTTTTCCCACCAGTCGTCGTGTGCTGTTTCCCATGCGCGGACGGCTTCCGCGTAGGCCTCGTCATCGGCGTAGGAGGACTTGTTCGGATACTCCGGCTTCGAGTCGTACCAGCCGTAGGGATCGGCCTCGATCCGCAGGGGTCGCGGATGGCGCAGGTCTGTGAGCACGTTCTCCAGGAGCGGGCGGAATCGCGCGAACAACTCCGGCAGAACTGCGGCCAGTTCTCGATGGGTCTCGGGGTGGACGTTGTTGACGTACGAGCGGAAGGTGACATCCCCGTCGCCGCTGACGTCGACGTCCGTGGGCAGCCACTGGAACCTCTCCGAGAACTCGTACTTCGAGTAGCGGTCCGTCGGGTTCTGCCAGGCCCGGTCGGGCGCCTCGCTCACTTCTCTCACCAGGCAGAAGAGCGAAGGGTGAACCAGATCCAGTACCTGGCCGTCGGATCCGGGATGCCAGTCCTTCTCCGATTCCGGGACCTGCTCCAGAACCCGCACCGCCTCACGCAGTCGCGAACTGAGCTTGTCGTCGACGAGCGCGTCCGACTGCCACACCCCGTCGACGGCGGACACCTCGACACCGGATCGTCCGTCCCTCAGCGCGGCGTAGTGCGCGAGTTCCGCAAGCACGTAACGAACCTGCGCCTCGGTGAGGCCCTGCGCGATCGCTTCTCGCGTCCACCTGGTGACGATGTCGGCATCGTTCATCTTGTCGAACCACCCCGGCTTCGCCCGGAGGTGGGAGCTGCACTGCATCATCTGCAGTTCCCCCAGCGTGCGCGGTCTCGCGAACGCTATGGAACGGGAGGCATGAAAGGGCAGCGGGAAGGCGGACAGGCCGGTCAATTCTCTTTGTCCTCACAGTCGGTGTGCGGTGGCGCGAACGATACTTCAGCGGACTGACACCGCAGCCGTGGTACCGCCGTCGCCGAACCGTGAACCGGACTCGGCGTCGATGACCGAGGTCCGGCCCCGGCCCATCCGAAGCGGGAGGAGCAAGCCGCTCCACGGTCCCCACTCCCCCGCCGCGTCGGACGGCTGAGCCCAGGCGACGTACAGAGCCTGGCGTGAAGGTCTGAATGATGGTTCACTTCTTTCATGGCCTACCGCAAGACGCCCGCCGTGCAGCATCGTCTGGACACCGCCAGGGAGCACCTGCTCGACCGGGCCGCCTCCGTGGTGGCTGACGTGGGCTGGGCCAACGCCTCGGTCAACGCGGTCGCCGCCGCAGCCGGAATGTCGGCCGGTTCGGTCTATCAGCACTTCCCCTCCAAGGCCGCACTGGCCGTCGAGGTCTTCCGCCGCGCATCCGGACGCGAGGTGGAGGTCCTCGGCCAGGTGCTGCGCGAGGCCGGAGGCGACCCGGTGCAGCGCCTGGCCCTGGGCATCGGCGTCTTCTCGCGGCGCGCCCTGGAGGCGCGAGGCCTGGCCTACGCCCTGGTCGCGGCACCGGCCGACCCTGCGGTCGGCCGAGAACGGCTGGAGTACCGGCGCCGCTACCGCGACCTGTTCGCCGAGGTCGTCCGCGAAGGCGTCGATGCCGGGATCCTCCCCGAGCAGGACCCTCACGTCACAGCGGCAGCCCTGACGGGGGCGATCGCCGAGGTCCTGATCGACCCGCTGGCCGCGCCGGACGAGGACGACGCGGAACAGCTGATCACCGAGCTGACCGCCATGTCCCTGCGCTGTGCGGGCGCCCGCCCCGAGCGTGAATCCCCAGGCCCCGTGGAGTGAACCTCGATGACCGCAACCGCCGACCGTCCTTTGCTGCGCAGCAATCCCACCGCGTCCACGCATGAGGTGACCAATCAGGCCCCGCCGCTGGCCGGGCACGATGTCGCCGACGACCCGGCGCTGATCGAGGGCGTGCGCCGCGAGGGCGCCGCGTGGCATCTGGAGGACCTGCACCGTCTGGGACGCCTCGCCGGCAGCGAGCAGGCCCAGCGCTGGGGCGAGGAGGCCAACCGGCACGAGCCGGTGCTGCGCACCCACGACCGCTACGGCAACCGGGTCGACGAGGTCGACTTCCACCCCTCCTACCACTCCCTGATCGACGTCGCGATCCGCGAGGGCCTCGGCGGCGCGCCGTGGGGGGATGACAGGCCGGGTGCCCATGTGGCGCGCGCTGCCGGGCTCATGGTGTGGAGCTTCACCGACTCCGGGCACATCTGCCCTGTCTCCATGACCTACGCCGTCGTTCCCGCGCTGCGTTCGGCGCCGAAGCTGGCGGCGGAGTACGAGCCGCTGCTGACCAGCCGTGTCTACGACCCCGGCCTGGCGGCGCCGGGCGGCAAGCTCGGCCTGCTGGCCGGAATGGGCATGACGGAGAAACAGGGTGGCTCGGACGTACGCACCAACACCACCACCGCAGCCGAACAGCCCGACGGCACCTGGCGGTTGCGGGGGCACAAGTGGTTCACCAGCGCGCCGATGAACGACCTCTTCCTGGTGCTCGCCCAAGCGCCCGGTGGGCTCTCGTGTTTCCTGGTGCCGCGTGTGCTGCCCGACGGCAGCCGCAACACCTTCCGCATCCAGCGGCTCAAGGACAAGCTCGGCAACCGCAGCAATGCCAGCAGCGAGCCGGAGTTCGACGACACCGTGGCGTGGCTGGTCGGCGACGAGGGCCGTGGGGTGCGCACCATCATCGAGATGGTGACCATGACCCGGCTGGACTGCATCCTCGGCTCGGCCTCCGGAATGCGTACCGCCCTGACCCACGCCGCCCATCATGTCCGGCACCGCTCGGCTTTCGGTGCCACCCTGATCGACCAGCCGCTGATGCGCAATGTGATCGCCGACTTGGCCCTCGAGTCCGAGGCCGCCACGACCTTGGCACTGCGTGTCGCCGGCGCGGCCGACCGCGCGCAGCACGGCAACGACCAGGAGCGGGCCTTCCTGCGACTGGCCACCGCTGTCGGCAAGTACTGGGTGTGCAAGCGGCATCCGACCATGGTCGCCGAAGCGGTCGAGTGCCTCGGCGGCAACGGCTACGACGAGGCTTCGGGCATGCCCCGGCTCTACCGCGACGCACCGCTCAACGGAATCTGGGAAGGCTCCGGCAACGTCAACGCCCTCGATGTGCTGCGTGCAATCATCCGTGAACCGGATTCCCTGGAGGCCTACCGCAGCGAGATCGAATCGGCGCTGGGAGCCGACCGCCGACTCGACGAGTCCTGGCGCGAACTGCGCGGCCGACTCGTGCCCAGCGCCGACATCGAACTGCGCGCCCGCAGCCTGGTCGAACGAATGGCCCTGGTGCTGCAGGGGTCCCTGTTGGTCCGGTACGCACCGGGCACGGTGGCCGACGCCTTCTGCGCCACCCGGCTCGCCGGGGACCGCGGCCTGGCCTTCGGTACCCTCCCCACCGACGTGGACCTCGCCGGCATCATCGACCGCATCCCCGGCGCCACCGCCTGAGCATGGCGGTGGGCGCCGCCCTGCCCCCTCGGCGCCTGCTCTTCCAGGAGCGGCGGCCGACGGGACGCCGGTCCGCTGCGTCTGCCGGGCCGACGAAGCGGCCCGGCTGCAGGCGGGGCGCCGGTTCCGGTCGAGCGCGGTACCTCGTCCGCCGGTGCCCGGCGTTTACGTCCCGCACTGTTGGCAACCCGTTGAACCGCACAACCCACACAGAGAGACCCCGGGACGTCCTGGTACATACCCCGGGGTCTCGTGCGTGCCCGGCACGCATCCTCTCGATACGCGTGTGACGTTCCGCGCCGGCAGGGACACTGAGAGCCGCTGAGCCGCGAGGGGGGCCGCCGGACACAGGCCGGCGGGCCTGGCGGCCCTGCAGTCACCGCATCCCAGGGGGGATCATGAGCAACCCGTACGGCCCGTCCAGCCCCGTACCGCCCTCGGCGCCACCCAACCGCCCGGACTCCCGGCCGCTGCGCAAGCGCAAGCGCGTATGGGCCTCCGGCGCCGGACTCCTGCTGCTCGGCGGCATGTTCGGTGCCGCCGGCGAGAATCCGGACACCGCGAACGCAGCCGCAGTGCCCAGAGCGACCGTCACGGCGACGCGATCCGTGACCGCAGCACCCGAACCCGCCGTCACCGTCACCAAGACGGCCAAGGCCGAGCCGGCACCGACCGTCACCGTCACCAAGACCTCCCGTCCTGCGGGCAGCACGAGCGGCGGCACGTCCTCGACGTCCAGCAGTGGGGGCGACGCCGGCAGAACGGGCACGTGCTCCATCACTTCCAACTCCGGCAACTGCTACCAGGCCGGGCAGTACTGCCGGAACAGCGACCACGGTGCGAGCACCACGAACGCCTCCGGCACCGGCATCACGTGCCGCTACCGATCGGGCGCCTGGCGCTGGTCCTACTGAACCGCTGAACTGCGGCCCCCGCCAACGCAATTGCACGGGCTACCATCGGGGAGGCGTCGGCAGTCGGCCATGCCCAGGCACCCACTCGGAGCGATCATGGCGACCGCGGGACCCGGCAAGTCAGCGGCATGGGCGAAGGTCCTTGCCGGGTTCGTTCTTCTTGTCCTCATGCCTCTGGTGATCTGGTTCATGGTCTCCTTCCGGGGGTCCGGAGCCTTCCCCTGGTGACAGGACCGTGCCCGGAAGCATCGAAGCGGCATTCGCCGACGCGGGTCTCGGACTCGGCGTCGCCGGTCTGTGCCGGGCCGGTCGGCCCGGACCTCCTCGACGGCCGGCTCCCCCGAGGGGGCGCTTGAGGTGAAAGGGGCGACGCGGCGCGGCGGAGTTCGGGACCGTGGGCCCAGCCCGGGAGCGCATGCGCGCGCGGGGCCGTCGTCCGGCGCCCGGACGCTTCCGGCCCCCGCCCCTGTTCTCTCCCCCGGACCGGTTCCACACGGAGGTGTCGCCGTGGACGTGCGCTGCCCGAACTGCGGAGGGCCGCTGCAGCGGTTCCGCAAGCTCACCAAGGACGAGGAGGCGCACGTGCGCCGGATCCTGGAGGTGGACGACCCGTCCGCCTTCCACCGCTGCACCAGGGTGGGCTGCCGCCGTTTCCAGCGCCAACTCAAGTGGTGGGACGGCGGTGACTTCCCGGAGGCGGAGGCCGCCACCTGACGAGCGGCCCGGGGCCCGGCGCGTGCCGGGCCCCGGGGGGCACCCGCCCGGCGGAGAGCGCCGGCCGTGACGGACTACGACCGGTGGCGGGCGCAGTGCTCCGCCGGGCGGCCCGTGGCCGCGCCGGGCCTCAGGGCTTCATCTCGTACGTTCCCGACAGCGCCTCGACGCGCTGCCAGACCCGCTCCGAACGCGACGCGTCGACGACCGGGCGCCGGACCGCGCCGAGTGCCCAGTGCTGCTGCTCCTCGGTTGCGGAGTCCTTGCCGTGCAGCTCGACGGCGTGCGCGGAGAAGTCCCGCACGAGGACGGCGAACAGCTCGTCGAGCACATCCTCGTCGAGACCCGCCGCCGCAGCCTGCTCCAGGACCAGCTGTCCGTGCACGACGAGCGCGAAGAGCTGCCCGACGGCGAGGAGCAGGTCGAGGTCCCGGCTCTGCTCCTCGCCGGGAGCGGCCGTGCGTACGAAGTCGCAGAGCGCGTCGGCCTGTTCGCGGAACCGGGCCACATTGGAGAGGTGGGCGTAGGCGTCGAAGGCCGGGCGCCAGTCGTGGAAGCGCACCGAGCCGAGGCCGCGCGCAGGGCCCTGCCGGAAGAGGAAGGCGTCGTCGGCCGCGTCGAGGCGGGTCGGGACGGGCTCGTACGGGGCCGGGTCGAGCAGATGGTTGCGCATGAACTTGAGGATCAGCGCCAGGTTGACGTGAACGGTGCCTTCCAGCTTCGGCAGGCCGCGGATCTCGACGGCGGCCTGGGCGAAGTAGTTGTCCTTCTCGAAGCCCTTGGCGGCGATGACGTCCCACATCAGGTCGATGACCTTTTCGCCCTCGGTGGTCACCTTCATCTTCGTCATCGGGTTGAAGAGGAGGTAGCGGCGGTCGTCGGGGCCCGCGGTGCGGAAGTAGTCGACGGCGCGGTCGCTGAACAGCTTCATGCCGACGAGCCGGACGTACGCGTCGGTCAACTCGCGCCGCACGTGCGGGAAGGCGGTGACGGGGCGGCCGTAGAGGATGCGGTTCTGCGCGTGCGTGACGGCCTCGTACATCGCGTGCTCGCAGATGCCGATCGAGGCGGTGCACAGGTTGAACTTGCCCACGTTGACCGTGTTGAGGGCGGCGTCGAAGGCGGCGCGGCCGGTGTGCAGGACGTCCTCGGGGGCCACGGGGTAGTCGTCGAGGCGGAACTCGCTGACGTACTTCGACGAGTCGACGACGTTCTTGACCAGGTGGTAGGCCGGGTGGCGGCTGTCGGCGGCGAAGAAGACGTAACCGTCCGGGCCCTCGACGTCGGTGCGCCGGCCGAAGACGGAGACGAGCCCGGCGGCGTTTCCGTTGCCGATGTAGTACTTGGAGCCGGTGGCCCGGAAGCCGCCGGTGCCGTCGGGCTCCAGGAGCATGTCGGTGGAGTAGATGTCGGCTCCGTGGGCCTTCTCGGACAGGCCGAAGGCGAACACCTCGCCCTGGGCGAGCAGTTCCGCGGCGCGGGCACGGGCGGCGGCGTTGTCGCTCTGCCAGACGGGGCCGAGGCCGAGGATGGTGACCTGCCACGCGTACCAGTAGTCGAGGCCGTAGAACCCGAGTATCTCGTTGAGGGCGGCGATGCGGGCGGTGTCCCAGCGCTTGTCGCTCTCGGTCTCCGCGGCGGCGGAGGCGGGGGTGAGGAAGGTCGCGAAGAGTCCCTCCTTGGCGGCGAAGGCGAGGAAGTCGCCCAGCCAGGCGCGGGTCCGGTAGTCCTCGATCAGCCGGCGCTTGCCCCGGTCCTCGAACCAGTCGACGGTGGCGCGCAGCAGCCGGCGGGTCTCCGGGTCGAAGTGCGCGGGGTCGTACGTCCGCGGGTTGAAGAGCAGGGCGTCGGCCATGGGTGCCGCCTTTCGGCTGGGAGGGTTGGGGGTGGGTTGGGGCACGGGGCCCGGGGGTCTGCTGGGCAGGTCAGCGACCGGTCTCGAAGCCGGCGAGGGTGGCGAGGACGTCGTCGAGCCAGGCGATCATCATCCGCTCGTACGCGACGCCGCCGCGCAGTACCACGTGCTGGAGCTCGCGTTCTGCGTCGGGCGTGCCGTCCGGCGGGGGGTCCCCGAAGTCGCGGGCCTCGCCCGCGAGGTAGTGGGCCAGGCGGTCCGCGTGTGTCTGGCGGTGCCGCTCGACCTCACCGATCAGGGCGGCCGGATCGTCGAAGGCGGCGCCGCGGACCTTCACCGCGAGGTCGTGTCGCACGCTCTCGGGCTCGGTCGGTTCGTGCAGCCACGCGGACAGCGCGTCCCGTCCGGGCTCGGTGACGGAGTACTCCTTCTTGTCCGGTCGCCCGTACTGCGGGATGTCCCGGACGTCGATCCAGCCGTCGCTCTCCATGCGCTTGAGCACGCGGTAGATCTGCTGGTGGGTGGCGGTCCAGAAGTAGCCGATGGACCGCTCGAACCGCCGGGCCAGCTCATAACCGGAGCCCGGCTTCTCCAGCAGGGAGACGAGGATCGCGTGTTCGAGCGCCATGCGCACGATCCTCCTATGCACCTCGTTGCATAGCAACGCCGCCGGGGTGAGACACGGCTCACCCGGTGCGGGTCGGGTGGATCACTGCGGACGGCGGCGTGCCGGAGCCGGACGGCACGGTACGTCAGGGACGGATGACTCGGCTGTGGGTGGTGTCGGCGAGGGTCACGGGTACGAAGTCCGCGCTGCGGGAGGGGGCGGAGTATCCGAGGTGGACGAGGCTGGCCTGTTCCTGGCGCATGTGTTTGAACGATTCCAGGATGTAGCCGACGAGCAGGACCAGGACCGCGATGATCATGATGGAGGCGGCGAGCACGGCGGTGGGCAGTCGCGGCACGGTGCCGGTCCGGGTGAACTCGACGACGACGGGCAGGCCCAGAGCGAACGCGACGACGGTGAGCACGCCGGCGATGACGGCGTGGAACTGGGACGGCCGCTGCCTGCGGGCCAGCCCCAGGATGAGCTTCAGAATGCGCCAACCGTCGCGATAGGTGCGGAGTTTGCTGGTGCTGCCCGCGGGACGGTCCTTGAAGCCCACCTCCAACTCGACGGTGGGAAGCCGCAGGCTGAGTGCGTGGACCGTCATCTCGGTCTCGGTCTCGAACTCGCGGGAGAGAGCGGGGAAGGACTTGATGTAGCGGCGGGAGAAGACACGGTAGCCGCTGAGCATGTCGGTGACGTCGTTGCCGAAAAGGGTCCGCACGGCACCCGTGAGCATCTTGTTGCCGACCGCGTGACCTGCCCGGTAGGCGGTCTCGACGCTCTCGCGGCGGGCGCCGACGACCTGGTCGTAGGGGCCTTCGAAGAGCAGGTCGACCATTTCGCGGGCCCGGGAGGCGTCGTAGGTGTCGTCTCCGTCGATGATGAGGAGCGCGTCGGCCTCGACATCGGCGAAGGCGCGACGGATGACGTTGCCCTTGCCCTTGCGCGGCTCGGACCGCACGACCGCGCCGGCCGCGTGAGCCTCGGCGACGGTGTTGTCGGTGGAGGCGTTGTCGTAGACGTAGATGATCGCCTCGGGGAGCGAAGCGCGTAGGTCGCGCACGACCTTCCCGACGGCCGCCTCCTCGTTGTAACAGGGCACGACGCACGCAACGGTGGGATTCATGGTCTTTCCTCGGCCTCCGTGTCGCCCCTGGTGCCGGTCGCCGCTTCCCTCACGACCGGCAGTCGGATTTGGTAGCTTTTGCGGCATACGTTACCTTCGGCGTCATGCTGGAGCCGACGGCTTGGATTCGACGTTCACCCGCATGGATGCGGACCATCTGGCGCGAGGTCGCGGCCTTCGGCACCGTGGGCGCGCTCGCGTTCGTGGTGGAGACGGCGAGTTTCAATCTGCTCGCGTTCGGCCCACCGGGTGAGGGGCCGCTGCATGCCGCTCCGGTGAGCGCCTCGGCCGTCGCCACCGTGCTCGCCATGCTGGTGAGTTGGTTCGGGAATCGCCATTGGACCTACCGCGACCGCAAGGGGCCGATCAGCCCGCGTGAGGTGGCCTGGTTCATCGGGGTCAACCTGGTGGGACTCGCGATCACTGCCGCCCCGCTGTACGTGTCTCATCAACTGCTCGGCCACTCCACGGCCTTGAGTGACAATGTGGCCCGCCTGATGGGATGGGCGGCGGCTACCTTCGTCCGCTTCACCGTCTACCGAGGACTCGTCTTCACGCCGTCGCGGGAGGACCCTTCCGACGGGCCCTCGGTGAATCCGGGCGATCCCGGTCCCCGCGACACGGGTGGGTGGCGGGACGACAGGTTCTGGCCAGGGTTCCTGGCCCTGGCGGCCGCGGGCTGCGGCTACCTCGTCAGCACGGTCTTCCATCCCGGATTCCTCACCGCCGACAGCGTCGAACAGCTTCTCCAGGCAGAAAGCACCCGGCCCGTGACCAACTGGCATCCGCCGGTCATGGCTCTGCTCTGGCGCGTCCTCATCCACACCACCGGTACTCTCGCGGCGATGGCGGCCCTGCAGACCGCCGTGCTGTGGGCGACCGTGTGGGTGCTGTCCGTCGCCCTGTGGAGGCGGACCAGAAGCCGCCCGCTGTCCCTGCTCATGCTCGGGTTCGGTCTCGCACCTCACATCGCCAACTTCACCGGGGTGGTGTGGAAGGACGTCCACATGGCCTACGCGTTGCTCGCCGTGTGCGCGATCGCCCTCATCGCGCGTGAGCTGCCACCGGGACACGGCCGGGCACGCTGGGCCCTGCTGATGTTGGGCCTGCTCTTCATGGCGTACGCGATCCTGGTCCGGAAGAACGCCTTCGTCGCCGCCGTGCCCCTCCTTCCGATGCTCGTACTCGCTCTGTGGCCCGTGCCCGGCAGGCGTCGATGGCTGATCGCCGTCGGTTCCGTGGCCGCCCTCACCGCGGTCGGCAGCGTGACGGTCTCCTCCGCCACCCACCCGCTCGCCGTCCGCCAGTACGCACAGATCCCCCTGGACGACCTGGTCCACGTGCTCACCCCGCCAGAGGTACGGTCCGCCGCCGAGCAGGCCGGTGCCTCGCCCGCGTTCCGCGACGAACTCGTCGCCACCGCGCAGAACTGCCGGACGAGGAACATCCTGTGGGACGCGTACTTCACGTGCTATCCGCACTCCCCCGGCTACCGGGACGCCATCGGCCCGCACTTCACGGCCGACCAGGCGAATGTCCTGGTGAAGATGTGGGTGCAGCAGATTCCCCGGCACGCGTCCGCTTACGCCGGGTACCGCACCCGGACCTTCGCCCGCCTGCTGTTCGAGGGCAATCTGCGCTACGCGGGCGGCACCTTCCAGGGCACACCTGGAAACGTCCGGGTGAATCCGGCGCTCGACGCCGCCATGAGGTCCTACGTGACGGGCTTCGCCCGCGACGTGCCGTGGCTCTTCCAGGCATGGTTCTGGCTGCTCGTCGCCCTGGCACTGACGTTCCGCCGGCGGTGGCCGGGACCCTGGTCCAGAGAACTGCGGCTCCTCGGACTGAGTTCCGTGCTGTACATCGCGTGCTACCTGCCGACCGCACCCCAGGCCAACTACCGCTACGTGTACTGGCCCGCGGCGGCCGGCACCCTCGCACTGATCCTGATCACGGCAGGAGCAGTCACCCGCCGCAGCGCCCGCCGGGCCGTGGAGCAGGATCAGGACCAGCACCGGAACGCCGCGAACCGGCCGCCCGCCCCCACCGACTCCCCCGGGACATCACCCCGGTCCGGTTCACCCTCGGCACACGATGGCCGCGACACCACCGATGCCGAGCAACGCGTCACCCCCGCCGCGGGGTGGCGACGGGGAGACGTGGCGGCCGGCTGACTAGGAGTACAGCAGGGCGAAGAGGGACTCCCAACGGTTCACCACTTCCTGCGGGGAGAACCGTTGAACGCTCTGTCGCGCCCGCTCGCCCATTCGGTCTCGCAGGTCCTGGTCGCAGATCAGCCTGTCGAGGTGCTGCGCGAACGCCCGGGTGTTCCCCGCCGGGGCGATCAAGCCGTCCTCGCCGTCCGTAATGATCTCCCGCACTCCGGGACTCACGTCGAAGGCCACGCACGGCACGGCCGTGGCCATCGCTTCCATGGGCGCCAGCGGAAAACCCTCCCCCCGCGAGGGAAGCGCGAAGACCGCGCTTTCGCGCAGCGCCCCGGGCACATCACCGGTACGGCCCTTCCACTCCACCGAATCGGTGATCCCCAGGTGCGCCGCCTGCTTCTTCAGGGCCCCCTCCTCCGGACCTGCGCCATAGACCGCAAGCGTCCAGGAGGGGTGGTCCGGGGCGATGTCGGCCCAGGAGTCGAGGAGCAGGTCCACGCCCTTCTCCTCGTGGAGCCGACCGATGCTGACCACGCGCTTCTCGGTCCGCGGGGACGGGACGTCAGGGAAGAACGGCAGGGGGTTCGGCATGCAGCCCACGTTGTTCATGCCCTGGCGAATCCACAGGTCGGCATCCTCGCGGGTGAGTGCGAGCAGCCGGTCCACGTCACGGTAGAACCGTTTGACCCGGTGGAACCGGGAGGATCTGCGGCAGGTCTCGAACGACTCGTGCGTCATGCCGACGACCGGCAGCCCGCACGTGTCGGCGAGCGCGACCCACTCCATGGCCCAGACCTGCGTGACGACGATCACCGCTCCCGGCCGCGCCGCGCGGAACAGCGAGGTGAGCTTGGCCGCCTGCTCCCGCATACCCGCGGCCCGTGCAGCCCCGCGCCGCCGCTCGGCCAGATCGAGTGTGCGCGCCAACCTGCGCCGGGGCGCGGGAGGGGTCGGGTGGACGTCGTACAGCGTGGCGGTGGCGTACGGCAGGCCGGCACCCAGGTCCACGCGCTGATCCTCGGGAGCGGGAACGACTCCGATGACCTGCACGGCGTGGCCCCGCTGCACGAACAGGCGAGCCATCTGATGCACCCAGCTGGTGACGCCTCCGATCTCGTCCACGTTGTTGGAGACGAAGAAGATGTCACGGGGGGACGTCGAGCCGTGCGCTTCGGTCATCACTAGTCCTGTCGTCGTAGAAGGAAGTCCGCGGAGGAGCGAGTCGTCGGCGGATCTCTCACGCGATTAGATGTTCATGGTGACCCTCGATACGTGCGCCCGGCCGTAGGCGCACCGGATACCGGCGTGACCCCGGAGGGCCCGGCCCTTCTTCGGTCTTGCTGCTGCTTCACCGGTCACTTCCGGGATGCCGGTACGAGAGTGGGGGCGGCCTTGAAGGAGATGGCCTCCATGAGCGGCTTGCGCTTGGTGTTGTGGAAGGCCGCGATGCGCCAGTGACCGTCCTGCTCCCGGACCAGGGTGTAGGTCTGGACCTTCGTCAGTTTCTTCGGCCTGCTGCCCCTGTAGCTGTCGCCACGGCCGGTGACGACGGCGGTGTCCGGACCGTAGAAGCGGACGTCCAGGATCTCGTCCGCGAGCTGTGTGCCCTTGAGGAATCTGGCGAACAGCGTCCGGTGGCTGTCGATGATGTCGCGACGCCCCTGGTAGTGCGTGCCGACGAAAGTGACGTAGGTGGCGTCCTGCGTGAAGTGTGCACCGTACCTGTCCGCGTCATGGCGTCGCCAGGCGTCGATGAGTGAGGCGATCACCGCCGTGACGGCACTCCGGTCGTCCGTGTGGGGCATGACATCCTCCCAGTAGCTACACTAATGCAGATATTGCACGTCAACATTATCTGCACACGTGCAGCTATATGGACAAGGGGCAGCCAGGGGCATGGCAGAACCGACGCACGCGGACGAGCACGTGGTCTTCCGGCAATACCTCGACGCCGTGGGACTCCACGGCATGGCCGGGGCGGAAGCGGTGGGGCTCAGCGCCTCCGAGTGGTACGCGCTCAGCCAGATCACGTTGGAGGGAACGCTCGCCTCGGGAGAACTCGCCGCCCGTACCGGTCTCACCACCGGGGCGACCACTCGCCTGATCGACCGCCTGGAGCGAGCCGGATTCGTCCGCCGGGCTGCCGATCCGAACGATCGGCGCAAGGTCATCGTCGCGCCGGTGGCAGACTCCCTCGGCCGCATTGAGAGCGTGGTCGGGCCTGCCCGGCGTCGGATCGCCGAAGTCCTCAGTCGATACACGCCGGACCAACGCGCCGTTCTCTTCGACTACTTCGCTCGGGCCACCCCTGCCTTCCAGGTGGCCACCGAGGAGATCAGGGACGCAGCAGCACCCCGCCGTCAGCGCAAGGCAGGTGCGGCTGCCCGCCACCCGTGAGGCCGGCGGGCCACCGTTTCGGAACCGGCAGGTGCCAACCGACCCCCGCGGTCTGCGGGGAGATCAGCGGCCAGGATCGTGGCGTTGTTCGCGCGGTTCACTGCGCCTTCGACGGCTGCGGTGGCGACGTCGGTCGCGTGACACCCCCGGTCCACGCCGCCTGGAGGGCCTGCGTCGGTCAAGACCCACGGTGAAGCCGCGGAGCGAGATCGTGGATCGAGGTGCCGCTGCGGGCCCGCCGTGTCTCAGATCCAGTCGGCCCAGCCGAACGTCGCAACGTAGGCCCGCTTGACGGCGTCCCGGCCACGCCTACCGCCGATGTGAATCACTGTCAGCACAAGAAGGAACCAGGCCGTGAACGCCCCAGCGACGATCAGAGGCCATGCGGGACCCGAAAGGCCCGCGATCACGATCAAGACGATGACGGTCACGCCCAAGCCCCAGTGAGCGGCAGGCAGATCTGAGCGCAGCGCCTCACGCACAGAGCGGCGGTCTTCCCGTACGTCCCGGGTGTACCGAGAGGACGTTGATCCCTCGCCGTTCACCCGCTCAGAGCGGTGCCCCATGAGTCTCCCGTTGACCCGAGCTGCAACTGCGACCCGAGCAGCCCATTGTGCACCGTGGTGGCACGGCAGACGACGGGTGGGTGGCCCGCCTCGCGAACGGATGGTTCCGAGGCTTCCGGCTACGGGAATCGTCCCGGTGGGACTCTTCAGAGGACGATTGGGGCGCCAACCACGCTGCCGGGCTTCGGACTTGAACGCACTTCGGTACGCTCCGCCCATGACAACCGTGCGGTCTCGGGTCGAACAGACATGGCGAGGTTGCGCTCGCGCCTACTGGCGCATGGAGCGGGCTCTTGGTGGTCTCGAAGCGCCCTCTCGCTTGCAACAGATTGCTGCGCGCCGCCCACTCGCTGTGGCTGCTGGGACGGCAACCCTCGTAACAGCAATTCTGACACTCGGTAACCTGGACAGTCTGCACACTGTCGGTGATGCAATACCGCTTGTCGTTGGCTGGCTTGGCTTCAGCCTCGTTTTCGGACTGACGGCCCTGGGCGAACGTGCCCGACAGCGCCGCCTTCAACGGATGGGGCTCTGGCATCCACCAGCCGGAAACTAGTCTGCGCTCCCCTCCTTGTGCGCCACTCCCCCAGCGTGTTCCAGGTCATGCCGAAGCCGCACAACCCTACAACTCCGCGAAGAAGCACCTCGATTGCCAGGCACGAATGCAGACAGTCCTCGAAATCAGCCTGCCTTCGATTCCTCATGCGCGGAACCTGGTGATCCAGCGCTCGACCCGCGCACGGCTTCCTCCCAAAGATCCAGCCCCGCGCGGAGGAGTTCACGCACGGCCGCAGTCTCCTCGTCCGTCCAGGCTCCCTCGTGAGCGATCGGTTCGAGAGCTTCACCGCCGAAGATCTTTTCGTAGGCGCTGTCGTGGGTTGATCCTTGGGCAGGAAGGAGTTCGACGGCCTCGAGGCTCCGGGAGAGGTCTTCCAGGAAGTTCCATGTCTCCAGCACCAGGCCTGCCGGCACCGAGCCAAGGTCGAACCGCGCCAACCACCCATGGACGGCGGCCAGATCGAGAGTGGCCTCGCCCTCAGAAGTGAGCTCCCAGCCTTTGCGATCGCAGTAGTCCTGCAGGCTCTTGCGGTCACGAAAGGCGAGGAGTCTGCCGAGGTGGTCGACGGCGAGCTCATCGGGGGCATCACCTTTCCCGGGAAGCCAGATCAGCGTCCTCTCTTCCTTTGCGGTCACTATTCGATACGGATAGCGGTCGGTCATGCGGGGGTCTCCCGTTTCGTCGCGCGGGTCAGGTCAGCCAGGGCGCGCATGTCGACCAGGTCCGCGTGTGCCCGGAATGCCGTCCAGGCATTGTCCCGAACCTCCCGTGCAGGCCGCCCGCGACCGGGTCAGTTCGTCGCGGCGATCAGTGCGGACACGAACCCTCCGAGGCACAAGACCTCCGCCACACCGAAGACCGTGCGCACGCGGTAGTTGCCTTCCCCGTCCCCTGGCCTTCGCCGGGCCTCCGCGATATATGCCAGGATCCTGCGTCGCTCCGCCTCAGCGACGAAGATCCCCGTGAAGGCGGCGGATTCGATCGTGCTGCCGTGCGCACGCACGCGCAGGACTCGGCCCGCGACGCCCCTCCCCCAGGCAACATCACTGATCTCGGACCACGGAATTGAGTGTTCCCGGTACTCGTTCCTCACCACCAGGCCCTCCGGGCCGGCCCCGATGCCGGGGCTGAGTCTGAACCGCCACACCAGATAGTGGACGAAGAGGTAGGGCGCCAGCAGAACAGCCGTGGCATCGGCCGATCCGAGAGTGCCGAACCTGGCTGCGGCGTACATCAAGCCCACGCCGACGCCGAGCAACAGAGCCACGGAAGCAGCAACGCGGGTTCTGTTCCGGCACAGGACGAAGAGTCTCCGCACCCGTCCCCCTCTCCTGACCTCGCTGACCACGAACACGACGCCTCTCAATGCTTCCAGGCCGTGAGTCGGGTGCGCATCTCCTGCTCGTAGTTCTCTTACCAGTCCATGTACCACGGGAGGCTGTCTCCGAGGAGCCTGTACTCCCACTTCTCCACCGCTTCGGCGAGACGTCGGTCGCTGAGACGTCCGGTCCGCTTCTCCCATTCGGCAAACCAGGGTGAGAGCGTTCCAGAGGCTTCGGCACACATCGCAAGAACTTCATGCGTCTCGCCGGTGTGCCGGCGACCCTGCTGACGCACGGCCTGATCGTGGAGCGCGGCATCCGCACCGCGGTCGCCGCCCGCGCCCCCCGCCCTCGCGCCGCATCCCGACGCCGAAGGCACCCAGGTCCAGGCCGCAGGTCACTCGTGAGCGTCGAGTCGAACTCCGCGCTGCGAGCGCCTGGTTCAGCTCCGGTGGGGGAGCTGGACCAGGCGCTCGGAGGTGAGGGTCAGGCCGGGCAGGGGCCGGGTCGCGCGGAGCTGATCTGGTCGTTCAAGCTGTACTGGGTGACGTTCCCCGTATAGGTGGCGGAGACGGGCAGGCATCGCCCGGTGAAGTTGGTCCCCGTGTAGACGGACCAGATCCGGCCGCTGCGGTTCCGGATGGACGAGGTGATGTTGTCGAAGTCGAGGGGAAGTGTGCCGCGTTGCCCTTGCAGGCCGATGACACGCCCCTGGCCGTCGATGTTCTCGAACAGGCAGAAGTTGGGGCTGGCGCACCGGTCGTAGCCGGTTGCGCTCCCCGTGGACGGTGCTGCCGACGCCACGGGCGCGGTCAGGGCCGCGAGAGCGAGCCCCGCTGCCATGGCCATGCTGGTGGTCACTGTCCGGAACTTCGATACGGGCATGGTCTCTCCTTCAGTCGGTGTGCTGCGGGTGGCGGTGGGCGCCGCGCGGTGAAGTCGCGGGCCCGGTCGGATGCCGTCGAGCCCCGGTTCCGAACCCGATGCGCGTGGCGTCCCTACGCCCGATCGGCGCCCCGCCCGCCTGGGCGCCGAAGGTCGGCGCGACGGCGTCGACGGCGGCTGTGAAGCGAGGCTGCATGCGGTCTCCGGGAGGGAACGAGTGGGGTGCGGCTCACGCATCCTGGGCGAGCCGGCCGTAGGCGGTCCACCTCTTAAGGCAGGGCTTAAAAGGGGAGGGCGGACTCGTGGTGGCAGGCAGGCGGACCCTGCCTTTCGCGAAGTGTCCGACAGCACCGGGAGATGTGGGCGCTGCTCACCGCAGTACCGCCGCGGCGTGCCCTGAACTCACGCTTCCGCCAGAGTGCCCGTCCGCAACAGGGCCAGCCCGAGCGGGGTGATGAGGTGCAACACCGATCCGCCTCGGCGGCTGGTGGTGATGAGGTCGGTGTTTCGCAGAGCGGTCGCGTGCTGACTGGCCGCCGCAGCCGTGACGTCGAGGCGGCGTGCCAGTTCGGTCGTGGTGCAGCCCTCCGCCGTCAGCCGGAGTGCGGCGGCTCGCGTGCGCCCCATCAGGGACTCCAGGTTGCGCAAGGCGGCACCGTCCGGTTCTGCCGGTCGACGACCGGTCAGCGCCCGGCGGAGGGCGGGCACGGTCAGCCGGGGTGGCTGAGCGGGGTCCAGTGGGTCCCACAGGAAGCTCACGGGGTGCTTCGCGAAGATGGTGGGTGTGATGAGCAGCCCCCTGCCGCGCAGGTGCACCTCGACCGGACGCGGATACGGAGCTTCGAGCACCGGCGGCCGCCAGCGGACCAGGGGCGCACAGACCGAACGCAGGAGCAGATCGGTACCGCCCTCCAGCATCAGGCTCGCGCAACGGGTGGACAGCGCCACCAGTTCGGACCGCCCTTCGTGCCAGAAGGGCTCCACCGTCAGCCGATGGCAGGCGCGCAGAGCCTCGGCGAGCTCCCGCCGGGCGTCGCGGTCACCCTCGGACACCAGCCTTGCCCACGCCACGTGTCGGGGATGGAAGTCCAGACCGGCGAACTCGCGCCGCAGCCGGGACACGGGGGCGTGCAGCAGGTTGTCCACCGCGTGGTCCACCGAGGGCACATCGCCCGTCAGGGCCAGCAGATCGAGCCCGGGACCGCGGACGGGAACCAGGGACGTCAGGGGGCGTGTCCCGGCTCCCATCCGGCCCACGACCGCCGACCGCCACGAGCGGTAGTGCGGCAGGTCCCGGTTCTCCTTCAGCAGTTCCAGGCTGTAGTAGATCTCCGCTGCCACACCGATCGTTGCCGCCACCCGTGTCCGGGCGAGGTCCTCCGCCGTGAAGTGGATCCGTAACACCGGTCGGCCCCCTGCCACCGTAGTGGAGCACGTGAGCGCGCCCCCGGTCCGCCTCTACCCGGCACACCCCCGGAGTCATTCCGGTCTCCGCCCTCGACCGGTGTCATATGGACAACCGGCAGGACCGCTGGTCGGGCCGGTGCCGTCGAGGGCGCCGCGACCGCCTCCGTCCCGGAGCCGGCGGCGGCGGGGCGCGCCGACGTTGTTCGCGTCGCGTTGTTCGGCGCTCGGCTGAGGATCCTGAACAACGTTCCCCTGGTACGCCTGGACACCGAGGGCTCGCGCGCTCGGGTGGCGCAGGGCCGGGGCACGGCAGGAACGGGGGATCGTGCAATGAACGGATCCGTGTTGCGACTGGGGACGACAGAGGACTTGCGGGTTTCCGTGGGACGGCAGCCGCTGCCCACGGTGCTGTCCCTGCTGGCCGACGCACTCGGTGCGGCGGACCAAGGGGTACCGCCGATGTGGCGGTCGGCGGCCCTCGCCGCGTGCCCGAGCGGGACGGCACGAGCGCTGGCCCCCGCGTGCGGGCGCCGCGGGCTGTGGTTGCCGGACTGCCTGTCGCCGGTGCCGCTCGACACCAGTCCCCTTCCCGAGCAAATCGACCGAATCGCCGCGGTCACGCAGGAGGAACTGGCCGCCGAGGTCACGGAACGCTTCCCGGACGGTGTCCCACCCGGCTGGCGGCGCGTCCTCGACAGGCCGACGCCGTTCGTGCACGGTTACATCGCGGCGGTGACGAGCCTGTGGGGAGCCTTCGTGCCGGTGTGGCGCAGGTCGCGTCACCTGGTCGAACTCGAGGCTGAACGCATCGGCATCGCCATGGTCACCGGGACGTTGGACTCCGCCCTCACGCGTCTGGGGCCGCGCATCCGCCGCACGCGGGAGGGGCTGTCCCTGCCGAGGGGTGCGACGAGCCGGGAAGTGTGGGAGCTGCCCGACCGTCGGCTCCTGCTCGTTCCGCTGGTCTCCGGTACCACGGCCGGTGTGCTCGCTCTCGGCCGACCGGACGGGAGCTGGATCGGCTACCCGGTACCGGGACTTCGGGACCTGGCCTCCGGGGCGGCCACCACCGACCGCCCCCTCGACCCTTTGGAGGCGGTTCTCGGCGGCATGCGCGCCCGGGTCATGCGCCTTGCACCCCAAGGGCTGACCATGGGCGAGGTGAGCTCCCGGTTGAGTTGTGCACCCGGGGCCGCCACGCATCACTGCAAGCTGCTGGAGGCGGCCGGACTCGTCCGGCGCAGGCGCCAGGGCCAGCAGGTACGGCTCCTGCTGACCCGGCGCGGCGAACAACTGCTGGGTGTACTCGCGTCCTGAACCGCCGGCCGTCGGGGCAGGGCCGAGGCCGCCCGCCCGGGGGTCCCCCGCGTCGAACGTCCCGCGCACCTCGGCGGTACCGGTTCGTTCCGCGTCGTACCCGGGCGGTACCGTGTCCGGGCACCGCGGCCGGGGCCGCTTCCCGGCCAAGGTGGAACGACGGGGGGGCGACCTGGTGAGGTCAGGGCCGCAGCCACGGACCCTGCGTGCGCAACCGGATCGCGGAAGGCCACGGGTATTCTGCCGCACCCGCAACTCGGCGAGTGTGGAAAGTAACGGACTCGCAATTCCCATAACCGTCGCGCCACTTGCCGTTCATGTACGCCGCCGCCGCGAGGCCCTGACGCCGTGAATTCACGCGTAAGCCTTCGCATTTGCAGCCGTCGCTTTCCCGGGACTTCCTGCTGTCCGAAGGGGAGCGCCCTGCCCGTTGGGCCTATCGGCTGCAACGGGGGCGGCTCGGGGCCGGTTCACGTGCCTCGACGTGCTCTCTCACCTGCCCATGGCTGTCCGCGCCGCTGGTAACAGGGCGTCCGCTCGCGGACCGGAACGTGTCCATATGAATGTCTCGGACGCGCGCTCCCATGCGACCCGCGTGCCTTCACGCCGCTGTCGCATTCGCGTACGGATGCTGCCGCGACCCTTGTCCCGGGCACCGCCGGGACATCGGCGCCACGGACATGGCCGTACCGCGTCGGGATCGAATACGGCCGTCCGGAAGGTGTCCGGGACAGGCAGCCGGTGGCCCCGTTCACGTGGTCCTGATCCGCGGGGAAACGCTCATTCCTCACGTCGCGCAAGGTATGTGGAACAGGGAGGGACACGTCCCGTATCCACGGCGTGATCTAGCCGTCCTCGATCCACCCGGCACGGCGCCGTCGGAGGCGCGGGATCATCATCGGGTCGGCACTGTGCGGAGTGACGGACAGCGGTCGCATGTGACATCGAGCGTGAGGGGGTCGTTCTATGCCGCGCAGGGAGCAGCCGCTCCCGCCGGGGAACGCGGCTCTGGTGCGATTCGCCGCGGAGCTGCGCCAGTTGCGCCACGACGCCGGCGGCCCCTCGTACCGCAGCCTGTCGGGGATCGCCCACTTCTCCGTCGCCACGCTGTCGAGCGCCGCGGCCGGGCACAAACTCCCCTCCCTGGACGTGACGTTGGCCTATGTACGCGCCTGCGGCGGCGACCCGGACCGATGGGAACACCGCTGGCACGCCGTGGCCGCGGAACTGGCCGCGGAGTCCGCGCTGCGTGACGGCCCGGACCGAGACGACGAGGACGCCGAGCCGCTCCAGCGGGCGCCCTACGCCGGGCTGGCTGCCTTCCAACCCGACGACTCCCCCTGGTTCTTCGGCCGGGAACGTCTCGTGGACGACCTCGCGACACGGGTGGCGAAGCGGCGGTTCGTGGCCGTCTTCGGGGCGTCGGGTGCCGGCAAGTCCTCGGTCCTCCGCGCCGGGCTGCTGCCCCGCCTGCGCGCCGACGGCCGGAAGGTCTTCCTGTTCACGCCGGGCCCGCACCCGGTTGAGGAGGCCGCGATCGTGCTCGCCCCACCCGCACGGACCACGCCGGGACGGCTCCACCAGGACATCACCGCCGAGCCGCGGAATCTGCACCGGACGCTGTGCGGGATCGCCGCGGAGGACGGCCCGGACGCCGAGACCGTGCTCGTCGTGGACCAGTTCGAAGAGCTGTTCACCGTCTGCCGGAGCCAGGAGGAGCGGACCCGTTTCATCGCCGCGCTGGTGCACTGCGCGCAGGCCGAGAACAGCCGCTGCCGGGTGGTCCTGGGGATCCGCGCCGACTTCTACGCCCACTGCGCCGAGCAAGCCGACCTGGTGGAGGCGATGCGCGACGCCCAGGTGACCGTCGGGCCGATGAGCGCCGATGAGCTTCACCGCGCCATCGTCGAACCCGCCGTCCGGGCCGGCTGCCGCGTGGAGGGACGGCTGCTCGCCCATCTCGTCGCACACGCGCAGGGCCACGGGGCGGTGCTGCCGCTTCTCTCGCATGTGCTCCTGGAGACCTGGCGACGGCGTCGCGGTCATCAGCTCACCCTCGACGGTTTCCGCGCGTCCGGCGGGGTGGAGGGTTCCCTCGCACAGACGGCGGAGGCGTTCTACGGTGCGCTCGACGCGCGCCAGCGGGTCGTCGCCCGTCAGATCTTCCTGCGTCTCACGGCGCCGGGCGAGGGCACGGAGGACACCAAGCGCCGGATCGAGCGCTCCGAACTGGACCCGGACGGCGACACCCGCATCGTTCTGGAGCGGGCCGCGGAGTCCCGTCTGATCACCCTCGACGGGCAGCGGCTGGAGATCACGCACGAAGCCCTGATCCGCGGCTGGCCGAGGCTGCGCAGCTGGCTGACCGGCAGCAGGCAGGCCTTGCGGGAGCACCGGCGGCTCACGGACGCGGCTGCGGTGTGGGAGTCCCTGGACCGCGATCCCGGTGTCCTGTACCGAGGCGCACGTCTCGCACTCGGCCGGCAGCTGGCGGACTCCGGGAGCATCGAGCTCACCCGGCGGGAGCGGGCCTTCCTCCGGGCCGGGACCGATGCGGAAAGAGCCGAGAGCGAGACCGCCCAGCGCCGTGCGCGCCGGATGCGGATGCTCGTCGCCGCGCTGGCCGCGCTGCTCACGCTCACCCTGGCGATGACCGTGTACGCCATGCGCGCCAACGAGAAGATGACCCAGCAGCGCGACCGCGCCATCGCCGGGAATGCGGCGGCCAAGGCGCCCGAACTGGCAGGCCGGCACCGTGCCCTGGCGGTCCAACTCGCGCTCGTCGCCTATCGCCTCGCGCCGGGCCACGCCACGCGGGACAGCCTGCTCAGTACCCTCATGCCGACGTGGTCCGGAAACCGGGAGGAGCTGCTCTCGCTGTCGGTCGCGCCGCACGGCCGGACGATGGTCACGGGCGGCGGTGACGGAGCCGTACGGCTCTGGGAGGTCGGCAGGACGGCGGGAGCGCGCCTCCTGGCCACGCTGCCGGAACACGAAACCGCCGTCCACGCCGTGGAGATGAGCCCGCGCGGCGACCTTCTGGCCGTCGCGGGCACGGACCGAAAGATCCGGCTGTGGGATGTCGCCGATCCCAGGCGCCCGGTGCTCCTGTCTGCCACCGGCGCCCACACCGGCAGCATCCGCTCACTCGCGTTCAGCCCCGACGGCGGAACCCTGGCGAGCGCCGGCAACGACCGCACCGCGCGCCTGTGGGACACCGGAAACCCGCGACACCCCAGGCCGCTGAGTGTGCTCAAGGGCCATACCGACACCGTGCGCTGTGTCGCGTTCAGCCGGGACGGGCGCACCCTGGCCACCGGCGGCGAGGACGAGACGGCGCAGCTCTGGGACGTCGGCGCACCGCGCGCGCCGGTCCGGCTGGCCCGTTGGCGGGCGCACCACCTCGGTGTCTTCGCCGTGGCCTTCAGCCCGCGCGAGGACGTCCTCGTCACGTCCGGCGGCGGGGACGCGCCCGTACGGCTGTGGTCCGTTCGCGACCGGCGGCCCCGCGAGACCGCGGGACTCACCGGGCACAGTGACGTCGTGGGCACCATCGCCTTCAGCCCCGACGGGCGCACCGTGACGACCGGGAGCGACGACCGCACGGTCCGCTCGTGGAACGTCACGGACGCCAGTCACCCCCGGCGCGGGACGACGCTGACCGGCTACAGCACCGCCGTCTCCGTACTCCGCTACTCACCCGACGGCGGGACGCTGTTCTCCGGCGTGTACGACGGCATGGTGCGGCAGTTGCCGCTCGACTTCGATCGCGCCGTCGCGCATGCCTGCGACCAGGCGCGTCCGGAGATCACGCGAGCCGCGTGGCGGCGATATCTGACGGGTATCCCCTATCGCCCACCGTGCCGGTGAGCGGGAGAGTCGCGCAGGCTCACGGCGGGCCGCACACCGCGCCCGGCCGGCCGGGAACCACTCGACGCGACTGTGCGGACAGCCCCGTCCCGCGCGCGGGACGGGGCTGTCCGCATGGGTGGAAGCCTGATCGCGGAGTGTCCCTTCACAGGGAGTCCGCGGCCGGCCGACGCGGCTCAGTTCCAGATGACCCACAGTTCGTAGTCGTCGCCGGGGAACCAACCGCCGTTGATGCACTGGTACCGCGACCACTTCCGAAGCTCCTGGCCACGCTCGCCGGCCTTGAGGCAGTCCTCGTTCCAGTAGTAGTAGCCGACGAAGGCCCAGGGGTAGGAAGGATCGTCGGCCTGGACGTTTCCGACGGGAGCGGTGGCGGGAGGAGGCGTGTCACCGACCGGCTGGGCCGCGTGGGCCGGTACGGCCAGGGTGCCGAGTCCGAGCGCGGTTCCGAGAACCGCGGCAGCCAGGGAACGACGAAGACGCATGGGGACTCCTTGTGGATGCGCACGAGGACTGGAAGGCGTGGCCCGGAGGGCGACGCCCATCGACGAGCACGATGCTTCCCGGTGGGCTCCCGACAGAGAACCTTTTCGAGCGACCTTGAAATACCCTCGACTGCGCGCGTGGGTCCGGCCATTACCTCCGAGGTAATCGCCCCGCGGAATCACCCTCGGCTACGTTCCGGTCATCGCTCAGACCAGGAACTCAAGGGAGCCCGTCGTGCCCGCTTATGGTTTCGCCCATCTCCGCAGCCGCCGGAATCACGCCGACATCATCGAGTACCTGGAGCGCATCCAGGCGACCCTCGACCCCTTCGCCGGCCACTTCGTCATCCACGGTCCGCCGGTCGAGGTCGTGGAAGGTACGTGGCCCGGCAACATGGTGCTGATCGAATTCCCCGGCCTGGCCGAGGCCCGCGCCTGGTACGACTCCCCCGCCTACCAGGCGATCCTGAGTCTGCGTACCGACCACGTGGAGGGCGACGTGGTGCTGATCGAGGGGGTCGGTCCGAACTACGATCCGGCCGAGCGGGCGCGCGCGTTGCGAGCGGAGGCGGCCCGAACGGGCCAGGCGACCGCGTGAACCCGCGGCCGCCTCCCCGGGCGCCGACACTCGTCGTACTCGAACTCCTGCCGCTCGATGGGCACGGTCCCGTGGCCCGGGCCGACCGTTCGGGGCAAGGTCTTACGTCGTCGAGACGGCGGATCCACGAGGCAGCCTTGAGCGGGCGGCATCACGGCCGTTTCTCACTGCTCGACTCCCGCACCTTCAGGCTCGTCCGCAAGAGCGAGTCGGGCGATGATGCGTTTGCCGTCCGGGGCGGGCTGCACCTCGAAATGCCGGACGACGGCCATCACGATCTCCAGGCCGTGTTGACCCACACGGCCGGCATCAGCCGCCCTGGCCGCGGGCAGCGCCGGCAGAGAGTCCTGAACCACGACCTCGAGCATGCCGTCGGCGATGCGCAAGTCCATCGTCGCCGGCCCCGGCGCGTACTTGCATGCGTTGGTCACCAACTCGCTGACCACCAGCTGGGCAAGGTCCACGGCACGCCGTGAGACGAGCAGCCGGTGCTCGGTACGGGCCCGGTCCATGAAGTCGACGGCCAGATGCCGTGCCACCCCTATGCACTCACTGCCGCCGTCCAGAGTGACCGTCACCTGCAGGGATGACTCGTCCGGCGTCGCTATGTCGTCAACCAAGGTCCGGTTCCATCACGTTTCTCCTACCGCCCCGGCGTGCCGGCCCGCGCCGGCGTCCGGCGCGGGCACCTTGAGCCTCTGCGCCCTTTTGTTGCATCCACCACACAAGAGGACTATAGGTACCACGCTCAGGGGTCTTTCCGGCGAGGATCTTGGCCTTCGAGAACCGGCGAGGACGACGGAAGCACACTGCTGCAACCGAGGCGAGGCGCGGGCCGTCTCTGCCGATCACCGCATCGGCCCGCGCCGAGCCCGCTGCGACCAGCCGATCGACCCGGACGAGCTGCTCGCCACCGTCACGGCGACGCTCCGCTACGCGCGCGCCCGGCACCGTGCCGAGCAACTCGCCACCCGCCTGTTCGCACTCAACCGGGCGACCATGAGTGTCTACAGTGCCGTCGGCTTCCACTCCTTCGCCTCCGCTGCGACCGGCGGAGCGGCGGAACTGCTGTCGTGCCCGGCCAGCGCGGTCTTCCTGTCACCGCAGGGCCAGGCGGTGCACAGCACGAGCGCCGGGCGGGACGCTCCCACCCGGACCGTGCCGGCCAGGCCGGAACTGCTGGACCGGCTGGTCGACCAGGATTTCGGGAGCGGAACCGGAGCGATTCTCCTCCGGTTCACCGCGGGTCAGTGGACGACTCTGCTGCCCGGCGACCACCTCGTGGAGGACGTCGCGGTCGCGGTGGCGCGCACCAAGCGCGGGCGTCCGCCAGTCTGTCTCGCGGTGCCCGCCGCCGTCATCACCGGACCGAACGAGAAGCACGTCCTCCAGCAGTTCACGCACGCCTGCGCACTGGCCGTGGAGGCGCTGCGGGCCTACAACGAGGAACACGCGCTCGCCCTCGCCCTGCAGCGCTCCTTCCTGCCGGCCGAACTGCCTGCCGTCGACGGCATCGAGATGGCCGTCCGCTACCTGCCTGCGTCCGAGAACGTCGAAATCGGCGGTGACTTCTACGAAGCCCTTCCGACGGCCGACGGCCTGCTGCTGGCCATCGGTGACGTGGCGGGACATTCCCTCAGCGCCGCGGCCGTCATGGGAGAGGTGCGGCACGCCCTGCGCGCCTACGCCATTGAGGGGCACCCCCCGCAGCGGATCCTCCACCATCTCGAAACCCTCCTGGCACGATCCCAGCCCACGGTGACGCTCACTCTGTGTCTGGCCCTCATCGAACCCGACGGCCGTCGCATTCACATCGCCAACGCGGGCCACATCCCTCCGCTCCTCATCAGTCCCGAAGGCGACGCCGCGTTCCACAGCCCGCACGGTCCTCTGCTGGGACTGCGGCTGCCCCATCCGCCGCCTTCGGTGGTGGCCACGCCTCCGGGCACCCGCCTGCTGCTCGTCACGGACGGGCTGATCGAGGTACGTACCGCCTCCCTGGACGTGACGATGGCTGAACTCCGCGACGCGGTGACCGGCGCTCCGGAGGGCCTGGAAGCCCTCTGCGACTTCCTGCTGGAGAACTTCGGGAGGAACAAGGAGGACCACATCGCCGTGCTGGTGGCCGACCTGCTCTGACCACCGTCGGCACCTCCGTCGCCTCCGGGAGCACTCGAGAGCCGCTGTCGGCACACCCCCACACATCCTCTTGATCGGCGTCGACGATAAGACCTGATGGCGCGCTACCAGGGCATGCATCGGCGGTACCCGGCGAGGATGACGCAGAGCCCGTTCGTGATCCAGAATGACGGGATGGTCACGCTCGAGACTCCCCGTCTGATCCTGCGTCGCTGGCGCGAGGAGGACGTGGCACCCATGGCTGCCATCAATGCCGACCCCGAGGTCATGCGGTGGATCCGGGACGGCAGCGTCCGGGACGAACAGCAGACGCGCGCCGGAATGCAGGCATGGGAGCGCGAGTGGGAGTCGCAGGGCTTCGGCCTGTTCGCCGTGGAGATCCGGTCCACCGGCGAGCTGGCCGGCTTCACAGGCCTTTCGGTGCCCGCCTTCCTGCCGGAGGTACTGCCCGCGGTCGAGGTCGGCTGGCGACTGGGACGTGCCCACTGGGGACGGGGCCTGGCCACCGAGGCCGCTGCCGCCGCCGTACGGTTCGCGTTCGAGGAACGCGGGCTGCAACGGCTCGTCAGCATCACTCAGGTGGGCAACGACGCCTCGGAACGGATCATGACCAAACTGGGGATGCGGGTGTTCCGTGAGACGGTCAGTCCCGCCGGCGGTCGGCGGGTACGGGTCTTCGAGTTGTCGTCGGAGCAGTACCTCGGCGCGCCCGCCTAGTCGCCGGGCTCTCCACACACACTGAGCGGAGCGGCAGCTGTTTCCTTCAAGTCCCCCCGGCGAGCGAGCCGGTCAGCTGTCGCTCGGGTCTACGGATTGGGCTGGCGGCGCACCATCTCGGTGATCCAGACCGGCGCGAACGGGGATGTGCAGCCCGGGGAGGTCGGGTAGTCCTTGAGCACCCCTAGGCGCTCGCCGATGTCGATCGCGCGGGCGCGGTACTGGGCGTGCTCGATCCCGATCCGGGCCAGGCAGTGGTTCATCGCCCACTGCAGCCGATCGGGGGCGTCCTTCATCTCCGCCTCGATGACGTCGAGCAGTCCTGGGAGGTCGAGGCCCTCGGGCTGCTTCGCCACCCGTTCGACGGTCAGCGCCCAGCTGGCACTCGCGACCTCGGGATCCGGGTCGCCGGACCAGGCCAGTCGCAGCTCCTCGGAGTGCGGACTCTTCTTCACGACGTGGTTCACGAGCCAGTCGTGGACTTTGGGTGTGCGTGCCTCGCGCACCATGACGTCCAACTCGTCCCGCCCGAACGCCTTCGGCCGGCAGATCAGCGTCGCCAGCAGTCTCGCCGCGGTGTCCTCCGTTGCCCAGAGTCCACAAGCCAGGTCCTGCTGCGTCTTCAACCGTTTCGCGAGCGCTCGCAGTTCGCCGAGGTTCACACCGTGATCGTCACCGTGCTTCCTGTTCACCTCGCGTGTCTTCGGGTCCTCGATCTCGGCCAGCTCCGCCATCACCTCGGCGACCGTCGTCCTGGGGAGTGCCGTCCCGGCCATGTCAGCTCCTGTCCGTCGCGTTTCGCCCCGTGAGGGGAATCGGGAACCGTGGTGTCGGCCGACACGCTGCGGACGGCACGGCCCCGACTCCGGTGTCGTGGCCGGAGCGCGTAACAGCACTTTTCCGCCAGGCGCGGTCGCCGCGGATGGCGAGGGTAGCGGAGCCTGATCGCATGAGGACGGATCGGCAGGTCGGACAGCGGGGCTCCGCGTATGGCCTGGCGGCTGTTCTCGCCGGAAGGGCCCGGCAGACAGTGCCCTGCCTGCCACCCACAGGGTTGTCGGTCCCTGACACCCGTCGGATTCGGCCCGCACCAACCTGCCGGTGCAAGGGAGCCGATGCCCCGACCAGCGGCTCGGTGAGCCGGCCGGCACCCACTCGGCGCCTGCGTGCTGCGCCACCGCATGAGAGGCCGGGGTGGGCCTTCGCCCCTGGGTAATCTCGCGTAGGGAGTGCGATTCCCGGGGGCGCCGGCTGCCGTCCCGGGCCTCAGCCGTCCGAGGCCGGAGTGGCGGCCTCCGACCTCCTGCGCGGGCCCGCCGGTCTGCGGCGAGATATCTCGGCCACCGCTGTGTTCATCACCACGACAACCGCCATCACGACGGCGGCGGCAGGATGCCGGACTCCGTACAGGGCCGCTGCTCCTCCACCCAGTACCGCCGCTTTGACGGCCAGTACGAGAGGCAGCCGCGGTCTCAGCCGCGCCTTCGGCGCGGCAAACAACGACCACAGCACGATCGCCACCAGGGGCGTTCCCACTCCCAGCAGGATGCGAAGCGCTTTGTCGGCATCGACGGCGAACCCCCACCAGCTCAGACACGCAAGGGCGGCGAGCTCCAGCAGGAACGCCAGCAGCTCGTTGGCCACGTACCAGCGCCGCTCGTCCAGGGCACTCGCGAAATCAAACCGAGGTGTCATGAGGTCCTCTCGGTGGCCGGAACGCTCGGCCTGCCTGGGCTCACAGCGTGGTGTGGGCCAGCGCGGTCACGTGCGTGCGGGTGTCCGCGTCCGTGTCGATCAGGCTGACCATGATGGGGTTCGGTCCATGCGGCGCCCCGGTGAGGGCACGGACACGGAAGCGGTGGGCGGACGTCGCGTCCTTGGCCAGCGGGGCGCCGCCCGTGTAGAGCGTGTACGGGAAGGCGTCGTTGGCGATACGCAGGGTGGCCGCGCGCCAGGTCCCGTTCGCACTGTCCCAGGATTCGAGCGTGTACGCGGGGTGAGTGGCGGTGCCGGGCAGGGCTTCCATCTGGAAGGCGAGCAGCAGATGCCGGTATGCGCGGGTGTTGCCGTTCTGCAGCGTGACGGTGAACTCACCCGCGGCTCCACCGGGTTTCAGCGCGAGACCGCCGTCAGGGGCGGCCACCTGCATGGCGAGTCGCGTCGGCGCCGGCGCTTTGGTCACGGGCTCGGACGGCGCAACCGGAGTGGGCGACGGAGGGCGGGTGGTGGCGCCGGGCAGGGGTGTGGGGGTTGCCGCGCTGACGGAGGGGGCCGGGGCCGAATTCCTGACACCCGAGGCAGTGCCCTGGACGCCGGATTCGGGGACGCACCCGAGGCCGGACCCCGCCAGCAGGGCGGTCCCCGCCGCGGCGACGAGGAGAGCTCGAGTCCGGCGCATGTGGGTCCCCCTGGTTGATCGATTGTTGCTGCGAACTTAGCCAGGTGAGGACACGAAGCAGCCGAGGCCGCGTAACGCTTTGACTTGGCCGAATGGTGGGTTGTGTTCGCGTGCGGCTGTCGAGTGCGCCGCCCCAGCGATCAAGGATTACGCCCAACTTCCCTTTCTGGCATCGGAGTCCGAGACTTTGTCCCCTGATGGGAAAAAGAGCGAAGATCTTGAACCAAAGGGGTTACGAGTTTGAACCAACCCCGCTAACTTCCCTGAAATGAACCGGTCATGAACTCCCCGACCGGGGCTCGACGGCGCGACGGCGCGCGCCTGTACTCCCTCACGGCGGTCCCTGTGGGCTGCCGCCACCCCCACCCCCTCTGGGAGAACTCTGTGCGCACGAGACCGCGCGGACACAGACGTGTCCGTTTCCTCCTGCCGGCCATGGCGTGTGCCATCGGCCTCGCCCTGCCGGTGAGTCCGGCCGCCGCGGACACGGCCGACCCCGGCGGTCGGGCCATGTCCGCGGCAGCCGACGAGTTCCAGCAGGTCACCCTGGCCAAGGGCGTCGCCGAGACGGGCGAGCCCATGACCCTTGCGGTGCTGCCGAACCGTTCGGTGCTGCACACGTCGCGGGACGGGACACTCCGGCTGACGGACGCCGCCGGCACCACCAGCGTGGCCGGCACGCTCGCCGTGTACAGCCATGACGAGGAAGGCCTGCAAGGCGTCGCCGTCGACCCCGGATTCACGTCCAACCGCTTCATCTACCTCTACTACGCACCGAAGTTGAGCACACCGAGCGGCGACGCCCCGACGGACGGGGCACCGGCCGACTTCACGCCGTTCGACGGCGTCAACCGGCTCTCCCGGTTCGTCCTGCGGACCGACGGCACCCTGGACACCTCAAGCGAGAAGAAGATCCTCGACGTGCCCGCCTCCCGCGGCCTGTGCTGCCACGTCGGCGGTGACATCGACTTCGACGCGACGGGCAATCTGTACCTGTCAACCGGCGACGACAGCAACCCCTTCGCCTCGGACGGCTACACCCCCATCGACGAGCGCTCCTCGCGCAACCCGGCCTACGACGCCCAGCGCTCCGCGGGCAACACCAACGACCTGCGCGGCAAGATCCTGCGCATCAAGGTGAGCAGCGACGGGTCGTACACGATCCCGTCCGGCAACCTCTTCGCGCCCGGCACCGCCAAGACCCGCCCCGAGATCTACGCGATGGGCTTCCGCAACCCCTTCCGCATGAGTGTCGACAAGGCCACAGGCACCGTCTACGTCGGCGACTACGGGCCCGACGCGGGCACAGCCAGCGCGTCCCGTGGTCCCGCCGGGCAGGTCGAGTTCAACCGGATCACCAAGGCGGGAAACTTCGGCTGGCCGTACTGCACCGGCAAGAACAGCGCATACGTGGACCACGACTTCGCCACCGGAGCGACCGGCGCCACGTTCAACTGCGGTGCACCGAAGAATACTTCGCCCCGCAACACCGGACTGACCGACCTGCCCCCCGCCCAGCCCGCCTGGATCCCCTACGACGGCGGTTCGGTGCCGGAGTTCGGCAGCGGGTCCGAGTCGCCGATGGGCGGCCCCGTCTACCGCTACGACGCGAACTCGTCGTCCGACGTGAAGTTCCCGCAGGAGTACGACGGCGACTTCTTCGCCGGCGAGTTCGGCCGCCGCTGGATCAAACGCATCGAGGCGGCCGGCGACGGGACCGTGCAGTCCATCAACTCCTTCCCCTGGAGCGGCACGCAGGTGATGGACATGGCCTTCGGCCCGGACGGCGCCCTCTACGTCCTCGACTACGGCACCGGCTACTTCAACGGCGACGCGAACAGCGCCCTGTACCGCATCGAGCACGTCACCGGCGGCCATGCCCCGGTGGCCCAGGCGAAGGCGAACGTCACTTCCGGCAAAGCGCCGCTGTCCGTCACCTTCTCCTCGGCCGGCAGCTCGGACGCGGACGGTGACGCACTCACCCACTCCTGGAACTTCGGCGACGGCACCACGTCCAACGCAGCCGACCCGTCGCACACGTACACCGCCAACGGCCAGTACACGGCGACGCTGAAGGTCACCGACACGACCGGGAAGACCGCCACGGCATCGGTACAGATCACCGTCGGGAACACCGCACCGACGGTGCGCATCGACCTGCCCGGTGACGGCGCCATCTACGACGCCGGGGCCGCGATCCCGTTCAAGGTGACGGTGACCGATCCTGAGGACGGCACCATCGACTGCACGAAGGTCAAGGTCACGTTCATCATCGGCCACGACAGCCACGGCCACCCGCAGACGTCGACGACCGGCTGCAACGGCACCCTCCAGACGCTGGCCGACGGCGAACACGACCCCAACGCCAACATCTTCGGCGTCATCGACGCGGAATACACCGACAAGGGCGCGAACGGTCAACCCGCCCTGACCACGCACGACCAGCACATCACCCAGCCCAGCCACCGGCAGGCCGAACACTACGGCGACTCCTCGGGCATCGAGGTCGCCGCTCACACCCCGGCCCACGGCGGCAAGACGGTCGGGTACATCGACAACGGGGACTGGATCTCCTTCAAGCCGTACGTGCTGGGCAACACCGACACCTTCACCGCCCGTGTCTCCTCCGGCGGCGCCGGCGGCACCATCGAGGTGCGCGCCGGGTCCAAGACCGGCACGCTGCTCGGCACGGCGACCGTGCCGGTGACGGGCGGCTGGGAGACCTTCCGGGACGTGACGGCGACGCTCGGCAGCCGGCCGGCGGGCTCCACGACTCTCTATCTGGTCTTCAAGGGGGGCAGCGGCTCCCTCTTCGACGTGGACGAGTTCTCCTTCACCACCACGGGCGGTCCCCGTTCGGGTGCGGTGAAGGGGGTCGGCGGCAAGTGCCTGCAGGTGGAGAACGCGGGCACGGCCGACGGCACCCGGGCCCAGCTGTGGACCTGCAACGGCTCGGCCGCACAGACCTGGACCGTGCCGGGAGACGGCACCCTCAAGGCACTGGGCAAATGCCTGGACGTCTCCGGAGGCGGAACCGCGGACGGCACCCGCGTCCAACTGTGGACCTGCAACGGAACCGGCGCACAGAAGTGGAACCCGGGGACCGACGGCACCGTACGCAACCCCCAGTCCGGCAAATGCCTCGACGCCTCCGGCAGCACCTGGAACGACGGAACACCCGTCCACCTGTGGACCTGCCACGCCGAAGCCAACCAGAAATGGACCCTGCCCTAGAAAGGAGGTGACGCAGATGCGCACGCAACTCAAAGCGGCTCTGGGCCTGTTCGTCGGTGCCGCGCTCTGTTCCACCCCGCAGGCCGCCGCGTCGCCGGCCACGGCCGCCGACGCCTCGACCGGCCTGCACGCGGAGGCCACCGCCAAGGCCGCGGCCGACCCGGCCTACAAGGTCCTCGTCTTCTCCCGGACCACGGGTTTCCGCCACTCCTCCATCGACGAGGGGGTGGCGGCACTCCGGCAGCTCGGCGCGGCGAACAACTTCACCGTGGACGCCACCGAGGACCCGGGCGTCTTCACCACAGGCAACCTGGGCCAGTACAAGGCGGTCGTCTTCCTGTCGACGACCGGGGACGTCCTGGGCGCCGCCCAGCAGACGGCCTTCGAGAGTTACATCCAGGGCGGCGGCGGATACGTCGGCATCCACGCCGCGGCCGACACGGAGTACGACTGGCCGTTCTACGAGGGGCTGGCCGGTGCCCTCTTCCGGTCCCATCCGGCCGTGCAGTCCGCCACGGTCGACGTCGAGGACCGGGCGCACGACGCGACCGCCCATCTGGGCAGCACCTGGAAGCGCACCGACGAGTGGTACGACTACCGCACCAACCCCCGTACCACGGCGCATGTGTTGGCCTCGCTGGACGAATCCAGCTATGCGGGCGGCTCGATGGGCGCCGACCATCCGATCGCGTGGTGCAAGGACTACCGGGGCGGCCGGGCCTTCTACACCGGGGGCGGCCACACCGAGGATTCCTACGCCGAGGCCGCCTTCCGGCGCCATCTCCTGGGTGGCATCCGCTGGGCCGCCGGGATGACGCACGCCGACTGCCGCCCCGAGACCGGCTACACATCCCTGTTCGACGGTTCGGGCACCACCGGCTGGCAGCAGGCCGGGCCGGGCGGGTTCGCTCTGGCCGACGGCACGCTGACGTCCCACGGTGGGCTCGGCATGCTCTGGTACGGCGCCAAGGAGTTCACCGGGGACTACTCGCTCAAGCTGGACTGGAAGGCGAGCGGGGACGACAACTCCGGCGTCCTCCTGGGCTTCCCGGCCTCCTCGGACCCGTGGTCGGCGGTGAACAACGGCTACGAGGTGCAGATCGACGCCACCGACTCCGTCGACCGCACCACGGGAGCCGTCTACGGGTTCCGGTCCGCCGACATCGCCGCGCGCGATGCCGCGCTGAACCCGCCGGGGCAGTGGAACACGTACGAGCTGCGCGTCACCGGGGAGCGGCTGGAAGTCTTCCTCAACGGCAGCAAGATCAACGACTTCACCAACACCGACCCGGCCCGGAGCCTGAAGCAGGGGCACATCGGCATCCAGAACCACGGTGACGGCGACGAAGTGGCCTTCCGCAACATCCGTGTCAAGCAGGCCGACACCCAGCCCCCTGGTCCCCGTTCGGGTGCGGTGAAGGGGGTCGGCGGCAAGTGCCTGCAGGTGGAGAACGCGGGCACGGCCGACGGCACCCGGGCGCAATTGTGGACGTGCAACGGCTCGGCCGCACAGACCTGGACCGTGCCGGGAGACGGCACCCTCAAGGCACTGGGCAAATGCCTGGACGTCTCCGGAGGCGGAACCGCGGACGGCACCCGCGTCCAACTGTGGACCTGCAACGGAACCGGCGCACAGAAGTGGAACCCGGGGACCGACGGCACCGTACGCAACCCCCAGTCCGGCAAATGCCTCGACGCCTCCGGCAGCACCTGGAACGACGGAACACCCGTCCACCTGTGGACCTGCCACACCGGCCCGAACCAGAAATGGACCCTGCCCTGACGGTCACCGGGCGGCATCGACGCCCGTAGCCACCTACCCGTCAGCCCCGCTCATGCGTGAGAGCGGGGCTGACGGGCCCTGCCCAGCCACCCGCCATTGCAGCAACTCGTTCGCGGCAGCCGTGCACAGGCTCGTCACGAGCATTCCCTGGCCGCGCGCACGGGCAGAGCAACGTGGCCACGAGGCAGGCCGTTCCGCCGGAAGGGCCTGCTTCTGTCAGGGCACCAGCACGAGGCGCCCGCGTACGCCTCCCTCGGCCAGCCGGGCGTGTGCCTTGGGTGCGTCGTCCAGGGAGAAGGTCTCCGCCACGCGGAGGGTCAGCGCGCCCTCGTCCACCAGCGCGACCAGCTCCGCCAGGCGGGCCCCGTCGGCGCTCACCTCGACTGTGTCCACCCGCACGCCCCGCTGCGGTGCCGGCGCCGCCTGGGGGATCACGCCGACGTAGGCACCCCCGTCCCGCACCCAGCCCAGCGCGGGCTCGCCGAGCACAGCCGCGTCGAGTACGGCGTCGAAACTGCCGGCCTCGACATCGTCGCCGGTGAACCGCGCGGCGCCCAGGGAGCGCAGGAGCTCCTCGTCGTCCGGTCGGGCGAGGGCGGTGACGGACACCCCCCGGCGGGTGGCGAGCTGCACGGCGTACCCCCCGACCGCGCCCGCCGCACCCGTGATCAGCAGCGAGGCACCGGGGGCCGGGTCGAGCCGGTCGAGGGCCTGGGCGGCGGTCAGCGCGTTCAGCGGCAGGGTCGCCGCGTGTACGGCGTCCACCGTCCTGGGCGCCGCGGCCACCGCCTCCGTCGGCACGACCACGTACTCCGCGTGCGCCCCCAGGGCCTTGACCATGCCGTAGTCCAGCGCCACCACCTCGTCCCCGGGGCTCCAGGCGGTCGCCACCCCGGTCGCGTCGACGGTTCCGGCGACGTCCCAGCCCAGGCCTATCGGCTTGCCCGCTCCGCCGAAGACGCCCTCGCGGACACCCGCGTCGACCGGGTTCAGGGCCGCCGCCGCGACCTTGATCCGCACCTGCCGGGCCCCGGGTTCCGGCACCGCCGCCTCCACGACACGCACGGCCTCCGGCCCACCGAACGACGTCACCACTGCAGCACGCATGACGGGATCTCCCTGGCTTCGACTGTTCAGCGCGGTTTCTCCGCGACTGACAGCAACCCTAGGAAGAGTTACTATCCAGGAGGAAGTAGTTACCCGAGAGTGCGTACGTCTCCCCGAGGTGAGCCATGGCGACCAGAACGGCGGCACAACGGCGCGAGCAGGCGCGTCTCGACTACGACGCGTTCCTCAGAAGCTGCCCCACGAATCAGCTCCTGGACCGCATCAGCGACAAGTGGGTCAGCCTGATCGTCAGCGCCCTCGCCGCCGGTCCGATGCGTTACAGCGACCTCGGGCGGAAGATCGCCGGTGTCAGTCCCAAGATGCTGACCCAGACGCTGCGCTCGCTGGAACGCGACGGCATCCTGACCCGCACCGTCACCCCGTCCGTCCCGGTCCGGGTCGATTACGAGCTGACCCCGCTCGGCCTCAGCCTGAGCCTGCTTCTGACCGCGGTGAAGGACTGGGCGGAGTCCCACTTCGACGAGGTGCACCGGGCCCGTGAACGCTACGACACGGAGGCCGGCGATCCCGCCGGCGACCGGTAGGTATCGGCCGAGCGGACGCCGAGAGCGACTCAGCGGCCCGTGCGGCCCGGCGCCCCGTCGCCCCGCAGCGCGCGCTGCAGCTCCTGCTCGACGGCGGTGAGCGGCAGCTCGGGGCAGAGGCGCTCGGGGTGATCCGGTGGCGGGCCGGTCAGAGCCGGGGCCGCGGGGACGTCCGGCGGTGGGGGCGGATGGAGGATCCACAACTGTCCGAAGGCGACCAGGCTCTCGTACACGACGCGGAGGAGACGGACCAGATAGGTGCGCATGCGGCAAGCGTCCCCGGGCACGCCTAAGCGAGACCAAAGCGGGCTGCGGAACGCTCAACGGGAGCTGCGGGCAGGGGTGTTCGAGGGGCCTGGTCGGGAGCGTGCGACGGCGGATATTGGCCAAAGGTTGTCACGTACGTAGTTCCACTGATGCGCGGACACCGCAGCGGAAGCGACTGTGATCGAGCGCGACCGCAACCGACCTCCCCTATCGCACGAGGTGTCGATGCGTTACGAACTACTGGGCCCGCTGCGGGTGGCGAACGGCCAGGACCACTTCACCCTCAGTGCCCCCAAGATGGAGACCCTGCTCGCCCTGCTGCTCACCAGCGCCGGGCAGAGTGTCACCAAGGACCAGCTGATCAGCGAGTTGTGGGGGACGCGTCCGCCGCGCCGTGCGGCCGCGGCCGTCCACGTCTACATCTCGCAGCTGCGCAAGTTCCTCGTCTGTGCGGGGGACTCCGAAGGCCAGGCCATCGCCACCACACCCGCCGGCTATCTGCTGCGGCGCGGCGGGGCGGAGCTCGACGTCGACGATTTCCAGGACGCGATGCGCTCCGGCCGGGCGCACCAGCAGGCGGGGCGCCACGACGAGGCGGCCGGGGCGTTCGACCGGGCGCTCGCACTCGTACGCGGTCCGGTGCTGGCGGGGACGGCGGAGGGGACGGCACTGGGATCGTTCAGCACCTGGGTCGAGGAGGAGCGGCTGGCCTGCCTCGAACTGCTCGTGGACGCCCGTACCGCGCTGGGCCGGCACCGGGAGGTGATCGGCCTGCTGTCCTCGCTGACCGCGCAGTACCCGTTGCGGGAGGCCTTCTACCGGCAGCTGATGCTGGTGCTGTACCGCTCGGAGCGGCAGGCCGAGGCGCTCCAGGTGTACCGCTCCGCGCAGCGTGTCCTCCGAGCCGAACTGGGCCTGGAGCCCTGCCGTTCGCTGCGTCGGATGCACCAGGCGATCCTGACCTCCGACCGGCACCTCGACCTCCCGCTGGCGGTCTGACATGGCTTCCGGAACGGATGTGCGGGCCGGCGCGAACTCGCGATGGCTGCGCAGGTTGCGGCCCGGCGGCGCCACCCCCGCGGCGACCCTGGTCTGTTTCGCGCACGCGGGCGGTGCGGCCGGGTACTGGCAGCCGCTCGCCGCGGCGCTGCCGCCCGATGTGGAGGTGCTCGCCGTGCAGTACCCGGGCCGCCAGGACCGGCACCGGGAACCCGCCGTGGACGATCTGCACCGGTTGGCCGCGCTGATCGCGGACGAACTGGCCGACCGTGGCCGGGCGGCCGGCGTGCCCTGGGCCTTCCTGGGCCACAGCATGGGCGCGTCCGTCGCGTACGAGACGGCTGCCGTGCTGTCCCGGGCGGGCGGCGCCGGCCCCGACGCGCTGTTCGTCTCCGGCCGCCGGGCACCGTCCCGGCCGCGGCACGGTGCCGAAGCCTTCCGGGACGACTCCGCGCTGCTCGACAAGGTCCGTCGGCTGGGCGGTACCGGCACCAAGCTGCTGGACGACGCGGATGTACGGGAGTTGATCCTGCCGGCGTTGCGGGCCGACTACCGCGCCGTGGCCGCCTACACGGGCACACCGGGGGCACCGCTGTCGTGTCCCGTCGTGGCGCTCACCGGCGAGGCTGACACCGAGGCGTCCGTGGAGGACGCGGCGGCATGGGGTCGGCACACCACCGGCGCCTTCGAGCTGAGGGTTTTCGCGGGTGGGCATTTCTTCCTCGCCGAGCACTGGGAGGCCGTGGCGCGGCTGGTCGGTTCGCGGCTGCCCGGTGTCCGGGCGTGACGGGCGGGACCGGCGCGGGGAGCCTGCTGGCCATCAGCGACCTGCACGTCGCCTTCGAGGACAACCGCGCCGTGGCGGAGACGCTGCGGCCCGAGCACGAGGACGACTGGCTGATCGTCGCCGGTGACACCGGGGAGATCGTCTCGGACGTCGCCTGGGCGCTGGAGCTGTTGAGCAAGCGCTTCGCGAAGGTGGTGTGGGTGCCGGGCAACCACGAGTTGTGGACGCACCGGCTGGACCCGGTCACCCTGCGCGGAGAGGCACGCTACCGCCATCTGGTGCGGCTCTGCCGGGAGTTGGGAGTCCTCACACCCGAAGACCCCTATCCGGTGTGGCAGGGCGAGGGCGGCCCGGTCACGGTGGTGCCGCTGTTCCTGCTCTACGACTACACGTTCCGGCAGCCGGGCGTCCACACGAAACACCAGGCGTTGGCGCGGGCACTCGCCAACGGCGTGGTGGCCGCCGACGAGGCGCTGCTCCATCCCGACCCGTATCCGACGCTCGACGCGTGGTGCCGGGCCCGGCTCGGGGTGACCCGACGTCGCCTCGACGCGCTGGCCCCGCAGACAAGGACGGTCCTGGTGAATCACTTCCCGCTGGTGCGCGAGCCCACCCGGATCCTGCGTCACCCCGACTTCGCGGCCTGGTGCGGCACCGAGGCGACCCACGACTGGCACCGGCGCTACCGGGCGGAGGCGGTGGTGTACGGGCACCTGCACATTCCGCGCACCACGTGGCACGACGGGGTGCGCTTCGAGGAGGTGTCGGTGGGCTATCCGAGGGAGTGGCGCGGGCGCTCCGGGCCCGTCGGCGTACTGCGCCGCATCCTGCCGGCGGAGGGTGGGCCGCGGTGATCCGCGCGTTGCTGCCGCCGAGTACGGAGGTGGTGGAGGTGTACGGCGATCCGCCGCAGGCCAGGCTGCATCCGCAGGAGGAGCCGGTGGTGGCGCACGCCGTGGAGTCCCGCCGCCGCGAGTTCACGACCGTACGCCATTGTGCGCGGACGGCCCTGGCCCGTCTCGGGTTCGCCGGGCCTCCCCTGCTGCCGGGCCGGCGGGGCGCGCCGCGCTGGCCGGAGGGGATCGTCGGCAGCATGACGCACTGCGCCGGATTCCGGGCCGCTGCCGTGTCGCGGGCGGTGTGCACCGCCGCGCTCGGCATCGACGCGGAGCCCGCTCTGCCCCTGCCCCCGGGCATGTTGGAGACGGTGTCGCTGCACGAGGAGCGCGGGCGGATCCGGCGCCTGGGCGCCGCCGCCCCCGGCATCGCCTGGGACCGGCTGCTGTTCAGTGCCAAGGAGGCCGTCTACAAGGCATGGTTCCCGCTGACCGGGCTGCTGCTGGACTTCTCGGAGGCGAACATCTCCTTCTCCGTCGCCTCGGCGGGGGCCCGGCACGGCACGTTCCGGGCCCGGCTCCTCGTGCCGGGCCCGTCGGTCGGCGGGCGGCCCGTCTCCGTCTTCGACGGACGGTGGTCGGCGGACGGTGGGCTGCTGGCCAGCGCTGTCGTCGTACCTCAGCGGGCGAGGGCCATCAACCGGACCAGCGCCGACTTCGAGTCGACCCCCAACTTGCTGTAGATCCGCGCCAGATGGACGTCGATCGTGCGTGGGCTGACACTGAGCCGCTCGGCGATGTCCTTGGATTTGAAGCCCTGCCCGGCCAGGTCGGCGACCTCGCGCTCGCGCACGGTCAGGTCGGCCAGGAGCGCGGCCCCGTGGCCTGTCCCGCCCCGGGCCTGGCGCGCCAGCTGCCGGGCCCGCACCCCGGCCGGGGTCTCGCCGCCGAGCAGCTCCACCGCGTCCTCGTAGGTCCGCGCCGCCTCCTGGAACTGCCCCCGATGGGCCAGGAGATGGCCGCGGGCCAGCAGCGCGTGGCCGCTCTGCTCGGGCAGGCCGGTGCCCGCGGCGGCCTCGGCCGCGTGCTCCACCCACTCCGCGATGTCCGTGTCCCGCTCGGGGCTCGAGAGCACGGCCGCGGCGAGGAGTTCATAGCCCCGGGCGGCGAGTACCGGCACCGGCTCCGACACCCGCCAGGCGGTGCCGGTCGGCAGCAGCAGCGACAGGGCGCTGTCCCCGTCACCGCGGGCCAGGGCGGCCTCGGCGTGCAGCAGGGCGTTGAGCGGGGTCCGCGGTTCCTGCTCCGTGGGGCCGGTGACCACCGGACCGCGCCCCTGCAAGGCGGTGCCGCCCAGCTGGGCCAGAGCGGCCGAGATGATCGCCACGGCGAGTCCCGCCTGGTCGGCGCGGCCGACGGCCCGGCCGGTGGTGCGCGCCTCCTGCGCCGCGTCCAGCGCGTCGGCCATCCGCCCCGACTGGTAGTGGGCGTACGCCAGGGTGTTGAGCATCGGCGCCAGCAGGTGGCCGTCCCCGTTCTCCCGGACGAGGGGCACGGCGCGCTCGATGTGGCCGACGGCCGCCCCGTGCCAGCCCATGAGCGCCTCCGCCCAGCCGAGCGTCAGCAGGTGTTCCGGCAGGTGCGCGCCCGGCCGGCCGGCCGTGGCGTCCACGCTGTCCAGGAGCTGCGCGGCGGCGTCGAGACGGGTCTCGGCGGTGCAGATGTCCCCGGTGAGCACGGCGCACAGTCCGTGCAGGGCCAGCGCTCCGCCGGCGGTGGCGGGGTCGGCGTGCCGGGTGTCACGGACCAGGGCCTCGGCGTCGGAGCGGGTCGGCAGCGATCCCGCGAGCACCTGCACCAGGCGCAGCTGTACCTGGAACGTCGCCGCATGGGCGGGAGCGATGTCCGCCGTGCGCGAGAGGTGGGCCGCGATCAGGCTCCGCGCCTCGTCGGCGTGGCCGAGCCCGGCGTACACGGTGGCCAGGAAGGCGACGTCGTCGGCGCGGTCGGCGGCCGCAGGCGCGGGGGCCGCGAGGTGGAGGCGGCTCACGGTACGGATCCGGTCCGCGGCCCCTTGTGCCGCCAGGGCGCGGACGACGGAGCGCCACAGCTCGGCCGTGTCGGCGGCGGCCGTGCCGGTCAGGGTCAGTGTCATGGTCAGCCAGTGGGCCGCGTCGTCCACGCGTCCGAGGTGCAGGGCGGCGCGGGCGGCCTCGGTGAGCGCGGCGAGGTCGGCGGCGGAGGGGTTGGTCCCGGCCCGCTCGATGTGCGGGGCGAGCTCGACGGGCGGCGCGCCGAGCGCGGCGAGGCGATGGGTGGCCCTGCGGTGGGCGCCTGCCCGCCAGCAGGCGTCGGAGTCCGCGTACAGCGCGTGGCGGATCAGCGGGTGCCGGAACGCGAGGTGGCCGGAGGGGGTGGTGCGTACGAGGTCGCGGCGGCGCATGGCACCGAGCGCCCGGCAGGCGGCGTCCCGGTCCAGGGCGGCGACCTCGGCCACTCCGTCGACGTCGAAGGTGTCGCCGAGGACGGCTGCCGCGTGCAGGGCGGTCCGCTCGGTGTGGTCCAGGTGGGCCGTCTCGGTGAGCAGCCGGGCCATGAGGCCGCCGGCGGCATCCGCGTCCGGGGCCCCGGGGGCGGCCTCGGCGAGGGCCGTGAGGTAGAGGGGGTTCCCCTCGGCGCGGGCGTGCAGCTCCGTCAACTCGTCCCGGCTGCCCGCCCATTGAAGTATGTGCGCGCTCTGCGTGAGGGTGACGGGTTCCAGCCGCACCGGTTCGACCGCGCCGAGTTCGACGCCCTGCTGGAGCACGGCGCGCAAGGGCACGGGGGTCTGCCGCGGGCGGTGCGCGACGACCACCGACAGTCCGCTGGTGACGGGCCAGCGCATCAGCATGTCGAGGAGCTCCACGGAGCCGAGGTCGCTCCAGTGGACGTCGTCGAGCATCAGGACCAGTCCGCGGTCCGTGGCGGCGACGCAGTCGGCGAGCAGTCGGCGGACTTCGGCGAAGAACCGGCAGCGGTCGGTGAAGTCCGTGTGCCGGGGCCCGGCGGGCGGTTCGGACAGGGCGCTCACGAGCGCGGTGGCCGGGCGCGGGGAGGTGTCGCCGGGGCTGGTGCACCAGGTGCCGAACGCCTCGATGAACGGCTGGAAGGGGACGTCCGCGTACTGCTCGGTGCAGGTGCCGCGCACCACCGTCAGGTCACGGGCGTGGGCCTCCTGAGCGAGGGCGGTCAGCAGGCGCGTCTTGCCGGTGCCGGGGTCGCCGGCGAGCTCCATGACGCAGCCGCGGCGGACGGCCGTCTGGTCCACCGCGGTGAGGAGCCGGTGCAGTTCGGCTCCTCGGACGGTGAACGGTGCGGCGGGCCGTATTCGGGTCGTCGTGGTGGTCAAGTCTGAAGTCCCTCTCCCCCGGGTCCCGTTGACGCGGTCGCGAGGGCACGTTGCACCCCAGGCGGCGCACGGGACAGCTTCGACTCGCCTCAGCGTACGGGGGCCGCGTCGCGGCGGCCAACGCGTAATAGGAGTGTCATACATCATTCATCGATCGTCCGGTCTGGCGGGCGAACCGGCGGTGACGGCGGGCCTGCGGGTCCCTTAGGGCAGCTTTAGAGCCGCGGGTGAGTCTGGCGCTCCGCCGACCGGACCGAGGAGCCCGCCCGTGACCGTGCCCCGCGATCTGCCGACCGACGCCGTGCAATGGCGATTGCCGCTCGCAGACACCCAGGAACTCGCGGTGGCCCTCGCCACCGGCGAGCTGCGGCTGCGTCAGCAGGATCTGTTCGTGGCGGGGCCGCCCGGCGCCGAGCTGCGCGTCGTACGCGAGTACCGAAGCGGCGGCAAGCCCGATGACGCCGAGCACGGGTTCGGTCCCGGCTGGACGCTGCTGCGCGGACCGGACGCCGATGCGCGCGGGCGGCGCGCGGCCCTGGTGCGCGACACGGACCGGCTGGTCACCGCGGTGCTCGATCCGCTGGGCACGCGGGTGGCGGGCTTCGCGTACGACGGGGACGGCCGGCTCGTGCGGCACACCGACGCCGACGGACACGCCACCGGCTACCGGTGGGACGAAGAGGGCCGGCTCGCCGGTCTGCTGCTGCCCGACGGCGGCGGTGTCCACATCGCATACGGCCCGTCGGGCACGGTGACCGAGGTCGGCTGGGACGGCCCCGACGGGCGCGCCCGGGCCCGGTTCGACCACGCGCCCGGCAGGACCACGGTGACCGACGCCGTGGGCCGCGTCACCGTGCACGCCTTCGACGCGCAGGACCGGCCGCTGTCGGTGACCGGCCCGGCCGGGGAACTCGGCCACTGGTCGTGGGACGAACACGGCGGGCCGGCCGGGGCGACCGACGCCACCGGGCACACGATCCGCTACTCCCTCGGCCCGTCGGGTGAGTTGACGGCGGTGACGCTGCCGACCTCGGCCCGGTCGACGGCCGAGTACGGCGACGCGGCGCACCCCGCGCTCCCCACGGCGCTGCGGGACCCGGCCGGGAACACGCTGCTCCTGGAGTACGACGCGCAGGGCCGCCTGGCGCGGACCACCGCGCCCGGCCGGGCTACTCCCCTGGACGTCCGCGCCTACGACCCGGTGCACGGCAGGCTCTCCTCCCTCACCGACGGCAAGGGCGACACGACCGCCTTCTCCTACATCGCCGACGGCCTGCTCACCGCGGTCACACCCCCCGCGCCGCTGGGCCGCACCGTCTTCCACCACGACGACCTGTTCAGGATCACCGCGGTGAGCGCGGGCAACGGGCGGCGCACCGGCTACCGGCACGACGCCTCCGGCCGGCTCGCCGAGGTGACCGACGAGGACTCCGGCGCCGTGCTGCTGACCCTGGCCCGCGACGCACTGGGCCGGGTGGTCGGCAAGGCCGGGGCGGGCTGGGCGTACTCCTTCACCTGGGTGCGCACGGCGGCCGGCAGCCGCCTCGCCACCGCGGTCCGTACCGAGGGTGAGGACCGCGACGAGATCGGACTGACGTACGACCCGACGGGCGCCCCGCTGTCCCTGACCACCGCGGGCGGCACCACTCGTTACGCCTACGACGGGTCGGGCGACCTGGCGTCCGTCACCGGCCCGTCCGGGCGGGTCGTCCGCTTCGGGCACGACGCGGCGGGCCGGGTCACCCGCCTCGACTTCGGCAACGCCGTGCAGGAGATCGGCCACGACGCCTCGGGCCGCCGGACTTCCCTGGTCGTGCGTGACAGGGACGGCGCGGAGCTGGTCCGCGTGGCCTACGGGTACGCCACGCCGGACGGCGCCGACACCGACGTGCTGCGCTCCGTCACCGTCGACGGCGAGACGACGACGTACGCCTACGACGGTCTGAAGCGTCTCGTGCGGGCCGGCGACGTCACGTACGCCTACGACGACGCCCACCATCTCACCCGGCTGGGCTCGATCGGCTTCACCCTCAACGCGGCGGGCCAGGTGGTGCGGTTCGGGGAGACCGAGTTCGGCTACGACGGCGCGGGCAACTTCACCGACGAGGTGAACCCGACCGGCTCGTTCAGTTACAGCCCCACGAACCAGACCCTGGCCGGGGTCTTCGGCGGGCAGCTGGTGGCCGAGATGCGCTACGACGCCCTCGGTCAGGAGATGCCCCGCCGCATCACCGAGACGGCGCTCGACGGCCGGACCGTCACGCACGTGTTCACGTACTCGCCGCTGGGCATCGCCCGCGTGCTGGACGACGGTGTGCCCACCGATGTCGTCCGCGCCCCCGACGGCACCGTCCTCGCCGTGCTCACGGCGGACGGCCGGCACTACTGGACCGTCACGGACCAGCAGGGTTCCGTCCTCGCCCTGCTCGACGAGGACGGCCGCGTCGCGGCCCGCTACGGCTACACCCCGCACGGCGCGGTGACGGCGTCGGGCGACGCCGCTGCGGCCAACCCCTTCCGCTACCGGGGCGCCTACCAGCTGCTGCGCAGCGCCCACCTCCTCGACCACCACTTCTACAACGGCTTCTGGGGCCGCTTCACCCAGCCGGACCCCACCGGCCTGCAGTACGCGCCGTACACGTTCGCGGACAACGACCCGGTGAACACGGCGACGTGGACGCGCCACGACGTGTGGGCCGTGGCGGCGCGCGGCGATGCGCGCGCCTTCTTCCCCCGCCCGCCCGGGCCGGGGACTCCCGGCGCGGTCTTCGATCCGACCGGCCCGGGGGTGACGCCCGACCGGCAGCCGGTGGTCGCGGGCGCCCTGGCGGAGCGCGCCCTGTTCACCCCCTGAGACCTCACCACCCCATCCAGCACCTCACCCGGAAAGGGACCCACCATGGCGGACCAGATCGTGCTGCGCGTGCCCAAGGAAGTCGTCGTCAAGGTCGTCGACGACGTGGAGAACCTGGAGGACCCGCAGCTCGGGCAGGGCGGCACCTTCGACGACGAGCTGTACGACGAGACCGGCAAACTGATCGGCACCTCGCACGGCACCTTCACCATCACGTACGTGCGCCCCGGCGACGACGGGCTGCTCACCTACTACTCGGAGGACATCACGCTGGAGGACGGGACCATCCACGCCGAGGGCTGGGCCGACTTCCACGACGTGCGCACCAGCGAGTGGGTGTTCTACCCGGCGACCGGTACGGGCGGCCGCTACGCGGGCCTGACCGGCTTCCGCAAGTGGCGGATGACCGGGGTCCGTGCGTCGGCCGAGGCGCGGATCCTGCTCTCCGACTAGTCGCGGCCCCCAAGGAGGAACGGCACATGTCCCAGCAGGACGTGCACATTCTGTCGGCGGCCTCCGCGCTGCCCGGCCCGCCCGTGGACAACGCGGCGCTGGCCCGGCGGTTCGGCATGGACGCACTGTGGGAGCAGTGGGTCGAGGCGTTCATCGGCACCAGGTCGCGGCATCTGGCCCTCGACCTGGAGTCGGGCCGACTCACCGGCACCCTCGCCGATCTCGCGGAGGAGGCGGGCCGCAAGGCGCTCAAGGCGGCAGCTCTCGCCCCCGGCGACATCGACGCGGTGGTGCTGGGCACCGCGACCCCGGACCGGTTGATGCCGGCCACGGTCAACGTCGTCGCGGACCGGCTCGGCATCGACCAGGTCCGCAGCTTCCAGCTCCAGTCGGGCTGCTCGGGCGCCGTGCAGGCACTCGACGTGGCGCGTCAGCTGGTCCTCGGGGGCGCCGCCCGCCGGGTGCTGGTCCTCGGTGGGGACGTCATCGCCCGGTTCTACGACGTGACGACCGATCTGCGCCGGGCGGACCCGGCCGAGCTGGTCAACTTCGTGCTGTTCGGGGACGCGGCGGGCGCTGCCGTCGTGTCCGCCGAGCCGGCCCCGGGCTCGGCCGCGGTACGGGCCCTGTTCACCCGGCTGGTCGGTCTGGGCCGTGAACCGGGCGCGGTACTGGAGTGGTTCGGTCCCGCCGACCGGGGCAGCGACCGGCCCGCGGCGACCGAGGACTACAAGGCGATCGAGGAGCACGTGCCCCGGATGACCGAGGAGGTGCTGCACGAACTCCTCGCGGATTCCGGCTGGCGTGCCGAGGACGTGGGCCTGCTGCTGCCGCCGCAACTGTCGGGCCGGATGACCAAGCTGATCAGCGACCGGCTCGCCCTGCCCGCGGCGCGGGACGTGTCGGTGGTCGACGAGGCGGGCAACTGCGGCAACGCCATCGTCTTCCTCCAGCTGGAGCGTGCCCTGACCGAACTCCGCGCCGGGGAGCGGGCGCTGGGCATCTCGATCGAGTCCAGCAAGTGGCTCAAGGCCGGTTTCGCGCTGGAGGGGAGCGCACCGTGACGCAGGACGCCGTGGCCGGCCTCGCCGAGCTGCACCGCAGCGGCCTTCTCGCCGCCCGCTACCCGTACGTGCGCGGCTTGTTGGCGGAGCTGGACGACGCGGGTCTTGCCCGTGCGGGCCACCTGCTGGCCAGGGCCGACGCCGACGAGGTGCTGGCCGCCCACCCGGACACGCCCGCGCCCCTCGTCGCCGTGACCGGTCACGGCACCCTGTCCGCCCTGGTCCCGGCGCTCACCGCGCAGGCCGCCCGGCACGGTCTCCTGGCCCGGGTGGAGCTGTCGGAGTTCGACAGCTGGGTCTTCGATCTGCTCACCCCGGACAGCGCGCTGTACGCACGGGCTCCCGCGTTCGTCCTCTGTGTGCTGGACGCGGCGCTGATCGCCGACGAGCTGCCGGTGCCGTGGACCGTGGAGGACGCCGAGCGGGTCCTGGCCCACAAGGTCGATCTGGTGGAGCACGCGGCCGAGGTCTTCGCTCGGGCCGCACCCGCCGCCACGCTCGTCCTCAACACCCTGCCTCTGCCACGCGAGTTGACCGCCCAGCTGGTCGACCTGCGTTCGCGCGCCCGGCTCGGCGTGCTGTGGCGTGAGGCCAATGCCCGGCTGCTCCGGCTGCCGGAGCGGCGGCCGGGGACCGTCACCGTGGACCTCGACCCGCTGCTCGCCGAGGGGCTGCCCGCCCGTGACGTGCGGCAGAGCGTCTACGCCAAGGCGCATCTGTCGCCGGAACTGCTGGCGGCGTACGCCCGCGAGGTGGGGCATCTGCTGCGCCAGTCCACGGGCGGCGGCAAGAAGGTGCTGGCCCTGGACCTGGACGGCACGCTCTGGGGCGGAGTCCTCGGCGAGGCCGGGCCGGAGGGCATCGAGGTGGCGGGCGGCTACCGCGGCGAAGCGTTCCAGCGCTTCCAGCGGGTGGCCCGGCAGCTGTCCGCGCAGGGCGTGCTGCTGGCCGCGGTCAGCAAGAACGACCTGGAGCCGGTCGAGAAGGTGCTGCGCGACCACCCGGACCTGGCCCTGCGCGAGACGGACTTCGTGCAGGTACGGGCCGACTGGCGACCCAAGCACGAGAACCTGACGGAGCTCGCCGCGGATCTGAACCTGTCCGTGGACAGCGTGGTGTTCGTCGACGACAGCTCCTTCGAACGCGGTCTGGTGCGCCGGGAACTGCCGGGTGTCGCGGTGGTCGCGGTGGGCGAAGAGCCGGCCCGGCACGTCGGCGACCTGCTGCACGACGGCTGGTTCGACGTGGTGGAGCTGACCGCGGAGGACCGGGCCAGACCCACCAGGTACCGGCAGGAGCGGGCACGCAAGGACTTCCTGGACGACTTCGACTCACTGGAGGGCTATCTCCGCGAGCTGGACATCGCGGTGACGGTCGCGCCCGCCACGGCCGGGCAGCTCGCCCGGGTCTCGCAGATCACCCTGCGCACCAATCAGTTCAATCTGACCACCGAGCGGCTGCAGCCCTCCGACGTGCAGGCGCTCGTTCGGGCGCCCGGCTCGGACGTCCTGGTGATCGAGTCCCGGGACCGGTTCGGGGACAACGGGCTGGTCGGGACGGTGCTGCTGCACCGCGACGGCGACGCCGTCGTACTGGACAACTTCCTGCTCAGTTGCCGGGTGTTCTCGCGCGGCATCGAGCAGGCGGTCCTCGCGGCCGTGCTGGCGGACGCCCGCGCCACCGGCGCCCGTCAGGTGATCGGCCGCTATGTGCCGAGCCCGAAGAACGGCAAGGTCGCCGACTTCTACACCCGCTCGGGCTTCGCGCCGGTCGCCGGAGAGCAGGGCGGGGCCGGGGCGCTGTTCCGGCACGACCTCGACCGGGTGCCGGCGCCGCCGGAGCACATCCGTCTGACCGCGCGGCTGCGGCCCGAACCGGGAGGGAACGACACCCCGTGAATTCCATCGACGACTTCGTGGCCCTGCTGCGCGACGAACTCGCCCTGTCCGTCACCGCCGAGGACGTCGGTCTCGGCTTCGACGCCGTCCCCTCGTGGGATTCGGTGCACCTGCTGTCGTTGTGCACGATCCTGGAACGGGAGACCGGGCGCCCGCTGGTCCTCGCCGAGGTCCTGGAGGCGCCGTCCCTGGAGGCCGTCTACCGACTGGCGACCGCGTCATGAGCACACGGCGGACCGGTGAACCACTCCCCCGCCAGCGCCGGCACACGCTCTTCTTCCAGGAGGTGGTGAAGGAGTTCGCCCCGGTCTTCCTGGACACCGAGGTCGACATGAGCGCGGTCCGTGCGCACCGTGCGGCGGCCCAGGAATCCGACGGGGTGCGGTATGCGACGACCGCGTACGTGCTGCGCGCGGTGGGCGGCGTGCTGGCCAAGCATCCCGACGCCAACGCCGCTGTGAGCGGCCCTCCCTGGCGGCCACGTATAGCCCGCTATCCGTTCGTCAGCGGCAAGCTCACCCTGGACCGCACGCTCGCCGGGCACCGAGTGGTGCTCGGCGCCGTGGTGCCGGACCTGCACCAGGCCGAACTCGCCGACATCCAGGCCCATGTGGAGCGGGTCCGGTCGAGTGATCCGCAGCGGGCGCCGGATTTCGAGGGCATCCGGGCGCTGCACCGGGGGGCGCTGATCGCGGCCCGGCGGCGGTTCCGGCGGGCCGCCCGCTCGCTGGAGCTGCGGCCGCACCTGACGGGCACCGTCGCGGTGACGTCCCTGGGCCACCGGGCGGTGGACTCCTTCCAGTCGGTGGGCGGTACGACGCTGACGTTCGGGGTGGGCCGGGTCACCGACCGGCCGGTGGTGCGCGAGGGGGTCGTGGCGGTCGCGCCCGTGCTGCGGCTCAGTCTCTGCTTCGACCACCGCGTGATCGACGGGGCCGAGGCGGCGGACGTGCTGACCGAGGTCAAGGAGGCGCTGGAGAGCGTATGAACGACATCGCGGAACTCAAGAACTTCGTGGTCGCGCACACCCGGTCGCAGGGTCTGCCCCCCGAGCACTACGATCCGCTGCTCGCCCGGGTCCGCGACGACGGCGACGGCACGCCGGGGTCGTGGGTGCACGAGTGGAGCACCGAGGCGGACCGGCTGGCCCAGGAGGGACGGCTGCTGGACGCCTGTGTGCACTACAACATGGCCCGCTTCCCCTTCGTGGACGGCCCGGCCCGGCAGACGGCTCTGGACCGCTGCACCGCGGCGTTCGACGCCTGGCGCGCAGACGTCTTCCCGTCGATCGAGCGCCTCGACGTGACCCTGCCCGCGGGCCGGGTGCGCTGCTGGACGGTGGGGCTCGACGCCGCCGAGCCGCGGCCCCTGCTGGTGCTGACCGGCGGCATCGTGTCCGTCAAGGAGCAGTGGGCGCCGGTGCTGACCCAGCTCGGCGACCTCGGCTTCGCGGGCGTGGTCACGGAGATGCCGGGCGTCGGTGAGAACACGCTGCCCTACGACGCGGACGCCCCGGGCATGTTCTCGGCGCTGCTGGACGCGGTCGCCGGGCGGGCGGACGTGTCGCGTACCTATGCGCTGGCCCTGAGCTTCAGCGGTCACCTGGCGCTGCGGGCGGCGCTGCGCGACGAGCGGATCAGGGGGGTCGTGGGGGCCGGGCTGCCGGTGCGGGACTTCTTCACGGACGCCGACTGGCAGCGGCGAGTACCCCAGGTCACCACCGACACTCTCGCCCATCTCACCGGCACCGCGCCGGAGAAGGTGTACGACCTGGTCCGGGACTGGGCGCTGAGCGGGGACGAACTGGCCGCGCTGCGCGTGCCGGTGGCCCATGTGACCAGTTTGCGGGACGAGATCATCCCGTCGGCCGACGCGCGTCTGCTGCGTGAACGGGTGCGCGGGATACGCCTGCTGGCTCACGACGACGTGCACGGCTCACCGTCGCACTTCGCCCAGACCCGCTTGTGGACCCTGCTCTCCGTGCTGCGGATGCGCGGCGGGTACGGGGCCGAACGCACGGCGCTGACACGGGAGTTCGCCCGGTTGCGCTACGGCGGAAGGCGGCGCGCGTGAGCGAGATGCTGCTGGAGGGCGGCTCCCGATGTCTGCGCAACGTGCTCGGCCGGTTCGCGACCGGGGTGGTCGCGGTCGCCGCGGCCGATCCGGCCGACGGTACGCGCGCGGGACTCGTGGCGAACTCGTTCTGCTCGGTGTCGCTCGAACCGGCCCTCGTGTCCTTCTGCGTGGCGCACACCAGCAGCAGCTGGCCGCGCATCAGGGGGGCCGGACTCCTCGGGATCAGCATCCTGGGCGCCGGTCAGAAGGAGGCGGCCATGCGGCTCTCCGCATCGGGCACGGACAAGTTCAGCGGGCTGCCGTGGACAGGTTCGCCCGGCGGGACCCCCGTCCTGGAGGGTTCACTGGCCTGGCTGGAGTGCTCGGTGGAGGCGGAGCACGCCGCCGGGGACCACACCATCGTGCTCACGCGGGTGCGCGCCCTGGACGCGACCGCGGACGGGGAGCCGCTGCTGTTCTACCGTGGCTCCTTCGGCGGTTTCAGCCGCTGAGGTGCTCCTCGCCCGCGCCGAAGGCCCGCAGAAACGTCTCCACGCCGGCCGAGACGACCTCGGCGACCTCCTCGGGGTCGAGCGGACGGGTGCCCAGGGCGCTCATGCCCGGGAGCTCGTCGTAGATGAGCGCGATGAACTGGTTGGCGGCCCGCACCGGGTCCTCGATCCGCAGGTGTCCGGCGTTGGACAGGCGGGCCAGCCGGCCGGCGAGGGCCTCGGTGAACTGGTCGGGCCCACTGGCCCGGACGGCGTCGAACAGGTCGGGGAAGCGCACGGCCTCCGCGTACAACAGCCGGCGCACCGCCTCGGAGCGCTCGTCGCAGTAGCAGTCGACCAGCTTGTGCGCGATGTCCTGGAGGCCGGGCCGCAGCCCCTCGGGATCGGTGGGGAAGTCCTGCAGGACGTGCAGGGTCTTGGCGTTGGATCCGGCGGCCGTCTCGGTCATGACGTACCGGAAGAGGTTCTCCTTCGAGCCGAGGTGGTTGTAGATCGTCGGCTTCGAGACACCCGCCTCCACGGCGATCAGATCGAGGCTCGCCTGCGTGTAGCCCACGCGCGCGAAGACGCGCAGTGCCGCGTCGACGATCGCCCTGCGCTTGTCCATGCGACCCCGCTCGGCGGGGATTGCTGCGGCCTTTTCGCTCTCGCCAACGTTCATGCGGCCATGCTACCGTGCCAGCCACAGAATTTAACTACCCAGTTCAATTTACAGAGTGAGTCGGTTAAAGGGAGTTGCTGTGTCTGTAACGAAGGCGGACGAGACCGGGCCCGCCCGGCTCGATGCCGCACTGCTCACCGTGGTGGGCGTGATGGTGCTCGGCGGGATGATGTCCTACCTGGACGCGACCATCGTCAACGTCGGGATCAGCACGCTCGGCGGCGAGTTCCACGCGACCCTCTCCACCATCGAGTGGGTCACCACCGGCTATCTGCTGGCCGTTGCACTGGCCATCCCGGTGGCCGGCTGGGCCACGGTCCGCTTCGGCGCCAAGAAGATGTGGCTGCTCGGCCTGACCGTGTTCCTCGCGGGCTCGGCCCTGTGCGCCGTCGCCTGGAACGCGGAGAGCCTGATCGCCTTCCGGGTCCTGCAGGGACTGGGCGGCGGCATGGTCGACCCGATCATGATGACCGTCGTCGCGACCGCCGCGGGCCCCGAGCGGATGGGCCGGGTGATGGGCCTGATCTCCGTACCGATCACCCTGGGTCCCGTCGTCGGCCCCATCGTGGGCGGCCTGCTCCTGGAGAACCTCTCGTGGGAGTGGATGTTCCTGGTGAACATCCCGTTCGCACTCGCCGCGATCATCCTCGCCGTCCGGGTACTCCCCGCCGACCCGCCGCGCGGCACCGAGCCGGTGCCGCTGGACGTGCTCGGCGTCGCCCTGCTGTGCCCCGGATTCGCCGCGCTCGTCTACGCCCTGTCCCAGGCGGGCGCACACGGCTTCGGCAGCACCACCGTCATCACCGGGATCGTCCTCGGGCTCGCCCTGTTCACCGCCTACACCGTGCACGCGCTGCGCACGGCCAGGACCCCGCTGCTCGACGTGCGGCTGTTCTCCAGCAAGGGGTTCTCGGCCAGCGTCGCCACGATGTTCCTCCTCGGCGGCGGACTGTTCTCGCTGCTGTTCCTGCTGCCGCTGTACTACCAGCAGGTGCACGACCACAGCGTCCTGGAGTCCGGGCTGCTGCTCGCCCCGCTCGGATTCGGCACCCTGATCGGCATGCCCGTCGCCGGGAATCTCGCCGACCGGATCGGCGCGAAGCGGCTCGTACCGCTCGGCGCCCTGCTCATCGGGGCCGGAGCGCTGGTGTTCACCCAGTCCGACGCGGGCAGCTCCCAGATCGCGCTGACGCTCGCGCAGCTCGCCGCGGGCTTCGGCATGGGCCTGGTCGGCGCGCCCACGATGGGCTCGGTGTACCGAACCGTGCCCGGCGAAGCCGTCGCCGGCGCGACCGGCGCGGTGTTCATCCTGAACCAGATCGGAGCGTCCCTGGGCATCGCCGTGGTCGCGCTGCTCCTGCAGGGTGGCGGCGCGCACACCACGCCCACGGCCGACACCTTCGGCAATGCCTTCTGGTGGCCGGTCGCCGCCGCGGTCGTCGTCTTCGTCGCGGGCCTGCTGCTGCCGGGCAGGCCGCAGCCCGCACCCGCGGCCGCGCCGGCCGAACCCGTGGCGGACCACGCCTGACAGCCGCCTTCCCATGCCGCTGCGCCCGCCGGTCGATCCCCCGCGCCGGCGGGCGCAGCCCGGGCCACCGCCCGTGAGCACCTAGGAGTCCACCGATGAGCCAGCCCGCATCCACGCTCGCCCTGTCCGTCCTCGACGTCGTCCCCGTCTTCGAGGAGGACTCCGCGACCCACGCGCTGCGCCGCACCGTCGCCCTGGCACCGCAGGTCGAGGCCCTCGGCTACCGGCGGTACTGGGTCGCCGAGCACCACAACACCCCGAGCCTCGCCACCTCCGCGCCCGGCATCCTCATCGGCCGGCTCGCCGCCGCCACCACGACCCTGCGCGTCGGCTCCGGCGGAGTCCTCCTGCCCAACCACGCGCCCCTGGTGGTCGCCGAGCAGTTCGGCACCCTGGAGGCGCTGCACCCGGGCCGCATCGACCTGGGGCTCGGCCGGGCCCCCGGCACCGACCCGCTGACCGCCCGCGCCCTGCGTCGGGCACCCGATCGCGGCGGTGACGACTTCGCCCACCAACTGGTCGAACTCGACGGCTACTTCGCTCCCGGCGACCCGGCCTCCGGCATCATCGCCGTACCTGCCGCGGACGGGCGGCCCGACCTGTGGGCACTCGGGTCCAGCCCCTCCAGCGCCCAGCTCGCCGGCGCCCTGGGCCTGCCGTACGCGTACGCGCACCAGATCAACCCCTACGCCACCCTGCCCTCGCTCGACGCCTACCGCACCGCGTTCCGGCCCTCCCCGTACCTGGACCGGCCCAGGACGCTCATCGCCGTACTGGCGACCGTGGCGGACAGCGACCAGGACGCCCGGCGGGTCGCCGCACCGTATCTGCTCGGCAAGATACGGATGCGTCAGGTGCCCCGCTTCGACGCCTTCCCCTCGGCCGCGACCGCGGCACGCCACACGTTCACGTCCGCCGAGCGGACCTTCCTCGACGACCTCGCCGAACCGCAGCTGATCGGCGGCCCTGACACCGTGCGCCAGAAGCTGGACGCGCTCGTCGCGGCGACCGGCAGCGACGAGGTGATGGCTCTGACCGTCGTCCCCGACCCGGAGGAGCGGCTGCACTCCTTCCGGCTCCTGGCGCAGGCGGCTGCCGCGGTGCGGCCCGGCTCCAACGAAAGCGTTTCAGCCCCGCTTTAGCCCCGATGGCGACAGTTCCCTCGGCACTCGCACCCCTTCGCGCCATACGGAGCCTCCATGCATCCACGCCGGACCGTCCGCACAGCAGCCCTGCTCCTCCCCCTCGCGCTCGCCGTCGCCGGCTGCAGCAACAGCGACGGTGACACGGGTACCGCCGGGGCGGCGGCTCCCCGGTCCGGCGGTTCGCTCACCTATGCCGCGGACCAGGAACCCGACTGCTGGGACCCGCACGCCAGCGCGCAGGACATCACCTCCTTCGTCCAGCGTCCCGTCTTCGACTCGCTCGTCTACCAGACACCGGACGGCGACCTGAAGCCGTGGCTCGCCACGAAATGGACGATCGGCGACGACGGCCGCACCTACACCTTCGCCCTGCGCGAGAACGTCACGTTCCACGACGGCACCCGCCTCGACGCCGCCGCCGTGAAGGCCAACTTCGACCACATCACCGCCAAGGGCACCCAGTCCCAGTACGCCGCAGGACTGCTCGGCCCCTACCGCTCCACCACGGTCAAGGACAAGTACACCGTGCAGGTCCGGTTCAGCCGCCCCTACGCGCCCTTCCTCCAGGCCGCCAGCACCACCAACCTCGGCATCGCCTCCCCCGCCTCGCTGGACGACGGCAACGACAAACTGTGCGCGGGCACCGACTCCGTGGGCTCCGGGCCGTTCAAGGCGCAGACGTACGCCCGCGGGCAGCAGCGCGTCTACACCCGCAACGCCGCCTACAAGTGGGCGCCGCAGGGCGCCGGGCACTCCGGCCCGGCCCGGCTGGACCAGGTCACCGTCCGGTTCGTCCCCGAGGCCGCCACCCGCGTCGGCACGCTCACCTCGGGCCAGGTCGACGCGGCGGGCGCGCTGCCCGCCAACCAGTACGGCGCCGTCAAGCGCAACACCCGCGTGCAGGTCGTCACCAAGGCCACCCCCGGCGCCGTCGACAGCTTCTACCTCAACACCGAGAGCCCGCTCTTCTCCGACGTGCGCGTCCGCCGCGCCTTCCAACGCGCCATCGACCTCGACACCTTGGTGAAGTCGGTCTTCCTGGGCACCGGAACCCGGGCCTGGAGCACGCTCGCGCCCACCACACCGCACAGCTACGACGCCTCCCTGGAGAAGTCCTGGCCCGTGGACCGCAAGCTCGCCGGGCGCCTGCTCGACGAGGCGGGCTGGACCGGCCGCGACGCCCAGGGCTACCGCACCAGGAACGGCAAGCGGCTCACCGTGCGTGCACCCGTCTACGGGCAGCCGAGCGTGTTCGCGCAGGCGGTGCAGGGTGACCTGAAGAAGTCCGGCATCCGGCTGGTCCTGGACGCCTCGACCGACGCCACCGAGGTCTCCGACCGCCTCGACAAGGGAAAGTACGACGTGGTCGAGACCGGCTGGGCACGCGCCGACGGCGACATCCTCAGCCAGTTCTTCCTCTCCACCGAGACCTCGGTCGGCGGCGGCCACAACTTCGCGCACGTCGCCGACCCCCGGGTCGACGGCTGGCTGCACGCCGCACAGAGCGCGCAGAAGCCGGCCGAACGCGCCGAGAACTACGCCAAGGTGCAGCAGTGGACGCTCCGCCAGGCCGTCGTCGTCCCCGCCTACGTGGAGAACTCCGTCGTCGGCCACAGCAAGAAGGTGCACGGCCTGCGGCTGTCGATCTCCGCGTGGCCGGAGTTCTACGGCGCGTGGGTGGAGCAGTGATGACACGGCCCCCCGTCCTGCTGCGTTACGCGGCCACCCGGCTCGGCTCCGCGCTCCTGGTCGTCTGGGCGGCGGCCACCTGCGCCTTCGTCGTCCTCCAACTGGTGCCGGGCGACCCGGTGAAGGCCGTCGTCGGCTCCCACGCGCTCGTCGGCGCCGAGCAGCGCGAGGCGATCCGCCACCAATACGGTCTCGACCGGCCGCTGCTGGTGCAGTACGCAAGTCACCTGGGGCATCTGGCCCAGGGCCGGCTGGGAGAGTCGTACCAGCTGCAGCAACCGGTCGGCGACGTCCTGGCCGACCAACTGGGGCCGACGGCCGAGCTCGCCCTGTGGTCGACGATCACGGCCGTGCTGCTCGCCGTCGCGGTCACCCTGCTCACCACCGGGCGAGCCCGCTGGCCCCGCCGGCTGTCCTCGGTCGTGGAGCTGGTCGTCGTCTCCACGCCCGCCTTCTGGCTCGGCATCGTACTGCTGACGGTCTTCTCGTTCCGGCTGGGCTGGCTGCCGGTCACCGACACCGGCGACGCACGCGCCCTGGTGCTGCCGGTACTGACCCTGGCCCTGCCGATCGCCGCCGTGCTCGCCCCGGTCCTGCGGGAAGGGCTGCTCGGCGCCCTCGGCCAGCCCTTCACGCTGTCCGCCCGGGCCCGCGGCCTCGCCGAGCACCAGGTCCGCTCCCGGCACGCACTGCGCCACGCCACGCTGCCCGCGCTCACCCTGGCCGGCTGGTTCACCGGCACCCTGCTCGGCGGCGCCGTCGTCGTCGAGAACGTCTTCGCCCGGCCCGGCATCGGCCGCATCACCCTGCAGGCCGTGTCCGACCGGGATCTGCCGGTCATCCAGGGCGTAGTGGCCCTCTCGGCGGTCGTGTTCGTCGTGGCGGCCGCGCTCGTCGACCTGGCGTACGCCGTGGTCGACCCGCGGCTGCGCAGGGAGACGGGGGTGAGCGCGGCATGACCTCACTCCCCCGCCCGGCACGGCCCGCGCCGCGCCGCCGTCCCACCCGGCGCGGCGCCGCCGCGGTCGCCGCCGCCGCGCTCGTCCTGGGCCTCATCCTGCTCGCGGCCGCCCTGCCCGCGCTCCTCGCACCCGACGACCCCGCCGCGACCGACCCCGCCCGTGCCCTGCTGCCACCGGACGGCCACCACTGGTTCGGCACCGACCAGCTGGGCCGCGACGTGTTCGCCCGCGTCATCCACGGCACCCGCTACTCCCTGGCGATCGGCGCCGCCGCCACCGGCGTCGGCATGGGCCTGGCCCTCGTATGGGGTCTGGGCGCCGCGCTCCTGGGCCGGTTCGGGGACGCCGCCCTGATGCGGGCCGCCGACGCCCTGCTCGCGCTGCCCGGACTGCTGCTCGCCCTCCTCGTCGTCCTGATCACGGGCAAGGGAGTGCTGGGCACCACCCTGGCCGTCGCCGTGGGCACCGCACCCGGCTTCGCCCGGGTGGTCCGCGCCCAGGCCCTCGTCGTACGCCGATCCGGCTATGTCGAGGCGGCGGTCGGCCTCGGCGTCCCGCGCCCGCTCGTCGTCGTACGGCACATCGTGCCCAACACCGTCGGGCCCCTGCTGGTCCTCGCCACGGTCACCCTCGGCGCCTCCATCTCGACCGGCGCCGCGCTCAGTTACCTCGGACTCGGTGCCCAGCCACCCACACCCGAATGGGGAGCCATGCTCACCGAAGGCCAGGGCTACCTCGAACAGGCCTGGTGGATCGCCCTGTTCCCCGGCCTGCTGCTCGTCGGCACCGTCCTCGCCGTCACCGTTCTGGGACGCCACGCACAGGCCCGCTCGGAAGGGCGGCTCGTCACATGACGCCCGTACCGCTGTTCGACGTCGACGGTCTCGACGTGCGCTTCGGGTCGGGCCCGGATGCCGTGCACGCCGTGCGCGACGTCTCGCTCAGCCTCGAGGCGGGGAGCTGCCTCGCCGTCGTCGGCGAGTCCGGCTCGGGCAAGAGCGCCCTCGCCCGGGCCCTCCTCGGCCTCGCCGGACCGACCGCGCACGTCACCGCGCGACGCATGCGCCTGGACGGCCGCGACGCCCTGGCCTTCGGCCCTCGCGACTGGCTCTCTGTACGCGGCCGCCGCGTCGGCCTCGTCGCCCAGGACGCCCTGGTCGCGCTCGACCCGCTGCGTCCCGTCGGCCGGGAGATCGCCGAGCCGCTGCTGATCCACCGCCTCGCCACGCGCCGCGAGGCACCCGGCCGGGTCGTGGACCTCCTCGAACGCGTCGGTGTCCCCGAACCCGCTGCCCGCGCCCGCAGCTACGTCCATCAGCTGTCCGGCGGACTGCGCCAGCGCGCGCTGATCGCCTCGGCACTCGCCGCCGGACCCGGCGCCCTCATCGCCGACGAACCGACCACCGCGCTCGACGCCTCCGTGCAGGCGCGGATCCTGGAACTGCTCCGCGGCCTCAAGCAGGACGGCACGGGACTGCTCCTCATCAGCCATGACCTCGCCGTCGTCGAGGCGCTCGCCGACGACATAGCGGTCATGCACGCGGGCGAGATCGTCGAGCACGGCCTCGCGGCCCAAGTCCTCGACTCGCCCCGACACCCCTACACCAAGGAGCTGCTCGCGGCGGTCCCCGGCCGCGGCCGACCGCACCGGCGCCCGGAGCCCCCACCGCGGACCGGCCGCCCGCTGCTCGAAGTGAGCGGCGTAGTCAAGCAGTTCAAGGCAGCCCGGGGCGCACGCCGCACCGCCGTGGACGACGTCTCCCTCACCCTGCACCCGGGCGAGACGCTCGGGATCGTCGGCGAGTCCGGATCGGGCAAGTCCACCCTCGCCCGCATCGTCCTCGGACTGCTCCCGCCCGACGCCGGACGGGTGCGGCTGGCCGGCGAGCCCTGGACCGGACTGCGCGAGCGCGCCCGGCGTCCGCGCCGCGGCACCCTGCAACTCGTCCCGCAGGACCCGCTCAGCGCCTTCGACCCCCGCTGGACCGTGGCCCGCATCGTCGGCGAGGCCCTCGCCACCGCCGGCACCCCCCGCCAGGAACGGCGTGCCGAGACACTGCGCCTGCTGAACCAGGTCGGACTCGGCGAGGGTCACCTGGAGCGCCGGCCCCTCGCCCTCTCCGGCGGGCAGCGCCAGCGCGTCGCCATCGCCCGCGCCCTGGCACCGCGCCCGAGCCTGCTCGTCTGCGACGAACCGGTCTCCGCGCTCGACGTGTCCGTCCAGGCCCAGGTGCTGCGACTGCTGCGCTCCCTGCAGCAGGAGCTCGGCCTGGCCACCTTGTTCATCTCCCACGACCTCGCCGTGGTCCGGGAGATCAGCGAGCGCGTCCTCGTCATGAAGGACGGCCGCGTCGTGGAGAGCGGTCTCGTCGACGAGGTCTTCAGCGGACCCCGACACGCGTATACACAGGCTTTGTTGGCCGCCGTGCCCCGTCCCCGTCGCGGCGACCACGTCGCGGAGCCCACGTGAGCCCGCGCCCCGGCCCCTTTCCCGCACCCCGGCGAAAGGACAGCTTTAGATCCGGCCAATCGACGACTGCCAGCCTCGGCATGCCTGTTCCCTCCCACCCAGGAGCGACCGACCATGCCGCAATCCCCACCGCCGGGCACCGCTGCCCGGAAACTGCCGTCCCTGACGGGACTTCGCTTCATCGCCGCCTTCCTCGTCTTCGCCTTCCACGTCACGTTCCTGCCGTCACGGTTCATCGGCGGCGGCATCGGAGACACCCTCGGCGACATCCTGGCCAAGGCCGGCTTCTACGGTGTGTGCTTCTTCTTCGTCCTCAGCGGCTTCGTCCTGACCTGGTCGGAACGGCCCGCCGACACCGCTCCGCGCCTGTGGCGCCGCCGCCTGGTGAAGATCTACCCCAACCACCTGGTCACCTTCGTGCTGGCCGCGGTCCTCATGACCATCGCCGCCGAACGGATCACCACCAAGCAGGCCCTGGCGAACCTCTTCCTCGTCCAGACCTGGTTCCCCGACATGCCCACCACCAACTCGATGAACGCGGTGAGCTGGTCCCTGGCCTGCGAGGCCTTCTTCTACCTGGCGTTCCCGCTCCTGCTGCTCCTGGTGAAGGCCGTACCCGCCCGCCTGCTGTGGGCTGCTGTCGCCCTCGTCGCCGCCCTGACCGTCGCCGCGCCGCTGGTCGCCCAGCACACGATCGGCGGCGCGAAACTCCCGGGCATCGCCGATGGCGCGTACTCCTTCGAGCAGATCTGGTTCGTGTACTTCTTCCCTCCGGTACGGGCCCTGGAATTCGTTCTCGGCATGCTGCTCGCCCGGATCGTGCGCGCCGGGCTGTGGCCGCGCATCGCACTGGCCCCGGCGATCGGCATCGCGGTGGCCGGCTACGCCGTGACCTCCTACGTCCCGTACCTGTTCTCCGTGGCCGGTTCCGCCGCGCTGTGGCTGGGCCCGCTGGTCGCCGCGGCGGCGCTCGCCGACGTGAACGGGCGACGCTCGCCGCTGCGCGGACGGATCCTGGTTCGGCTCGGCGAGATCTCGTTCGCGTTCTACATGGTCCACGGCCTGGTCGTCGTCTACGGCCACAAGTGGCTGGTGCAGGGCGAGAGCTGGTCACCCGCGGCCGGCTTCGGTCTTGCCGTGGCGGCGTTCGCGCTCTCCCTCATCCTCGCCCACGCACTGTTCAGCTGGGTGGAGGCGCCGCTCGTCCGCCGCTTCTCCGCGCGCCGACCGCAAGTGCCGGCGGCCCCCGCCCCGGTCCCGGCCGCGCCCAAAGTCCTGGAGGTCAAGGAATGACCGAGACGACCGAGGCCGCGCCCGCGGCGGCCGCCGAGGTGCCCGCCTACCCGCTGCCCCGAGGCTGCCCCTACCACCCGCCCGCCGGGTACGAGCGGTACACCGAGGACGGGCCCGTGTCCCGGGTGCGGCTCTACAACGGCCGTCAGGTGTGGGCGGTCAGCGGTCACGCCGAGGCGCGGCAGGTGCTGCTCGACGCGGCCACCTTCTCCTCGGACCGGGTCCACCCGCACTTCCCGGCGCTCGCGCCCCGGTTCGAGTCGGCGCGCAAGGTCCGCAACTTCATCGGGATGGACCCGCCGGAGCACACGGTGCAGCGGCGGATGATGCTGTCCAGTTTCACGGTGAAGAAGGTCGCGCTGCTGCGGCCCGGGATCCAGCGGGTCGTCGACGACCTCCTGGACCGGATCGAGGAGCGGGGTCCGGTGGCGGACCTGGTGCCGGACTTCGCGCTGCCGGTGCCGTCCATCGTCATCTGCGAACTCCTCGGTGTGCCCTATGCCGACCACGCGTTCTTCGAGCACCAGTCGCGCCGGGTCGTGACCGGTTCCACCAGCCTGGAGGAGAGCGCGGCGGCCTTCGGTGAACTCAGCCGCTATCTGGACGAGTTGATCGGGTACAAGCAGGCACATCCGGGGGACGGCCTCCTGGACACGCTGATCGCCGAGCAGGTCGGCACCGGCGCGCTGTCCCGCCGTGAGCTGGTGGACATCGCGCTGCTGCTGCTCGTCGCGGGCCACGAGACCACCGCGAGTGCCATAGCCCTCGGTGTACTCACCCTGCTGGAGAATCCCGACCAGCTCGCCGCGGTCCGCTCCGACGCGAAGCTGCTGCCGACGGCCGTCGAGGAGTTGCTGCGGTTCATGGCGATCGCCGACGGCGTGGCCCGGTTCGCGACGACGGACACGGAACTGGCGGGGCACCGCATCCGCGCGGGGGACGGTGTCGTGGTGGTCATCTCCACGGCCAACCGGGACGAGCTGGCCTTCGCCGGCTCGGACACGTTCGATGTGGCACGCGGCGCCCGGCACCACATCTCGTTCGGCCACGGAGTGCACCAGTGCATCGGCCAGAACCTGGCCCGTGCCGAGATGGAGATCGCGCTCAGCACCCTGTTCCGCCGGCTGCCCGGTCTGCGGCTCGCCGTGCCGTCGGACCGGCTGCCCGTGAAGGAGCCGGGCGGCGTGCAAGGCGTCTGGGAACTGCCCGTCACATGGTGACCACCCGGGACGGGTGGTCGGGAAAGGAAGTGCGTCGCATGCGCATCACGGCGGATCCGGACCGGTGCCTGGGCGCGGGGCAGTGTGTGCTGTCCGCACCCGACCGGTTCGACCAGTCGGAGGAGGGGACCGTGCTCGTGCTCGACGCGCGGGTGGACGGCGAGGCGGACGAGGCCCGACTGCGCGAGACGGTGCAGCTGTGCCCCGCGCAGGCGATCGCGCTCGCCCCGAAGGAGGACTGAGATGCCGGTGACCGGACGACTGGTCGACGTGCTCGCCGAACACCGCTCACCCCCGCTGGAGTTGCACCGGCTACCGGCCGTTCCGGGCGTGCGGGTACGCGAGGAGCGGGTGCCCGGGCCGCCAGGTGCCCCCGACGTACGGGTACGGATCTACCGTCCGGACGACACCGCTGCGGCCCTGCCCGCGGTGCTGTGGATCCACGGCGGCGGATTCGTCCTCGGCGGGATCGACTCCGTGCACGGCAGCGCGGCCCAGGCCGCGGTGCACGCCTCGGCCGTCGTGGTCGCCGTCGGCTACCGGCTGGCCCCGGAAGCCCGCTATCCGGCTGCCCTCGACGACTGCTACGCCGTCCTGGAGTGGCTGGCGGCGAGCACCGGGCAGCTGGGCGTCGATCCGGGCCGGCTCGCGGTGGCCGGGGCCAGTTCCGGCGGGGCCCTCGCCGCCGGCACCGCGCTGCTGGCACGGGACCGGGGCGGGCCGCCTCTGGTCTTCCAGCATCTGAGCACGCCGGTCCTCGACGACCGGCTGGACAGCGGTTCCATGACGGCGTTCACCGACACGCCGATCTGGAGCCGGCGCCTGGCCGAGGAGAGCTGGCAGCTCTATCTCGGCGACCTCGTCGGCAGCGCCCCCGAGTACGCGGCACCGGCCCGGTTCCGGGATCTGTCCGGTCTGCCGGCCGCGTACATCTCCACGGCACACTTCGACCCGCTGCGCGACGAGGGCATCGAGTACGGCCTGCGCCTGGCGCGAGCCGGTGTGTCCGTGGAGCTGCACAACTTCCCCGGCCAGTACCACGCGTTCGGGCAGCTCGACGATCCGCGTGAGCAGCGCCGGATCGCCCTCGAGCACCTGGAGTCGCTGCGGCGGGGACTGCACCGGTGAGCGACAGCGTGCCCATCGGGCGGGCACCGGCCGGCCTGCGGGTGGGACTCGGGTTCCTCAACCTCGCCCCGTCGCCGGAACGCGCGGACGCCGAGGCCCTGTTCACCGAGTTGCTGGAGGACGCGGCATGGGCGGACGGCGCCGGCTTCGACGGCCTGTGGGTCACCGAGCACCACTTCTCGACGTACAGCCTGACCTCCTCCCCGCTGCTGTTGCTGGCACAGGTGGCCGCACTGGCGCCGCGTCTGCGGGTGGGCACGTCCGTGCTGGTGCTGCCGCTGTGGGATCCGGTACGGCTCGCCTGTGACGTGTCGACCCTGGACGTGCTGTCGGGCGGGCGGCTCGACGTGGGCATCGGCCGCGGCTACCAGCCGCACGAGTTCCGGGTGTTCGGCCGTGAGCCCGAGGACAGCCGGGCGCGCTACGAGGAGACGGCGCTGGTCCTGCGGAAGCTGCTGAGCGAGCGCGATACCTCGTTCGAGGGTGCCTTCCACCGGCTCGACGCTCCGGCGACGGTGCTGCCCCGGGTGGCGCAGCGTCCCCACCCGCCGATCTGGGCGGCCGCGCTCAGCCCCGACTCGGTCGCGTTCGCGGTCCGCGAGGGTTTCCACTTCATGGTGAACGCCGCGATGCCCGAGCCCGCCGTGCTCGACCACTGTCGCGCGGTGCGCCGCTCCCTCGCGTCCGCGGAGGTGCCTGCGGCCGGGCGGGAGATCGCGGTCAACCGCTTCGTCCACGTGGGTACCGACCCGGCGACCCGGCGGCTGGCCGTTCGCGAGGTGGCCCGGCAGCTCGCCACCTCGCGCGCGCTGGCCGAGGGAGGCGTGCCACTCGGCGGCGCGGCGCCCTATCCACGGACGCAGGACGTGTCCACGGAGGAACTCGCGGCGGCGGAGGACCTGCTGGTGGCCGGCTCGGCCGAGGAGGTGACGGAGCGGCTCGCGCGGCTGACCGAAGCCGGGGTCACCTACGTCATCGCCGGTTTCCGTTTCGGCCGCTTCCCCTCGGAGGCCGCACGCGAGTCCATGCAGGCGTTCACCGAGGGATGCCTGCCGTGGATCTCGGGCTGAAGGGCAAGACGGCGGTGGTGACCGGGGCGAGCCGCGGCATCGGCCTGGACATCGTGCGCACCCTGCTCGCCGAGGGGGTACGGGTGGTGGCCGCGTCCCGTACGTCCTCGCCCGCGCTGGACGCCCTGGACGTACGGCACGTCGCTGGGGACCTGACGGTCCAAGGCGCCGCCGAGCAGTTGGTCGCCGAGGCCGCCGACGCGTTCGGCGGCCTCGACCTGCTGGTCAACAACGTGGGCGGCGGTGGCACGTTCGGGGTCGGTTTCGCGGGCATCGGCGACGCGGACTGGGACGCGACGTTCGCGCTGAACCTGTTCACCGCGGTCCGCACCATCCGAAGTGCCCTGCCGCTGCTGCTCGACCGGCGCGGCAGCATCGTGTCGATCTCGTCGGTCGCCGCCCGAGTCCCGCAGGCGGCGACCGACTACGGCGCCGCCAAGGCCGCGCTGAACAACGTCTCCAAGGCACTGGCCGGGCAGGTCGCGGACCGGGGCGTACGGGTCAACACCATCACGGCCGGGGTGACGCGCACTCCCGCCTTCGAAGCGGCCGTCGACGACATGACGGCGGGTGGCCCCGACGCGGTGCCGGAGCTGCTGGAGCGCCTCGGAGTGTCGACCGGCCGGCTCATCGAACCACCCGAGATCGCCGCACTCGTGGCCTTCCTGGCATCGGATCTGGCGGCGAGCGTCACCGGGGCGGACTTCGTCGTCGACGGCAACATGATCAGGACGGTCTGAGAGGCGACGCTCGTGTCCGGGTGGCCGCCTGAACGTCCGGCCGCGTGGCCGCTGGACTTCCGTGCCCCGGCCTTCCGGGTCTTCCGCCGCGCGCTCATGGGCCCGCGACGACGTCGCAGCGCCGCCCGGCGGTCGTCCGGCGCCGGGTCCCCGGCCTGCGCAAACCCCCGGCCGCGGCACCACTTCGAAGCCGCTTGCGGCGCCCCTCCGACGCCGCTCGCCGCACCCCTAGGAAGCCGCTTGCCACGTTCCTGTGAACGGGCTGCGAAGCCCCTCCGCAGCCGCGGCACGGCTTTAGCTCGCCGAAAGCCCTCCGTAAGGCGGCACGCCGACGCTGGCCGGGCGTGATCCCGCAGCCAAGAACACGGTACGGACCGACGTGCCGTCGTCGACGAGGGAGCCGGTAGCCCACGATGCCCACAGATCCCATCGCCCAGTCGATCCCCGAAGCCGTTCCCTCGGCGCCCGCACCGGGCGTCCCGATCGCCGTCGTCGGCGCGGCCTGCCGACTGCCCGGTGCGCCGGACCTGGCCTCCTTCTGGGACCTGCTCGACCGGGGTGCGGGCTCGGTCGGCGAGGCACCCGAGGACCGGGATCTCGGGGACGCGCCACGGTTCGGCGCGTTCCTCGACGGTGTCGACAGGTTCGACGCGGCGTTCTTCGGCATCGGTCCGCGGGAGGCTGCGGCGACGGATCCGCAGCAGCGGCTGCTCCTGGAAGTGGGCTGGGAGGCCCTGGAGAACGCACGGATCGTCCCGGCGGACCTGGCGGGCACCCGTACCGCCGTGTTCGCCGCCGCCATCTGGGACGACTATGCCGCGCTGCACCACCGGCAGGGTGCCGCCGCGGTCGGCCGGCACACGATCACCGGCCTGAACCGGGGCATCCTCGCCAACCGGCTCTCGTACGTGCTGGGCCTGACCGGGCCGAGTCTCACCGTGGACTCGGCCCAGTCGTCGTCGCTCGTCGCGGTGCACCTCGCCTGCGAGAGCCTGCGCCGCGGCGAGTCCGACGTGGCGATCGTCGGCGGGGTCAACCTGGTCCTGGGCCCGGCGAGCGCGGCCGCGAGCGCCACGTTCGGCGCACTGTCGCCGGACGGCTCGCTCCGCACCTTCGACGAGGAGGCCAACGGCTACGTCCGCGGCGAGGGCGGCGTCGCCGTCGTCCTCAAGCCGCTGGACCAGGCCCTGGCCGACGGTGACCCGGTGCTGTGCACCCTGCTGGGCAGCGCCGTGAACAACGACGGCGCGTCCGCCGGTCTGACCGTCCCGGACGGCGCGGCCCAGGAGGCGGTGATCCGCGAGGCCCACGCCCGGGCGGGCACGACGCCCGCGGCGGTGCAGTACGTCGAACTGCACGGCACGGGCACGCCGGTCGGCGATCCGATCGAAGCCGCCGCACTGGGCGCCGCTCTGGGCACCGGGCGCGCGGAGGCCGGGGCACCGCCTCTGCTCGTCGGCTCGGTCAAGACGAATGTGGGGCATCTGGAAGGCGCCGCCGGCCTGGTGGGCCTGCTCAAGACCGCTCTGTCCGTTCGTCACCGTCGACTGCCGGCGAGCCTCAACTTCCGTACGCCGCCCGCCTCCATCCCGCTGCACGATCTGGGCCTGGACGTCGTGCGCGAGGGGCGAGCGTGGCCCCGGCAGGACCAGCCGCTGATCGCGGGCGTGAGCTCCTTCGGCATGGGCGGCACCAACTGCCATGTGGTGGTGGGTGCTTCAGTGCCGGACCGGGCTCCTGCGGCCGCGGACGCGGACCCTGTCCCCAGCCCTTCCTCCGGCCCGCTGCCCTGGCTCGTCTCCGGTCGCGGGGATGCCGCGGTACGCGGGCAGGCGGCCCTGCTGCGTGACCACGTACGGGCCGTGGGGCCCACGGGAGAGCGACCGCTCGACACGGCATACGCCCTGGCCTCGACCCGTACGCATTTCGAGGACCGCGCGGTGGTCCTGGCCGCCGACCACGAAACGGCCGCGGTGGCCCTCTCGGCACTGGCCGAGGGTCAGGCCCATCCGGCGGTGGTACGGGGGCAGGTCGGGGCCTCGGTGGGTGGTACGGCGTTCGTGTACTCGGGGCAGGGCAGCCAGCGCCCCGGCATGGGACGCGAACTCTACGACCAGTACCAGGAGTTCGCGGACGCCTTCGACGAGGTGTGCGCCGCCCTCGACCCCCACCTCGACCGGCCACTGAAAGACCTCATCTTCAGCGACGACCAAGCCATCCACGAAACCCGCTACGCCCAACCCGCACTCTTCGCCATCCAAACAGCCCTCACCCGCCTCCTCGCCCACTGGAACATCACCCCCCAC
>NZ_JBVHPY010000028.1:0-40032 GCF_055567695.1 Streptomyces sp. NPDC026417
CTCCCCCCCCCTCCCCCCCCCCCACCCTCCCCCCCCCCCCCCCTCCCCTCCCCCCCCCCACCCCCCCCCCCCCCCCCCCCCCCCCCCCCCCCCCCCCCCCGACGTGCACGCCGCCGGCGCTGCGGCGGGGCAGGCCCGCGCGGGGCTCAGCCCTGCTGGAAGAGCTCCGCGGGCAGCGGCTTCAACAACGCGTAGAGGTCGTCGGTGATGGGCCGGTCCCAGGCGGCGATGGTCACCAGGACATGGTCGCTGCGGTCGAACTGGACGCACGAGATGCGGCTCTCGGAGAGCTTGAGGCGGCGCACGATCAGCAGGTTGTCCCCCTGCATCACCGGCATGTCCTCGGTCCCGACGACCGTGACCTCCTCCTCGTTCTCCAGCGCCAGAAGCAGCTGGCCGACCTCGAACGGGACCTCGTCCTCGCCGATGTCGCGGGCCGGGGAGCCCTCCGGCAGATTGCCGATGATCATCGCGGGGCCGCGGCCGCCGAACAGGTCGTAGCGCAGGAAGACGCCCTGGCAGCTGCCGTCGGGGGCGGGAAGCAGGCCCGCGCCGAGATTGCCCGGCCAGTCGCCCGGGTCCATGGCCAGAACATCGAAGTCGGGCCCGGCGGGTGTGGCGCTGCGGCGGCGGAGGAAGGACATGCCGCAATGGTACGTGCACGGGCGGGCGCCGGTACCGGTCGGCCGTCGACGCGGCCTCCCCGCCCGGTCCGGACCGGAGTGCGTCCCCGGCCCCGGCCGGGGGGCCGAGCGCCACGGGCGCCCGAGTGTACGCGTCGGATCACTCCGGGGAGCCGGGCTGCCGGTGGCGCTCGTGGTGGCGGGCGACGCGGGCCCGGTTCCCGCAGGAGGGCTTGCACCACTCCTGCCGCGGGTGCTCCTTCAGGAAGTAGCGGACGCAGCGCGGTGCGTGGCAGGCGCGCAGCCGCTGCCGGTCGGGGCCGGCGAGGAAGGCGACGGCGGCGCGGGCGAGGGCGGCCGTGAGGTCGTCCGCTCCGCACGCCGGTTCCCGGAGCACCACGGGGTCACGGCCCTCCTCCCAGTGGAGCACGGGCACGGTCGGGGTACGGGCGGCCGCGGCGTTGAGGCGGGCCAGGGCCTTCGGCAGGGGCAGCAGCCGGGCGGCGTCGGCGGGACTCGGAGCGCCGGGCCGTACGGCGTGGGCGAACAGGGCGCGCACGGCGGCACGCAGTTCGCGGACGTCGGCGAGTGCCGCGTCGTCGGCGCTGAAGGCGTCGGGCACCGGAAGCATCCCGGAGCGGGCGCGCACCCAGGCCGTGAGTCCCGCGGGCTCGGCGAGGTCGTCGGCGACCCCGCCGTTGCCGTCGTGCCGGACGGTCAGGGCGAGGTCGAGGGCGAGGCCGGCGTCCCCGCCGGACACGGGGGTGCTGCTCCGGTCCACCATGACGCTAATGATAGGCCCGGCCGAAACCGTTAACCCGGCGGCGGAGGCCGGGCGGCTCGGGCCCCTCCCGATGCGTCCGGCGGGGGCGGCGCGCGAGCCCCCGCCCGGCCGCGGGCGGGGGCCGCTCGTCGGCGGCGCGGACGCCGGGCGTCAGGTGAGGTCGAACTCCCCTTCGCGGGCTCCCGAGACGAAGGCGCCCCACTCCGCGGGCGTGAAGATCAGTGAAGGGCTCTGCGGGCGACCGCTGTTGCGCATCGCGATGAAGCCCTCGACAAAGGCGATCTGGACGTCTCCCCGTCCTCGGCTGCTGGACTGCCACTCGGCCTTGCTGAGATCCAGCTCCGGCTTGTCCCAGCCCGCGAGCGGGTGCTGCTCGATGGTGCTTTCGGCCACGTCCGTGCTCCTCCCGGTTCGTCGTCCGCCGCCAGCCTAGCGACCGGTACCGGCGGCGGACAGGCCACGTGAGGGGGACGGCTTCAGGAGGGGGGCGGCGCCGCGCCGACGAGCCACATCGAGAAGAACTGGGATCCGCCTCCGTAGGCGTGTCCCAGCACCCGGCGGGCCCCGTCCACCTGGTGCTCTCCGGCCTGCCCGCGCACCTGAAGTGCCGCTTCCGCGAAGCGGATCATGCCCGACGCGCCGATCGGATTGGTGGAGAGCACGCCGCCCGACATGTTGACGGGCAGGTCGCCGTCCAGTTCCGTCACCCCCGACTCGGTGAGCTTCCAGCCCTCCCCCTCGGCGGCGAAGCCCAGGTTCTCCAGCCACATCGGTTCGTACCAGGAGAACGGCACGTACATCTCGACGGCGTCGATCTCCCGGCGCGGGTCCGCGATCCCGGCCTGGCGGTAGACGTCGGCGGCGCAGTCCTTGCCCGCCTGCGGCGACACGAAGTCCTTTCCGGCGAACAGGGTCGGTTCGCTGCGCATCGCGCCGCCGTGCACCCAGGCGGGCGGCCGGGGCGAACGGGCGGCGCCCGCGCGGTCGGTGAGGACCATCGCGCACGCCCCGTCGGAGGAGGGGCAGGTCTCGGAGTAGCGGACCGGATCCCACAGCATCGGCGAGGCCTGGACCTTCTCCAGGGTGATGTCGTGCTCGTGGAGGTGCGCGTACGGGTTCTTCAGCGCGTTGCGGCGGTCCTTGTACGCGACCAGCGAGCCGACGGTGTCGGGCGCACCCGTCCGCCGCATGTACGCACGTATGTGCGGAGCGAAGAAGCCGCCCGCCCCGGCCAGGAGAGGCTGCTGGAAGGGGACCGGCAGGGACAGGCCCCACATCGCGTTCGACTCGGACTGCTTCTCGTAGGCCAGGGTCAGGACGGTGCCGTGGACGCGGGCGGCGACGAGGTTGGCGGCGACGAGTGCCGTCGATCCGCCCACCGAGCCGGCCGTGTGCACCCGGAGCATCGGCTTGCCGACGGCACCCAGCGCGTCGGCGAGGTACAGCTCGGGCATCATGACGCCCTCGAAGAAGTCGGGCGCCTTGCCGATGACGACGGCGTCGACGTCGGCCCAGCTCAGCCCGGCGTCGTCGAGCGCACGTCGGGCGGCCTCGCGGACCAGACCGGCCATGGACACGTCCCGCCGGGCGGCCACGTGCTTGGTCTGACCGATGCCCACGACGGCCACGGGCTCCTTGCTCATCGCGCCTCCCCCTCGAGTACGGCGACCAGGTTCTGCTGGAGGCACGGCCCGGACGTGGCGTGGGCCAGCGCCCGGTCGGACTCCCCGCGGTGGATGCGTGCGGCGGCCTCGCCGATGCGGACGAGTCCGGCGGCCATGACCGGATGGGCGGCGAGCGCACCCCCGGAGGGGTTCACCCGGACGCTGTCGTCGAGTCGCAGTGCCTTGCGCAGAACCACTTCCTGGGAGGTGAACGGCGCGTGCAACTCCGCCGTGTCGACGGGGCGTTCGAAAGCGCCGGCTCGTTCGGCGGCGAGCCGCGTCGACGGCGAGTCGGTCAGGTCGCGCACCCCGAGGCCGTGCGCCTCGATGCGGTGGTCGATGCCGCGGATCCAGGCGGGGCGCTCGCACAGCTCGCGGGCCCGCTCTCCGGCGGCGAGGATCACGGCCGCGGCCCCGTCGCCGACGGGTGGGCAGTCGCCGGTCCGCAGCGGGCGCACGAGGTAGTGGCCCTGGGGCACCGCACCCTTCAGCTGCGCATGGGGGTTGCCGGCCGCGGACACCCGGCTGCGGGCCGCCACACCGGCGAGCGCGGGCTCGTCGGTCTCACCGGCGTCGATGAGCGCCTGCGCCTGCAGCGCGGCGAGGGCGACCGCGTCCGGCCACAGCGGCGCCACGTAGTAGGGGTCCAACTGCCGGGTCAGCACGTCCCGTACGGAGCCGGGGGACGACTTCCCGTACCCGTACACCAGCGCGGTGTCGGCGTCCCCGGTGAGCAGCTTCGTCCACGCCTCGTACAGCGCCCACGCCCCGTCCATCTCCACGTGGGACTCGGAGATCGGCGGCCAGGCGCCGACCCCGTCCAGCGCCATGGTGAAGGAGAAGGCGCGGCCCGCCAGGTAGTCGGAGGAACCGGAGCAGGTGAAGTCGATGTCGCTGGTCCGCAGGCCGGTCCGGTCGAGGACCTCGTGCAGGACCGGGATGAGCATCTCCACCTCGGAGAGCTCGTCGGTGGTGCGCCGGTGGCCGGTCTGCCCGAAGGCGACCACGGCGATCTCACGCATCACAGCAGCTCCTTGTACGCCTCGTAGTCCGCGTCGGGTTCTCCGGTGGGCCGGTAGTGGTCGGGGTAGCGGCCGCCCTCCGTCCACACCGGTTCGACCCGCAGCCCCATGCGGACCTGGTCGTAGGGGATGCCTCCGATCCGTCCGTGCAGGGCGAGGTCGGCGCCGTCGAGCGCGATGTGCCCGTAGACGTAGGGGACTTCGATGTCGAGGTTCTTCGCCTTGATGTTGACGATGCAGTACGTGGTGAGCGTGCCGCGGGGGCCCACCTCGACCTGCTCCGACGTCGCGACCCCGCAGGTGGGGCAGGCCCCCCGGGGCGGGACGTAGACCTTCCGGCAGGACGGGCACCGCTCGCCCACGGTCCGCTGCCCGGAGAGGGCGTGGATGTAGGCGGACTGGGCGCGGCCCGGCGAGTACACGTAGTCCAGCCGGGCGTGGGCGACGATGCCCGTCACCATGTCCTCGAACCGCCCGTCGTGGGCGCCGGGTCCGGCCGTGCCCTCGGCGGTCTCCGGCCCGTCGCAGGGTTCGAAGCAGGCGATGTCCGTGATGGCGCCGGTGCGTTCCTCGGCCCAGCGCACACGGACGCGCATGCCGGTGTGCACGGCGTCGGGGCCGGGAGCGTCGAGCGCGTGCAGCAGGGAGGTGTCGGCGCCGTCGAGCCGGACCAGCACCCAGGCGAAGGGGGTGCCGAGGGGCTGGCCGCGGCGGGGCGCGTGGTTCCAGGCCCAGGTGGTGACGGTTCCGGTGGGGGCGACCTCCACCAGGTCGCGTATCTCCTCGGCCGTCACGGGGTCGTACTCGACGGGCGGGACGAGGGTTCTGCCGTCCACGGTCCGCACACCGAGGACGACGCGCTCGCGCAGCCCGGTGAGGAAGGCGCTCTGGACGGGACCCAGCGAGCGGGTGAAGGGGAATTCGACGACCAGGGGGGCTTTGAGGACTTCGGGCATCCCGGTGGCTCCTTCGGAGTGTCGAGCGTGCCGTGCCTCCCGCGGGAGGTCAGGCGCGCCGGTAGACGGGTGGGCGCTTCTCGGCGAAGGCGCGGGAGCCCTCCTTGGCGTCGGCGGTGTCGAAGACCGGCCAGCCGCGCCGGAGTTCGGCAGCGAGGCCGTCCGTCTCGCTCAGGTCGGCGGCCTCGTACACGGACGCCTTCACCGCCTCGACGGCCAGCGGGCCGCAGGCGTTGATCCGCTCGGCGATCTCCAGGGCTCCGGCGAGGGCGGTCCCGTCGGGGACGACGTGCCCGATCAGGCCGATGGCCGCGGCCTCCCGGGCGGTGTACGGGCGTCCGGTGAGCAGCATCTCCAGGGCGTGGGTGCGCGGGATCTGTCGCGGCAGCCGGACGGTGGAGCCGCCGATCGGGAAGAGGCCGCGCCGGACCTCGAAGAGTCCGAACGTCGCCGATTCCCCGGCCACGCGGATGTCGGTGCCCTGGAGGATCTCGGTGCCGCCCGCGACGCAGTGGCCCTCGACGGCGGCGATGACCGGCTTGCGGGGGCGGTGGTGGCGCAGCATCGCCTTCCAGTGCAGGTCGGGGTCCTCCTTGAGCCGGTCCCGGTACTGGGGGCCTTCCATCCCCTTGCCCGCCAGCGCCTTGAGGTCCATTCCGGCGCAGAACGCACCGCCCGCCCCGGTGAGGACGATCGAGCGGACCGCGTCGTCCGCGTCGGCCTCCAGCCAGCCGTCGTACAGGCCGACCAGCATCGGCAGCGAGAGCGCGTTCTTGGCCTCGGGCCTGTTGAGCGTGAGCACCAGTGTGGCGCCTTCGCGCTGCACGGTGAGGTGTTCCGTCCCACCCATTGCCGTCCTCCCGTCTCAGGAACGAGAACAGGTTGCAGGAGGCGGCGGGCCAGTACAAGGGTTTTCTGACAGACAGTCAGATTACTTCCGCCCGGGCCCTTCCCAGTTGGGTCGCGCTTTGCTCTGATGACCGTCGAGCCGAGGGATACCGGGCGCGTCCGGGGTCAGGAGGAGCGGTGGAGTACAACCTTGCCGACCTGTTCGAGTCGGTGGTCGACGTGGTCCCCGACCGCGAGGCGCTCGTGTACATCGACCACCCCGGCACGGGCGCGGAGCGCCGCCTCACCTACGCCGAGCTGGACGCCGCCGCGAACCGCATCGCCCACCACCTGATCGACAGCGGCGTCCGCCCCGGCGAGCACCTCGGACTCCACCTCTACAACGGGGTCGAGTACCTGCAGACCGTGCTCGCCTGCCTGAAGGCGCGGATCGTGCCGGTCAACGTCAACTACCGCTATGTGGAGGAGGAGCTGGTCTATCTCTACCGGGACGCGGACCTGGTCGCACTGGTCCACGACGCGGAGTTCACCGACCTGGTCGCGGCCGCACTGCCCCGCGTCCCCGCCCTGCGGCATCTGCTGCGGGTCGGCGGCCCGGTGCCGGGTGACGCCGCGGCGCCGGGCATCGCCTTCACGGACGCGGAGGCCGCCGGTTCCCCCGAGCGGGGGTTCCCGCCACGGTCGGCGGACGACCAGTTCATCATCTACACCGGCGGCACGACCGGCATGCCCAAGGGCGTGATGTGGCGTCAGGAGGACCTGTTCTTCTCCGGCCTCGGCGGGGGCGCCCCGACCGGGGAGCCCGTCAAGGCACCGGAGGAACTCGCCGAGCGCGTCGCGGCCGGCGGCGAGGGCATCACCTTCTTCCCCACTCCCCCGCTGATGCACGGCACCTCCACGCTCACCGCGTTCATCGCCTTCAACTTCGGCCAACGCATCGTGATCCACCGCAAGTTCGTGCCCGAAGAGGTGCTGCGCACCATCGAGAAGGAGCGGGTCACCAGCGTCTCCCTGGTCGGCGACGCGATGCTGCGCCCGCTGATCGACGCGCTCGGCGGACCCCTGAAGGGGATCGACTGCTCCTCCCTGTTCAGCGTGTCCTCGTCCGGGGCGATCATGTCGGAGACGGTCCGGGAACAGTTCCAGGCTCTCGTCCCGAACGTGATGCTGCTGAACAACTTCGGTTCGTCGGAGTCCGGGTTCAACGGCACGGCGACACCCGACTCGGGTCCGGAGCGGGGCTTCCGGGTGCGCGTCAACTCCCGTACGCAGGTGGTGGATCCGGCCACGCACGAACCGGTCGCCGTCGGCGAGCCCGGACGCCTCGCGCAGCGCGGCCACGTGCCGCTCGGCTACTACAACGACGCGAAGAAGACCGCCGAGACCTTCTTCCGGAGGGACGGCGAACGGTGGGTGCTCCTCGGCGACATGGCCACCGTCGACGAGGAGGGCGTCGTCACCGTCCTCGGCCGCGGCTCCCAGTGCATCAACACCGGCGGCGAGAAGGTCTATCCGGAGGAGGTCGAGCAGGCCCTCAAGGCCCACCCCGACGTCTACGACGCGTTGGTCGCCGGCGTGCCCGACGCCACGTGGGGAAACCACGTGGCGGCCGTGGTCCAGGTGCGCCGGGGCGCGCGCGAGCCCTCCCTGGAGGACATCCAGACCCACTGCCGGTCCCGGCTCGCGGGGTACAAGGTGCCCCGGCAGCTGGTCATCACGGAGACCATCCAGCGGTCCCCGAGCGGGAAGGCCGACTACCGCTGGGCGCGGGGTGTCGCGGTGCGCGCGGACATCTGAGCGGACCGTGCCTGCGCGTGACGGCAGGAGCCTGCGTAGTCTTTGCGCGCGGTTGACCGTGCGCATTGAACTGCGGATGAAGGACGACCGTACGGATGGTGGCGGCTCCGCCTCAGGGGCGGTACCGCCGCGTCATCACGCACTTCGTACGGAAGGACCTTCGCGTGTCGCACATCACGCGCTCGCCGCGACAGCCGGACAGCGAGACGGATGCCACCGCCACCGGCACGGAAGCGGCGGCCGGCACCGCCGGGGCGGATGCTCCGGAGGCCGCCGGCACGCCGGTCCCCCAGCAGGGGGCTGCGGGTGACGACACGCTGGGCACGGCAGGGCCCGCCGGCACCGCCGAGACCCCCGGGGAGGGGGAACCGGCCGCGGAGCCGGACGCGTTCACCGGGAAAACGGCCGACGGGCCCGCCGCCGCCCCGGCCACGGCGGATCCCGCGGGCGCGGCGCCGGGTGGGAAGTCGGCGGCGCCCGCCGCCGGCCGCACGGACACCGGCCCGGACCCGGAGGACCGTGCGCACGCATCCGCGGATGCCGGTGCCACGGGCACCGAGGACCGCAGCGCTGCGCGTCGCGACGACACCGCGCCCGCGGCCGGTCCCACACCCTCCGCCCCGGGCGACGGAACCGCACGGCGGGAGAACGCCGCCGACGGCGACGCGGACGGCACGGACACGTCGGCTTCCGACGACGAGAAGGTCCGCACCGGAACTCCGGACGCGGGCGAAGCCGGCGCCGCCGCCGTGAAATCCCCCGCGGACGAGGCATCGGCCGAGGACGGCGACGGCGACGGCCCCGAACCGCCCGCCCCGGGAACCCGTCCCGGCCTGCGGGGCTGGCGCCTCACGTACCCGCGGGCGGCCCGCGCCGTGACGGTGGCCACCACGGTCCTGGCCGCCGCCCTCGTGCTCTTCGCCCTCCTCGTGCCGAACCATCTCGACCGCCTCACGTTCGGCGCCTTCCTCCGCATTCCGGCCGAGGGGGTCCTCCTCGCCGGGCTGCTGCTCGTACTCCCGCCGCGCGCGCGGCGGATCGTCGCGGTCTGCGCGGGTGCGGGCCTCGGCCTGCTGACGATTCTGAAGTTCATCGACATGGGCTTCTACTCGGTGCTGGACCGGCCCTTCGACCTGATCCTCGACTGGATCCTGTTCGACGACGCCACCGATTTCCTCAAGGAGTCGGTCGGGCCGACCGGCACCACGCTCGCCGTCATCGCGGTCCTCGTACTGGTCGCGGCCCTGCTCGTCCTGGTGACCCTCGCGGTCGTCCGGCTGAGCAATCTCATGGTCAGGCACCGGACCGTCGCCGCCCGGACCACCCTGGTCCTCGGCACCGCCTGGATCACCTGCGTGACGCTCGGCGTGCAGTTCACCGACGTGCCGGTGGCCGCCAAGCTCAACGCCAACCTGCTGGAGAACCGGGCGCACCAGGTACGGGCCGGCCTCAGGGACGGGCGGGTGTTCGCCGAGCAGGCCCGTGTCGACGCCTTCGCCGACACCCCGCCCGACCAGTTGCTGACCGGGCTGCGCGGCAAGGACGTCCTGTTCACGTTCATCGAGAGCTACGGCCGCTCGGCGATCGAGGACCCGGCGATGGCCGAGCAGGTCGACGCCGTACTGGACGACGGAACCGCCTCGCTGAAGGCGGCGGGGTTCTCCTCGCGCAGCGGCTGGCTGAAGTCGCCCATCGCCGGCGCGGGCAGCTGGCTGGCCCACTCGACCTTCCTGTCCGGCCTGTGGATCAAGAACCAGCAGCGCTACCGCAATCTCACCTCCAGCGACCGCGCGACCCTGACCAGCTACTTCGGGAAGACCGGTGCCTGGCGCACGGTCGGCATCGTGCCGGGGGTCCGCCGGGCCTGGCCTGAGGGCAAGTTCTTCGGCCTCGACCACATCTACGACTCGGAGCACCTCGGCTACAAGGGCCCGTACTTCAGCTGGACGCCCGTGCCGGACCAGTTCAGCCTGGAGGCCTTCGAGCGTCTGGAGCACGGCAAGAAGGACCGCAAGCCGATGATGGCGGAGATCATCCTGGCCTCCAGCCACAACCCGTGGGCGCCCATCGCCCGCATGGTCGACTGGGACGACCTCGGCGACGGTTCGCTCTTCGAGCAGATCAAGAAGGAGGGCAAGGACCCCAAGCAGGTCTGGAAGAACCCGGACGACGTGCGCACCGAGTACCGCCGGGCGATCGAGTACTCGCTGCACAGCCTCATCGAGTACGTCGAGCGCTACGGGGACAAGGACACCGTGCTCGTCTTCCTCGGTGACCACCAGCCCAACCCGACGGTCACCGGCAGCAACGCGGGCAAGGACGTGCCGGTCACGGTGGTCGCCCACGATCCCAAGGTGATGGAGCGGATCTCGGGCTGGAACTGGACGGAGGGGCTGAAGCCCGCGAAGGACGCGCCGCGGTGGGGCATGGACAAGTTCCGGGACCGGTTCATGACGGCGTACGGCCCGCATCCCGACGCCGTCGCCCCGTCCTCGGCGCCCTGACCCGGCCGCTCACCCGCGTCCGCCTGTCCCGACAGGCTCCGCAGACACCTTGACGATCCGGCCGGGCCCCTGAATTACTGATCCCGGACAGCACGACCGAATGATCGGTCGCCCGGAATGATGCGGTTGTCGAGGGAGAAGTCCCCATGACGGATTCCACGGACCCCAGGGTCCCCACGGACCCGGCGGACCTGCTGGACGCGGGTGAGCGCCTCGGCGCGGAAGCGCTGCGCACCCTGCAGACGGAGCGGCTGCGGGCCACTCTGCGGCACGCGTACGAGAACGTCCCCTTCTACCGGGAGTCCTTCGACAAGGCCGGCCTGCGTCCCGACGACCTCCGCTCGCTCGCCGACCTGGCCCGCTTCCCCTTCACCACGAAGGCGGACCTGCGCGAGAACTACCCGTACGGCATGTTCGCCGTGCCGCAGGACCGCATCCGGCGCATCCACGCGTCGAGCGGCACCACCGGACGCCCCACGGTCGTCGGCTACACGGAGAACGACCTGTCCATGTGGGCCGACACGGTGGCGCGTTCCCTGCGGGCCGCGGGCGCCCGCCCGGGCGACATCGTGCATGTGGCGTACGGCTACGGGCTGTTCACCGGCGGGCTCGGCGCCCACTACGGGGCCGAGCGCCTCGGCTGCACGGTGATCCCCGCGTCCGGCGGCATGACGGCACGTCAGGTCCAGCTGATCCAGGACCTGAAGCCGCGGATCATCATGGTCACCCCCTCGTACATGCTCACGCTCCTGGACGAGTTCGAGCGGCAGGGCGTGGACCCGCGCGGCACCTCGCTCCGGGTGGGCGTCTTCGGCGCCGAGCCGTGGACCGAGGAGATGCGGCGCGAGATCGAGGAGCGGTTCGCCATCGACGCGGTCGACATATACGGCCTGTCGGAGGTGATCGGCCCGGGGGTCGCCCAGGAGTGCGTGGAGACCAAGGACGGTCTGCACATCTGGGAGGACCACTTCTATCCCGAGGTCGTCGATCCGGTCACGGGCGAGGTGCTGCCGGACGGCGCCGAGGGCGAGCTGGTGTTCACCTCGCTCACCAAGGAGGCCATGCCGGTGATCCGTTACCGGACGCGGGACCTCACCCGCCTGCTGCCCGGCACGGCCCGGGTGTTCCGCCGCATGGAGAAGATCACCGGCCGCAGCGACGACATGGTGATCCTGCGAGGCGTCAACCTCTTCCCCACCCAGATCGAGGAGATCGTCCTGCGTACGCCGGGCGTCGCACCGCACTTCCAGCTGCGCCTGACCCGCGAGGGGCGCCTCGACGCGCTCACGGTGCGGGCCGAGGCCCGGTCCGGCGCCTCCCCCGAGGCCCGCGAGGCGGCGGCACGGGCGATCACGGCGGCCGTGAAGGACGGCATCGGCGTGTCGGTGGCCGTCGAGATCGTCGAACCCGAGTCGCTGGAGCGGTCGGTGGGGAAGATCAAGCGGATCGTCGACCTGCGTCCCCGCTGAGCCGGTCGCGAAGGGGCGACGAACACCCTCCGCGGACCCGGCATCCGAACGTTGTCCGGGCCCGGTGCGTCACAGTGCCGGGTCCCGGCCGCGACCGGGACCCGACGGCCTCCGTTCGCCACGTCGCCCTCTGGGGGAATCATGCGGTACAGCGCCCGGCGCATCGTCGACCTGCTCGTCGTGCTCGCCCTGTGCACCGGCACGGCCGGCGCCGTCACGGGCTGCGGCAACGATCGGGCGGGGGACGCCGGACGGACGAAGGCGGTACGGGACCGCGCCCGGAAGGTGGCCGAGGCCTGGGACGGTTCGGAGGCGGCGCGGGTGTGGAACACCGGCTACCACCCGGTCGGAGACCTCGTCCAGCTGCCGGACGGCGCCTTCCGCAGCGACGCCGACAAGCGGGCGTACACCGCGCGGAACTTCGTCCTGACGGGGAAACTGCCCGCCTCCGGTCAGGGGGACGGGCGGGTGCGCTGGGAGAGCGGGGAGGACCTCACGCTGCCGCTGCTGGGCGCGCGGAAGGCGTACGAGGAGCTGGCCCGCGGACGGAACGACGGACCGCATCTGACCGTGACCGGGGCGGAGCTGGGCGAGATGAGGCTGGCCACCAGCCGCGGCCGGGCCACCGTCCCGGCCTGGCTGTTCACGGTGAGGGGTTACGACACCCCGCTCCGGCGGGTGGCCCTCGGTTCGTCGAAGGTGCCCGAGCCCCCGGTCCGCCCGGCCGGAGACGTGCCCACCGATGATCTGACGCCCCTCGAAGGGCTGGTCGAGACGGCCGGGGACGGGCGGTCGGTCACCGTGGCCGCCACGCACGGATCCTGCGACGACGGGCCCGCCGTCGACATCCTGGAGACGAAGGGCACCGTGGTGCTGTCCGCGTACGTCGTGGGGACGAAGGACGGGCCCTGCACCTCCGATCTGCGCGTCGAGGAGATGACGGTGCGCCTCGACCGCCCCCTGGGCCGGCGGATCCTGCTGGACGCCTTCACCGGCCGTCCGGTGACCCCTGTCGAGCGGAAAACACCCTCGCACGCGGGCAGTTGAGACTCAGGCGTCGGTGAAACGGTCGCGCAGTTCCCGCTTGAGGATCTTGCCGCTGGCGTTGCGCGGCAGCTCGTCCACGAACAGGATCCGCTTCGGCGCCTTGAAATGGGCCAGCTTCTCCCGTGCGTGGGCGAGGAGTTCGCCCTCGCCGACCGTTCCGCGCGGGACGACGACCGCGGTGACGGCCTCGATCCAGTGATCGTCCGGCAGGCCGATCACCGCCACCTCCGCGACACCCTCATGGGTGTAGAGGGCGTCCTCCACCTGGCGTGAGGCGACCAGCACTCCACCGGAGTTGATGACGTCCTTCACCCGGTCCACGACGGTGAAGTACCCGTCGGCGTCCCGCACGGCGAGGTCCCCGGAGTGGAACCAGCCGTCGCGGAAGGCGTCCGCCGTCTCCTCGGGCTTGTCCCAGTAGCCCTCGCACAACTGCGGGGACCGGTAGACGACTTCGCCCTGTTCGCCGTCGGGGGTGTCCTTGCCGGTCTCGTCGACGACCCGGGCCTCGACGAAGAGCACGGGCCGACCGCAGGAGTCCATCCGTCCCTTGTGCTCGTCGGGCGCCAGGACCATGGCGAGCGGCCCGATCTCGCTCTGCCCGAAGCAGTTGTAGAAGGCCAGTTTCGGCAGCCGTTCACGCAGGCGCTCCAGCACGGGCACCGGCATGATCGACGCCCCGTAGTACGCCTTGCGCAGTCCGCCGAGGTCGCGGGTGGCGAAGTCGGGGCGGTTCGACAGGCCGATCCACACCGTGGGCGGCGCGAACAGACTGTCCGCGCGGCCCGCCTCGACGAGATCCAGGATCTGCCCGGCGTCGGCCCCGTCGAGGATCACGTTCACGGCGCCGATGGCGAGGTACGGCAGCAGGAACACGTGCATCTGCGCCGAGTGGTACAGCGGCAGCGAGTGCACGGGCCGGTCCCCCGCCTGCAGGTCCAGGGCGGTGATCGCGCTGAGGTACTCGTGCACCAGGGCGCGGTGGGTCATCATCGCGCCCTTGGGCAGAGCGGTGGTGCCCGAGGTGTACAGCAGCTGGGCCAGGTCCTCGCCCCGCGGCTCGGGGCCGTCGTAGGGGGTGGCCGCGGCGAGCCGGGCGAGCAGGGAGTCCTCCGTGTCGCGCAGCGGCAGGGTCCGCGTGCCGCCGGGCAGGTTCGCGGCCAGGTCCCGGTCGGCGAGCACCAGCCCGCAGCCGGACTGGCCGACGATGTAGGCGAGGTCGTCGCCCGTCAGGTTCTGGTTGACCGGCACGTGCACGAGGCCGGAGCGCGCGCAGGCCAGAAAGCCGATCAGATAGGCGTCGGAGTTGTGGCCGTAGGCGCCGACCCGGTCGCCGGGCCGCAGACCGGTGTCGAGCAGCACGCTCGCGGCGCGGGACACCGCCGCGTCGAGTTCCGCGTAGGTCCAGGACCGGTCGCGGTAGTGGACCGCGACGCGCTCGGGGGTCCGCCGGGCGCTGCGTCGCAGCACTCCGTCGACCGTGACGCTTCGTCCCGCCGTCATGACCCGCTCCTTTGTCCGCCGTTCCCTGCCGCGATCCTCTCCGCGCCGCGCGACCGGGGTCAAGCATCCGGCGGGGTCGGCGGGCCGGGGTTCCGCACGGCGGGTCCGGCCGACACGTGCCGTCACGGGTGTGACGGTTGTTACGCTCAACCGCTCCTTCCCTCAACGACGTTGGGAGGCATGATGCGCATCCGCCTCAGACGGTTCGTCGTCACGGCCGTCGCCCTGCTCACCGCCACGACCGTCCTTCCGGCGGCCGCCGCCGACGGCCGGGACCGCGAGGACCGTCCGTCCCGGGGCGGCCTGTCCGCCGTCATCCGCTACACCGAGTACGGCATTCCGCACATCGTCGCGAAGGACTACGCGGACCTCGGCTTCGGCACGGGCTGGGCGCAGGCGGCCGACCAGGTGTGCACGCTCGCCGACGGCTTCGTCACCACCCGCGGCGAGCGCTCCCGCTGGTTCGGGCCGGACGCGGCACCCGACGGCTCCCTGTCGTCCGCCGCCAAGAACCTCTCCAGCGACCTGTACTTCCGCGGAGTGCGGGAGGCGGGCACGGTGGAACAGCTGTTCGCCGAGCCGGCGCCGGCCGGACCGGGCCGCCGGGTCAAGGACCTGATGCGCGGCTGGGCGGCCGGCTACAACGCCTGGCTGCGGCAGAACCGGATCACGGATCCGGCGTGCCGGGGCGCCGACTGGGTGCGGCCCGTGACGACGCTGGACGTCGCCGCCCACGGCTTCGCCCTCGCGGTACTCGGCGGCCAGGGGCGCGGGGTCGAGGGCATCGCGGCGGCACGACCGCCCGCGGGTCCCGGCTCCGCCGCCGCTCCGGACGCGGGGCGCACGGCGGCGGCCGCCCGTGAGCTGTTCGACACCGCCGACATGGGTTCCAACGCGGTGGCCTTCCGCGGTGACACGACGGCGAACGGCCGGGGGCTGCTGCTCGGCAATCCGCACTACCCCTGGCAGGGCGGCCGCCGGTTCTGGCAGTCGCAGCAGACCATTCCCGGCGAGCTGAACGTGGCGGGCGGTTCGCTGCTCGGCTCGGCGACGATCTCCATCGGGCACAACGACCGGGTCGCCTGGAGCCACACCGTCGCGACGGGCGTCACGCTCAACCTCCACCAGCTGACGCTGGATCCGGCGGACCCGACGGCCTACCTGGTGGACGGCAGGGCCGAACGGATGACCCGGCGGACCGTCACCGTCGAGGTGAAGGACGGCGCCCCGGTGACGCGCAGTCAGTGGTGGACCCGGTACGGGCCGGTGGTGACCTCGCTCGGCGCGCAGCTCCCGCTCCCGTGGACGACGACGACGGCGTACGCGCTGAACGACCCGAACGCGCGGAACCTGCGCGCCTCCGACACCGCGCTGGGCTTCAGCAGGGCCCGCAGCACCGCCGACGTCCTGGCCTCCGTGCGGCGCACCCAGGGGCTGCCGTGGGTGAACACGATCGCCGCGGACTCGGGCGGACACTCGCTGTTCACCCAGTCCCAGGTGCTGCCGCGCATCACCGACGAGCTGGCGCAACGCTGCACGACGGCGCTCGGGAAGGTCACCTACCCGTCCTCGGGGGTGGCCGTCCTCGACGGTTCGCGCGGCGACTGCGCGCTCGGCAGCGACCCCGACGCGGTGCAGCCCGGGATCTTCGGCCCTGCGCGGATGCCCCTCCTGAAGGACGCGCCGTACGCGGAGAACTCCAACGACAGCGCCTGGCTGGCCAACGCGGACCGGCCGCTGACCGGGTACGAGCGGGTGTTCGGCACGGTCGGCACCCAGCGGTCGATGCGGACCCGGGGAGCGCTCGCGGACGTGGCGGGCATGGCCGCGCGGGGCGGCCTGACCGTACGGGACCTCCAGCGGCAGCAGTTCGCCTCCCGGGCGCCCGCAGGGGACCTGGCGGCCGACGATGCGGCCACTGCCTGTGCCGCCCTGCCGGGCGGTACGGCGACGGGCAGTGACGGGAAGGCCGTCGACGTGAGCGCGGCCTGCGGCGTGCTGAAGTCGTGGGACCACTCGCTGCGGACCGGAAGCCGGGGAGCGCTGCTCTTCGACCGGTTCTGGCGGAAGTTGACGGCCGCGGTGCCGGGCGCGCAGCTGTGGAAGGTGCCGTTCTCGGCGGCCGACCCGGTCGGCACACCGCGCTCGCTGGACACGACGGCGCCCGGCTTCGCCACCGCTCTGGCCGACGCGGTCGCGGAACTGCGGGCGGCCGGCATCGCCCTGGACTCCCGGCTCGGCGACCACCAGTTCGTCGTCCGCCGCGGTCTGCGTATCCCGGTGCCCGGCGGCACGGAGTCACTCGGCGTGTGGAACAAGGTCGAGGGCCTGTGGAACCCGGCGGGCGGCGGTTACACCGAGGTCGGCACGGGGTCGAGCTACCTCCAGGCGGTGGGCTGGGACGGCAGCCGCTGCCCCGTCGCCCGCACGCTGCTGACGTACGCGCAGTCCTCGAACCCGTCCTCGCCGCACTACAGCGACCAGACACGGCTGTTCTCGGCGGGCCGGTGGGTGACGTCCCGCTTCTGCGAGAAGGACGTCCTGTCCTCGCCCGGCCTGCGGGTGGTCCGCGTCGGCGAGCACCGCTAGGCGACACCTCCTCGCAGGCCGTGCGCGGCCCCGCCCGTCGGGGCGGGGCCGCGTGCGGCCGGATCGTGGGCCGCGACCCCGCGACGGGGAACGCGGGTCCCGAGGGCGCGCCCGTCACACCGCCCGGGTGCGCCCCTCCCAGTAGGGATCGCGCAGCCGCCGCTTGTACAGCTTCCCGTTGGGGTCGCGCGGCAGCGCCTCGACGAAGTCGACGCTCTTCGGGCGCTTGTAGCGGGCGAGTTGCCGCGCGCAGTGGCCGAGGATGTCGGCGGCGAGGGCCTCGGTCGGCTCGTGCCCCGGTGCGGGCTCGACCACCGCCTTGACCTCCTCGCCCCAGTCGTCGTGCGGGATCCCGAAGGCGGCGGCGTCCGCGACCGCGGGATGGGCGAGGAGCGCGGACTCGATCTCGGCGGGATAGATGTTGACCCCGCCGGAGATGATCATGTCGATCTTGCGGTCCCGCAGGAAGAGGTAGCCGTCCTCGTCGAGGCATCCCAGGTCGCCGACGGTGAAGAAGTCGCCGATGCGGTTCTTCCGCGTCTTCGTCTCGTCCTTGTGGTAGGCGAACCCACCGGTGCTCATCTTCATGTAGACGGTGCCGAGTTCACCGGGGGGCAGCCGGTTGCCGTCGTCGTCGAAGACCGCCAGTTCGCTGATGGGCCAGGCCTTGCCGACGGTGCCGGGCTTCTTCAGCCAGTCCTCGGCGGTGGCGAAGGCGCCGCCGCCCTCGCTCGCCGCGTAGTACTCCTCGACGCTGTCGCCCCACCACTCGATCATGGCCCGTTTCACATGGTCGGGGCACGGGGCCGCACCGTGGATGGCGTGCCGCATCGAGGAGACGTCGTAGCGGGCCCGCACGTCGTCGGGCAGCGCCAGCAGCCGGTGGAACTGGGTCGGGACCATGTGGGTGTGCGTGCACCGGTGGGTGTCGATCAGACGCAGCATCTCCTCGGGGGTCCACTTCTCCATCAGCACCAGACGGTGGCCGATGTGCAGGGAGGCGCCCGCGAACTGGAGCACCGCCGTGTGGTAGAGCGGCGAGCAGACCAGGTGCACGTTGCCGTCGAACGGCTTGATGCCGAAGATGCCGAGGAAGCCACCGAGGTAGGTCTCCTCGGGCAGCTTTCCGGGCAGCGGGCGGCGTATGCCGCGGGGCCGGCCGGTGGTGCCCGAGGTGTAGTTCATGACCCAGCCGAGGGTGCGGTCCTCGGGGGCCGATTCGGGTTGTCCGTCGAGGAGTTGGGCGTACGGCCGGAAGCCGCCGATGTCACCGACGGCGTACCGGTGGGTGGCCGGCAGTGCGGCCTCGTCGGCGGCATGGCGCGCGGCGTCGGCGAAGCGCTCGTGGGCGACGAGCACCTTGGCGCCGGAGTCGGAGACGATCCAGGCGATCTCGGGTCCCACGAGGTGGTGGTTGACGGGGACGAGGTAGAAGCCCGCCTGGGAGGCGGCCAGATAGGCGGTGAGGAACTCGACGCCGTTGGGCAGGACGACGGCGAAGGCGTCACCCCGCCGCAGTCCGGCGGCGCGCAGCCCGTGGACGAGCCGGTTGGCGCAGGCGTGCAGGCGTCCGGCGGTCCATTCCGTACCGTCGGGGGCGACGAGGACCGTGCGCTGGGGATCCGCGGCCGCCTGGGCCCAGAAGCCGTTGGGGGGAGGATTCACGGCCGTACTCACTCGGCACTCCTTCCTGCGATGCGGTTGATGCGGTCGACGGCCCGCTCGAAGCCGCGGGTGAGGTCGTCGAAGACGGCCTGGACGGCGCGTTCGCTGTTCATCCGTCCGACGATCTGTCCGACGGGAGTGCCGAGGAGCGGCGCGACCTCGTACTTCTGGATGCGGGAGAGGGCGTCGGCGACCAGCAGTCCCTGCAGGGGCATCGGAAGCGTGCCGGGCCCGTCCGGGTCGTCCCAGGCGTCGGTCCACTCGGTGCGCAGCTGCCGGGCGGGCTTGCCGGTCAGGGCACGGGAGCGGACGGTGTCACCGGAACCGGCGGCGAGCAGCTTCTCCGTCACCGCGCGGGAGTGCATGTCCGCCTCCGTGGTGGTCAGCCAGAGGGAGCCGAGCCATACGCCCTGGGCGCCGAGGGCGAGGGCCGCCGCGACCTGCTCTCCGCTGCCGATACCGCCCGCCGCGAGCACGGGCAACGGGTCGACGGCCTGGACGACTTCGGGGGTGAGCACCATCGAGGCGATCTCCCCGGTATGGCCGCCCGCCTCGTACCCCTGCGCGACGACGATGTCGATGCCGGCCTCGGCGTGCTTGCGCGCGTGCCGCGCGCTGCCGGCGAGCGCGGCCACCGGCACGCCTCGGTCGTGGGCCCGCCCGACGACATCGGCGGGCGGTGAGCCGAGGGCGTTGGCGAGGAGGGAGATCGGGTAGTCGAAGGCCACGTCGAGCTGGTTGCGGGCCACCTGTTCCATCCATCCGGTGATCCGCCAGCCGGACGCCTCGCCCTCGGCGAGCTCCGGCACGCCGTACTTGGCGAGGGTGTCCCTGACGTACTGCCGGTGGCCCTCCGGGATCATCGCCTCGACATCGGCTTCGGTGACGCCCTCGACCTTCCGCGCGGGCATGACGACGTCCAGGCCGTAGGGCTTCCCGTCGACGTGGGCGTCCAGCCAGTCCAGGTCGCGCTTGAGTTCGTCGGGGGCCGTGTAGCGGACCGCGCCGAGCACACCGAGTCCGCCCGCCCTGCTGATGGCGGCGGCGACGGCGGGGAACGGCGTGAAGCCGAAGATGGCGTGCTCGACTCCCAGTGTGGTGCTCAACTCCGTCTGCATGGGCGCAGGATGCCGCAGTCGCGTGACCGAGGGAAGGCCTTTTCTGATGCTCCGTCAGTTTTCTGCGGAGGCCCGCGACACCCTTCGGCAGGGTTGACACACCCGACCGCTGACAGGAAAGTTTCACCGCGCAGGGCGAAACCGGAAAGATACTTTCAGGCGGCGCGGCAGGAGGCTCCTCGATGACCGGAGACGCAGCGGACGGAGCGGCCGCCGGGCCGACCCGTCGTCAACTCGGCAGACGGGCCCTTGCCCTGGGCGGTGCGCTGGCCATCGCCCCCTTCCCCGCCGGTCCGGCGGCGGCCGGTGGCGGGGCGAGCGGACGGCACCCGACCCTGCGCCACGGCAGCGCCGAACGGGCCGGCCTGCTGGCGGGGCATCTGCGCCGACTCGTGACCGATGCCGAGGCGTTCCTCGGTCCGTCTCCCAAGCATCCCTGGTACGCGGGCGCCGTGCTCCTCGCCGGTCGCGGCGGCACCGTGGCCCTGCACCGGCCGATCGGCAATGCGGTGCGCTACTCCGCGTACGACGAGAAGACGGACACCGGAGTCGAGTTCCCCGCCGACCAGCGGATCCCGATGGCCGAGGACACCGTCTTCGACCTCGCCTCGGTCTCGAAGCTGTTCACCTCGATCCTCGCCGTGCAGCAGATCGAACGCGGCACGCTGGAGCTGGAGGCGGAAGTCGCCTCCTACCTGCCGGAGTTCGCCGGAGCGGGCAAGCAGGACATCACGATCCGCCAGCTGCTCACCCACACCTCGGGCTTCCGCTCCTGGCTCCCTCTCTACAACGCGCCCACCCGGGAGGGAAAGCTCCAGCTCATCTGGAACGAGGCGCCCCTGAACACGCCGGGCACCGCATACCTGTACTCCGACCTCAACCTGATCTCGCTCCAGCTCGTCCTGGAGAGGGTCACCGGCCGCCCGCTCGACTCACTGCTGCACGACGAGATCACCGCTCCGCTCGGCATGCACCGCACCCGTTACAACCCGCCCGCCGACTGGAAACCCCGCATCGCCGCCACCGAGGACGCCCGCCCGCCCTGGTCGGGGCTCGACCGCGGGCTGGTCTGGGGCGAGGTGCACGACGAGAACGCGTACTCCCTCGGCGGTGTCGCCGGGCACGCCGGGGTCTTCTCCTGCGCCTGGGACCTCGCGGTACTCGGACGCACCCTGCTCAACGGCGGCTCCTACGGCACGGCCCGCATCCTGCGACCGGAGACGGTGGAGCTGATGTTCACCGACTTCAACACCGCTTTCCCCGGCGACGAGCACGGCCTCGGGTTCGAGCTCCACCAGCACTGGTACATGGGCGCGATGGCCACCCCGCGTACCGCGGGACACACCGGTTTCACCGGCACCTCGCTCGTCCTCGACCCGACGACCGACTCCTTCCTCGTCCTGCTCGGCAACTCCGTCCACCCCGTGCGCACTTGGCGCTCCGGGTCCGCTCCGCGGGTGGCCGCGGCGGATCGTCTGGCGCGCGCGGTGCCGGTCCGTCCGGCGCGTGGCCGCACGTCCTGGTTCGCCGGCATGGCGAACGCGACGGCGGCGACGCTGGCGCTGCCCCCGCTCGACACCACGGCCCGGCGCCCGCGGCTGCGCTGCTCGCTGTGGTGGGACACCGAACCCGGGTCGGACGCCCTCTTCCTGGAGGCCTCCTCGGACGGCGGCACGACCTGGGTGCCGGTCCCCTTCACGACGGTGCGACGGGGCGGAGACCCCGAGGAGCACCCGGCCGGCTCGGTCACCGGCTGGTCGGGCCGCGTGTGGCACCGGGTCGCCGCCGACCTGCCCGCGGACCGCCGGCTGACCCTCCGCTGGCGCTACGCCACCGACCGCCTCTACGTCGGCCGCGGCGTGTACGTCGACGCGCTGCGGGTCGAGACCGGCGCCCGGATCGTCTTCGACGAGACCCGCCCCTCGGACGCCGCACGGATCGCGGCGGAGGGCTGGTCACCGTCCGCGGACTGACCGCCGCGCAGCGGCCGCCCTGCACGGACTGACCGGCGCCCACCGGCCGCCGTGCACGGACGCGCGGTGGGGCCAGTCGCCGTGCACGGACGCGCGGTAGGGCCAGTCGCCGTGCACAGCCGGGCGGTGGGGCCAATCGCCGTGAACGGTCCGGGCGGTAGGCCGGGGCCCGGTGGCCTCGCCGTGGCGTGGGGCATCGGCGTCAGCCGGTGGGCCGTTCCGTCGCCGCCGCCTCCAGTACGGCCATCGCCGCGTTGTGCCCGGGCACGCCGCTCACCCCTCCCCCGCGGACCGCGCCGGCCCCGCACAGCAGGACATTGGCATGCCGGGTCTCCACGCCCCAGCGGCCGGTGCCCTCCTGGGTGTGGGGGAAGGCGAGGTCGCGGTGGAAGATGTTGCCGCCGGGCAGCCGCAGATCACGCTCCAGGTCGAGCGGCGTCTTGGCCTCGATGCACGGACGTCCCTGGGCGTCGGTCGCCAGGCACTCCGCCAGCGGCTCGGCGAGGTGCGCGTCCAGCTCGGCGAGCGTGGACTTCAGCAGCTCGGCGCGGACACCGTCGTTGTCCCGGGCGAAGAGACGGGCGGGCGTGTGGAGGCCGAACAGCGTCAGCGTCTGGTACCCCTCGTCGGCCAGCTCGGGGCCGAGGATCGTCGGGTCGGTCAGCGAGTGGCAGTAGATCTCGGAGGGCGGCGACGCCGGCAGCGAGCCGGACGCGGCCTGGGCGTGCGCGGTCGCCAACTGCTCGTACCCCTCGGCGATGTGGAAGGTTCCGGCGAACGCCTCGCGCGGGTCCACCGACGTGTCGCGCAGCCGGGGCAGCCGCTTGAGCAGCATGTTCACCTTGAGCTGGGCGCCCTCGGCGGGGGCCGGCGGTTCGTCGCCGATCAGCGCGGCGAGTTCCTGCGGCGACGCGTTGACGAGGACGTGCCGGGCCGCGACCGTACCTTCCCGGCCGTCCGCCCTGCGGTACGTGACCTCGGCGGCCCGTCCGTCCGTCTCGATCCGCAGCACCTCACGCCCGGTGGCGAGGACGGCCCCCGCGGCACGCGCCGAGGCGGCGATCGCGTCCGTGAGCGCGCCCATGCCGCCGACGGGGACGTCCCAGGCGCCGGTGCCGCCGCCGATCACGTGGTAGAGGAAGCAGCGGTTCTGCCGCAGCGAGGGGTCGTGGGCGTCCGCGAAGGTGCCGATGAGGCCGTCGGTCAGGACGACACCGCGCACCAGGTCGTCGGCGAAGCAGTCCTCGATGGCCACGCCGACGGGTTCCTCGAAGAGCATCCGCCAGGCGTCCTCGTCGTCGACGCGGCGGCGCAGTTCCTCGCGCGTGGGCAGCGGTTCGGTGAGGGTCGGGAAGACCCGCTGGGCGACGCGGCCCGTCATGCCGTAGAAGCGCTGCCAGGCCTCGTACTCGCGGTCGGTGCCGGTCAGCCGGGCGAAGGCCTCGCGGGTACGGCGCTCACCGCCGCCGACGAGGAGCCCGGTGGCCCGCCCGTCCCGCTCCACGGGGGTGTACGAGGAGACGGTGCGCCCACGGACCCGGAAGTCGAGGCCGAGGTCCCGCACGATCTTCCGGGGCAGCAGACTGACCAGGTACGAGTAACGGGACAGCCGCGCGTCGACTCCGTCGAACGGCCGGGTGGACACGGCGGCACCGCCGGTGTTCCCCAGGCGCTCCAGGACCAGCACGGACTGTCCGGCGCGGGCCAGGTAGGCGGCGGCGACCAGACCGTTGTGACCGCCGCCGACGATCACGGCGTCATATCCCTCGAGTGCAGGCATGGTTCTTGGTAGCACGCGATGATCGGGGCGGGCCAGAGGCGTGCGGACGAGCCGCCGTACGGCGGACTGCCGCCGTACGGGGCCGTGATCAGGGGCGGGCCCGCCGCACCGGGAGGGGGACGGCTGCGCCGGTGCGGGTGAGGCCGGCCCGCGGCTGCCGAGGTGCCGGGCGGCGGACAGCCGTCACCGGCCCGGTCCCCACGCTCGCGCCCGGGCGTCACCGCCCGGCCGCTCGCCCCTCCCCCGGCCCGTCCGGCCGGGCGGGCCGGCGGGACGCCTTGCGGGCCGCGGGGCGGGAGTCGGGGCCGAGCCGCGCCACGGCGCGGAGGATGTGTCCGGGCGGCAGTTGCCAGCGCAGACCCGCGGGAACGGCGCGCAGCAGGGTGCCCGTCCCGCGCAGCCGCCGGGTCACCACGGCGGGCGGCGGGGCCGGTCTGCCGTACAGGGCGTGGGCGTAGGACGGCAGCGAGGCGTACGCCAGTCGCGCCACACGCCGCCACAGCAGTGCGCGCGCCGGGACGAGCAACGGATGCGTGGGCGGGCGGAGCAGGAAGTCGTCCACCTCGCGCGCCTCCGTCCCCGCGGCCAGCTCGGGCCGCACCTGTTCGAAATACGCGGCCAGTCGAACCCGGTCGCCGGGCACGGCGGCGGGGTCGAGGCCCACCAGGCGGGCGGCGGCGCGGTGTTCGCCGATGTAACGGTCGGCCTGCTCGTCCGTGAGCCGGAAGCCCGAGCGGCGCAGGACGTGCAGATACGAGTCGATCTCGGCGCAGTGGACCCACAGCAGCAGTCCCGGCTCGTCCACGCCGTAGCTCTCCCCGGTCTCCGGGTCGGTCGCGCGGAGCTTGGAGTGGATCTTCCGGACCCGGGCGCCCGCGCGCTCGGCGGCGTCCGTGGTGCCGTAGGTCGTCGTGCCGACGAAGTCCGCCGTACGCATCAGCCTGCCCCAGGCGTCACGCCGGAAGTCGGAGTTCTGCATCACGCCGCGCACGGCGCGTGGATGGAGCGCCTGCAAGTACAGGGCGCGGATCCCGGCCACCCACATCATGGGGTCCGCGTGCATCTGCCAGGTCACCGACGCGGGGGTGAAGAGGCCCGGGTCCGCGGTCCTGCTGCGCTCGCCGTCCATGCCGCCAGTGTGGCCACGCCGGCGCGGGCCATCAAGGCGTGCGGGGAAGCCGACGTCCCGACGCGGGCCGGGCGGCGTGGGGGATGCACCTTGGGTACTGTCGGTCCGGTGGATCCGGGCCGGCCAGTGACGGAGTCAGCGTGAAGACCAGGCGGTACGTGCGGACAGGAGGCGCCCTCGGGCACCTGCTGCTCGTCGTCGTCCTCGCCCTGGGCGTCTTCCTGATGCACGGTCTGGGGCATCCCGGCGAGCCGTCCGGCCACGCCGCCACGAGCGCCGCGGCCCCGCCGGCCGCGATGGACGCCGCCGCTCCCGGGCACCACATGACGTCCGCCTCCGGCCCCGGGACGACCTCCGCCTCCGGACACCACGCGACCTCCGCCTCCGGGGGCGGTGCCGCGGGCGACGACGCCTCCCGTCCGGCGCGCCCGTCGTCCTCGCACGAACCCGGCATGGCCATGGACATGATGTCGCTCTGCGTGGCGGTGGTGTTCGCCGCGTGGGTGCTCGGCTCGCTGCCGAGGTCGGCCCTCGACCACGACCGGGAGTGGCGGGCGAGTCTCCTCGCCCGGCTCGCCGCCTCGCTGCGGCCGGGCCCTGCGCACCGCGCACCCGATCTCACCCGTCTGTCGGTTCTGCGGCTGTAGGCCGGGCACCTCCGCGGGCGCGCCCCTGGGCGCGGCCCGCGCTACCGCCTGCGCCCGAACAGCTCGAACAACCCAGCACACGAGGTGAATTCACCATGACCTCCTTCACCCACGCCCAGCGCCGCGCGCCCGCACGCCGAGCCGCCGCCACGGGCGTCGCCGCCGCCGTCCTGCTCCTCTCCGCCTGCGGTGGCCCGGACCACGACCGGAGCGAACCGGGCCACGACGGCCAGGGGAGCTCCGCGCCGGCGACCGGGGGAACCGGCTCCTTCAACGACGCGGACGTCAGCTTCGCGCAGATGATGATTCCGCACCACGAGCAGGCCCTGCGGATGGCCCGCCTCGCCGACGGCCGTGCCGCCGGCACGGAGATCAAGAGCATCGCAGCGAAGATCGAGAAGGCCCAGGACCCGGAGATCAGGACGCTGCGGAAGTGGCTGGAGTCCTGGCACGCGCCGGACGCCGTGGAGTCCATGCCCGGCATGCACCACGGCAGCGGCGACGGCATGATGTCCGACGCCGACCTGGCTCACCTGAAGGACGCGAAGGGCCCCGCGTTCGACCAGATGTTCGCCGAGATGATGATCGACCACCACAACGGCGCGATCGCCATGGCCCGGGAGGAGCGGCGGAACGGCAGGCACGCCGGCGCCGTGAAACTGGCGGGCACGGTCGTCGAGGACCAGTCCACCGAGGTCGAGCAGCTGGAGCGCGTCCTCGACCGCCCTTGACCACCGCCCGCTCGTGACGACGGTTCGGGCCGTTGGGGCCGCTCACGCAGCTCGGACGGCCCGGACGGAGCCCGGCGGGACCGGCGTCCCGCTCGCTCCGCTCCGGACCCCGGATCGGAGCGGACCGCCGGTGGGTCCGAGACGGTCATGCCGCCTCGGGGGCCGCCCCTAACGGCGTACGCGGGGCATGCCCAGGCCGATCCAGGAGATGATCTCGCGCTGGATCTCGTTGTTGCCGCCACCGAAGGTGAAGATCACCGCCGAGCGGTAGCCGCGCTCCAGCTCGCCGTGCAGGACGGCTCCCGCCGAGCCCTCCTTCAGGACCCCCGGCGCGGCGACGACCTCCATCAGCCAGGCATAGGCGTCCCGGCGCGCCTCGGAGCCGAAGACCTTCACGGCGGAGGCGTCCTGGGGGGTGAGCGTGCCCTCCTGGACGGCGTTCACCATCTGCCAGTTGAGGAGTTTCATCGCGTCGAGCCGGGTGTGGGTCTGGGCCAGGCGCCGGCGGACCCAGGGCAGGTCGACGACGCGTCGGCCGTCGGCGAGCTTGGTCTCCATCGCCCAGCGCTGCACGTCGTGCAGGGCGCGGATCGCCATGGTCCCGTGGGCGGCGAGCGTGACCCGCTCGTGGTTGAGCTGGTTGGTGATCAGCCGCCAGCCCTTGTTCTCCTCGCCGACCCGGCGGGAGGCGGGGACACGGATGTTCTCGTAGTAGCTCGCCGTGGTGTCGTGCGAGGCGAGGGTGTTGATGAGGGTGCAGGAGTAGCCGGGGTCGGAGGTCGGTACGAGCAGCATGGTGATGCCCTTGTGCGGCGGCGCGTCCGGATCGGTGCGCACGGCGAGCCAGACCCAGTCGGCGGTGTCGCCGTTGGTCGTCCAGATCTTCTGGCCGTCGACCGTGTAGTGACCGGTGGCCTCGTCCCCCTCCCGTACGGCCCTGGTCCTGAGCGCGGCCAGGTCCGTCCCCGCGTCGGGCTCGCTGTAGCCGATGGCGAAGTCGATCTCCCCGGAGAGGATCTTCGGCAGGAAGTACGCCTTCTGCTCCTCCGTGCCGAACTGCATGATGGTCGGGCCGACGGTGTTGAGTGCCATCAGCGGCAGCGGCACCCCCGCCTGGGCCGCCTCGTCGAAGAAGATGAACTGCTCCATCGGGCTCAGTCCGCGTCCGCCGTACTCCTCGGGCCAGCCCACGCCGAGCCAGCCGTCCCTGCCGAGCCTGCGGATGGTCTCGCGGTAGAAGCGCTTCTGCGCCGCCGGGTCGGTGTAGCGGGCGTAGGCGTGGTCCGGCACCAACTGGGCGAAGTAGCCGCGCAGTTCGGTGCGCAGCTGCTGCTGCTCGGGCGTGTATTCGAGATGCACGGCGCCTCCTGGCTCCCAGTGGATCGACTGGTCCCACCCGGACTTGACGGCGCACACAGTAGAACTCGTTCCAGAAATTGGGAATGCCGATGACGCGCCCCGGGGCGCCCGGCCACCGCGTGACCGGAACTCCCGCCGTCGTCCGGCACATGTTCCGGACGACGCGCTGGACGTAGCATGCGGGGAGACCCCGAAACCGGCTCGCCCGCCGGTTTTACCCAACGTGGACGAAACGGCCCCACCACCAACCTGGACCGACGCCCCTCATGAAGACCGACAAGCACGACGCGGGAGGCGGGCGGCAGACCCCTCCCCTCAGACCGGTGCTGAATCGTGCCTGCATCGCCGCGGCGGCGCTGGCACTGATCGACGTCAACGGACTGCGCGCCTTCTCGATGCGCAAGCTCGGAGCGGGTCTCGGCGTGGACCCGATGGCGGCGTACCGCTATTTCAAGGACCAGGAAGCGCTCTTCGACGGTGTCGCCGAACTCCTCCTCGGCGAGGTCGACTTCGAGTCGCTGCCCTGGGACGGCTCCTGGCGGGCGGTGGCCGGCCAGTACTGCCGGCGGCTGCGCAGCGCGCTGCTGGGCCACCCGCACGCCGTCGCCGTGTTCGCGACGCATCCGGTGCGCTCACGGGCGGCGACGGATGCCTGCGCACGCCTCACCGGTCATCTCGCCGCGGCGGGCTTCGGCACCGTCCAGGGCGGCCGGATCACCCACAGCCTGCGCGAGTTCACCGTCGGACACGCCCTGAGCGTCGCGGCGATGCCCCGGGGCGGGGAGGCGGCCGGCGACGATCCCTCGGAGCGGTTCGAGACGGGGCTCACCGCGATGCTGGACGGATTCGAGCGACTGCTCTGACGAGGAGCGCCGCCTCGCGCAACGGGCCGTCCGCAGACGGGAGGGCGGGTCCCGGTCGACCGGGACCCGCCCTGTTCTCCGCACGCTCAGGGAGCCACGGGAGCCGCCGGAACGGCCGCCGCCTTGTCCTCCGTGCCCTGCGCGGTGGCCTTCGCGGGCGCCAACAGGCGCTCGGCCAACACGCCGAAGACGAGCCCGAAGGTGGTCCACAACGCCAGCTGGATCGTCAGTGCCGCCAGACGGAACTGCCACAGCAGGGTGCCCGAGAAGTCCTTCGGCACCTCGTCGACCGCCGGGAGGAACGCGTAGGCGAGGCCCACGAGAAGGACGAAGAAGGCACCGGCGGCCAGCGTGGCGTTCCAGTTGCCCAGCCGCGGCGCGAGGCGCTTGCCGAGGATCACGGTCGCGACGGCCAGCAGCACGCTGAGCACCATCATCAGGAAGTAGAGCGTCGTGCGTGTGCCGATGGTGTCGGCGTCACCGACGGACGGCGGATTGGCCGGGTACTTGAGGAACGGCACGACGTACACCGCGAGCAGACCCGCCGTCGACAGCAGCAGCGCACTCGCGCGCGGCCCGAACCGGCCGATGCGTCCGAGGGCGAAGCAGTAGGCGAGGGCCGCGATGCCGCCGAAGGCGATGCCGTACACGAGCACACCGGTGGCCAGGCCTCCGGTGGACTGCATCGTGCGGGTCACCACCTCCACGCCGTGTTCGTGGTGGTGCGCGTGCGACTCCTCGTAGGCGATGGCGGCGTCCACCCGGGACTCACCGAGGAAGTACGCCACGACCAGGGCGAGCAGGCCGGCGGCGAGACCCGCCAGCATGCCGCGCACCAGGAGATTTCTGACTGTTGCTGAGTTCATCGACTCGTACGCTTCCTTGTCGCCGTCAGTGGCAGGGGAAGCCGAGCAGGTGGCGGGCGTCGTGCACCCATTCGTGAACGTTCTCGCCGGAGACGAGGGCGGTGGCGCCCTGTTCGGCACCGACGAAGTAGAGCAGGACCAGCATCAGGATGCCGAAGAAGACCGCCCAGGGAGCGATCGCGCCGATCGGCAGCTTCGCGGGAACGGCGGTGGGGGTGACGCTCGGCTGAGCGACGGACTGCGCCATGTGGCAGGACCTCCTGGGGAACTCGCGTCCCATCGTGGTGGTGCACAGGACGACGGCTGCGGGTCTGACTTGCCCGGCCTCCACCGCCCCTGGAGGGAGCGGCTGTTGCCGGGCTTACAGTGGCGCGACCGTGCCGGACTCTCACCGGGCTTCCGCCGTACCGTCGTCAATATCGTCGAGACCGTACCGCGAAGCGGAGGTCCGGCCAAGGGCGCACGGGAGGCGCCGCGTGCGCCCCACGTGCCGGGTTTACCGTCAACTCACTTCCCACATACGGGTTTTGAGGCCGGGTACGGACGCAATCGACTCATGAAAGCAGGTTCATGACCACGCGAGTGACCTTGATCTCAGCCGCGTCGAGCACCGCGCTGCGCGAGGCCCGTTTCGACGACGGCTGCTCCCTCGACGCCGGTGGGCTGCGGCTCGCGAGGGCCGCCGCGGGCACGCTCCCGGCGGTGCGCGAACCGTGGGTCTCCCCCAGCGTGCGCTGCCGGGAGACCGCCGCCGCGCTCGGGCTGGACGCCGTCGAGGTGACGGAACTGGCCGGTCTCGACGTGGGACGGTGGCGCGGCGCGACCTTGGACGAGGTGGGCGGGCGGGAGCCGGAGGCGGTCGTGCGGTGGCTGGCGGACCCGGAGTGCGCTCCGCACGGCGGGGAATCGGTCCGTGAGTTCTGCGACCGGGTCGCCCGCGGGCTGGCCACGGCCGGCCGCACCGGGGGGCGCGTGGTCGCCGTCGTGGAGCCGGAGGTCGTGCGGGCGGCGCTGGTGAGGGCTCTCGGAGCACCCGAGGCGGCGTTCTGGCGGGTCGACGTGCCGCCGCTGACCGCCACGGAACTCAGCGGCCGCTCGGACCGCTGGAACGTCCGGCCCGGGCGCCCGCTGCCCGGTGCTGATCCCGGCTGAGCAGGCGCGCCGCCGGTCCGCACCTCGCCGTCGCAGGCGGCGCCGGTGGCGACGGTCCCCGGACCGCGGGCGTGTCAGCGCAGGGTGGCCATGAAGTCCATGCACGCCTGGGCGCACTCGCGGCAGGCCTTCGCGCTGTCCTCCGCGCCGGGGTGGTCGTCGAAGACGTCGGCGGACTCCAGACAGACGTCCCGGCACCAGGCGAGCTGGACGCGCATGCCCGCTTCGTCCATGCCGTTCTGCTCGGAGAGCATCCGGCACGTCGCGTCGCACACCTCCGCGCACATGATGCCCTTGCGGCGTACGAGTTCCTGCTCTCTCGGCCCGTCCGGATCCGTGAGGCTCGCGCGCAGCGCGCACGTCCGCGCACACTCCGTACACGCCTGGGCGCACGTGAACCGGTCCTCAAGGAACCGGAAGAGCTCCTGCTCGGATGTCATTGAGGTCACACGGTCCGGGTTGCCGCGCCGGCCCCGGTCAAACCCGGCGCCCGCCGCCCGTGCGGAACCCGGTGTCCGCGGAAGCCGCGGGTGCGGAGTGCGGCGCTCCCGGAGGGCCCGGTTCGTGTGTGGCCCGAGGGGTACTCGCGCGCCAGGAACACTCAAGGGACGGATGCGCCATGAGCACACTTGGATACGACGTGGCGGCGAATCACGGTCTCGTGGCCGGCTTCGCACCGGTGGTGATCGGTCTGGTCGTCGTGGCTCTGCTGGGCGGCGCCATGTGGATGGGCAGCCGGGTGCGCCGCGAGGAGCCCCCGCGGCCGCGGGCCGACGAGCAGCCGAAGCTCCCCGAGGGCGGGCCGGTGTTCGAGGTGACCGAGAACCGCGAACCCGACGAGGTGCCTCGCAGCGACGAGCGCCTGACCCCGTACCAACTGGCGGCGCACGGCAACATCGCGTCCAAGCCGAGCCAGGACCGGACTCGGCAGCGGTGGAGTCACGGCTCCAGCGGCTCCTTCGGCGGCGGCGGCTCGGGCTCCCACTAGGAGCCGCCCCACCCGGCCGGCCCCGGCGGGCCTCCCGGCCCGTGACCGGGCCTGCCGCCGCCGCACGCGGCCCGCAGCAGACCCGCCGGCGTCGTCGCGACGGCCGGCTGCGGGCGTACCCGGGACGCCGCCGCGGCGCGCTCCGGGCGCGGTCACGCCGCCGTGCGCCGTCCGCACCGGGATCGTGGCGCGGGCGGGTGCGTTCGGCATGCGGGCGCGTGCCGCCGACGGGGGTCGGTGGCGGGCCCGCGGTCGGCCGAACCGGCAGGCAGGTCCACCCGCGCCCGTCACGAAGGCGCCTTCACGAACGCACTGTTTCCGTTCTGCGAACAACGGGCCGTCGGGGAGGACACGCGTCCTCGGCCGGGGTGACCATGCAGGGGCACGGGCGCACGCACCCCGCGCCCTCCTCCCCGCAAGGAAGCACATGAGCCTGCCGTCCGCGACCCTCCAGTGGAGATCCGTCAGCTGGGACGCCGCCGCGGCGGTCCGGCTGCGGGAGCTGATGTCCGCCGAACTGGCCCCCCGCTACGCCCCTGTCGAGCACCGTCGGGTCCGCGCCCCCCAGCCGTCGGCGGACGAGATCGTCGTCACCTGGGTCGCCTACGCGGACGGCGTCCCCGTGGCGACCGCCTCACTCCGCAGACTCCCGGACCGGCACGAGGTCAAGCGGCTTTTCGTCCACGGCGAGCACCGCCGCCGGGGCCTCGCCGGAGCGGCGCTGCGCGCGGTGGAGTCGACGGCCCTCGGGCTCGGCATCGAGCGGCTGTGGCTCCAGACGGGCGCGCTCCAGCCGGAGGCCCGGGCGCTCTACGTACGGGAGGGATGGGAGCGGGTCCGGCCCTACCCGCCGTACGACCGCAACCCGTTGAGCGTCTGCTTCAGCAAGGCGCTCGTCCCGGTCCCCGGCGCTCCGGCCGATGTCGTCTGAACACGCGGGGGCGTCCGCGACAACCACGTCCCGCCCCGCCGCCGGACGGGAGCCGGCCGGCCGGGGCCCCCTCCCCCGCCGCGCGACCGTGCTCGTGACCCGTCGCCATGTCGACCACATGCGTGCCACCACCACCGCCTGTACCGGCGCGAGCTGACCGTCCGCTCCGGCACCGGGACGGTCCCGGACTCCGTCCGCACCCGTGCCGCCCTTCATCTCGGCGGGCCCGGCACGCATCCGTGCCCGCCCCGCACCCGTACACGCCGCGCCCTTCCACGCCGCACAAGGGAGAACCATGAGCCAGCCGATCGACTCAGTCACCGCAGGTCACACCCCCGAGGAGGAGCCCGCGGGGCCCGACACCTCGGCCTGGTCCTTCGAAACGAAGCAGGTCCACGCCGGTGCCGTGCCCGACCCGGCGACCGGGGCGCGGGCGGTGCCGATCTACCAGACGAGCTCCTTCGTCTTCCGCGACACCCGGCACGCGGCGGACCTGTTCTCGCTCGCCGAGCCCGGCAACATCTACACCCGCATCCACAACCCCACGCAGGACGTCTTCGAACAGCGCGTCGCCGCGCTGGAGGGCGGGGTGGCCGCGGTCGCCCTCGCCTCCGGTCAGGCCGCGGAGACCCTGGCGATCCTGACGCTGGCGAGCGCCGGTGACCACATCGTCTCCAGCACGTCCCTCTACGGCGGGACCTACAACCTCTTCCGCCACACACTGCCCAAGTTCGGCATCGAGGTGTCGTTCGTCGACGACCCGGACGACGTCGAGGCCTGGCGGGCGGCGATCCGGCCCACCACCAAGGCGCTGTTCGCCGAGACGCTGGGCAACCCGCGCGGCAACGTCCTCGACGTGCGGGCGGTGGCGGACGTCGCCCACGAGGCCGGCCTCCCGCTGATCGTGGACAACACCGTGCCCACCCCCTTCCTGCTGCGGCCGATCGAGCACGGCGCCGACATCGTGGTCCACTCGGCGACCAAGTTCCTCGGCGGGCACGGCACCACGATCGCCGGCGTCGTCGTGGACGGCGGGACGTTCGACTTCGGTGCGCACCCCGACCGGTTCGCCGACTTCAGCGAGCCGGACCCGAGCTACCACGGGTTGCGCTACTGGCCCGCGCTCGGCCCGGGCGCCTTCGCGGTCAAACTGCGGGTGCAGTTGCTGCGCGACATCGGCCCCGCCCTGTCGCCGCACTCCGCGTTCCTGCTCCTGCAGGGCGTCGAGACGCTGTCCCTGCGCATCGAACGGCACTCGGCCAACGCCCAGGCCCTCGCCGAGTGGCTGGAGCAGCGCGACGAGGTCGCCGCCGTCCACTATCCGGGGCTCGCGTCCAACCGGTGGTACGAGGCCGGGCAGCGGTACCTGCCGCGCGGTGCGGGCGCCGTACTGGCCTTCGAACTGCGGGACGGTGTCGAGGCCGGCAAGCGGTTCGTGGACGCCGTCGAACTGTTCAGTCATCTCGCCAACATCGGTGACGTCCGCAGCCTCATCATCCATCCGGCGTCGACGACCCACAGCCAGCTCGACGAGGCCGGGCTGGCGGCGACCGGGACCTCGCCCGGCCTGGTGCGCCTGTCGGTCGGCATCGAGAACCTCGCGGACCTCAAGGCGGATCTGGAGGCCGGCTTCCGCGCGGCGAAGGGCGCGTCCTGAACGGCCTGCCGACGACCTCCGGGGTCTCCCTTCCGCCGGCCTCGGGGGCCTGGCGGGAGGGGGACCCCGCCGGGCGGCGCCGGTGGCACGTCCGGGAGAAGCCGCTGCCCCTGGAGGCCGGCGGCGAACTGCCGGGTGTGCGCCTGGCGTTCGAGACCTGGGGGCGGCTCGCACCGGACGGGGGAAACGCCGTCCTGGTGCTGCACGCGCTCACCGGCGACAGTCACGTGGCCGGACCCGCGGGCCCGGGTCATCCGACTCCGGGCTGGTGGGACGGCCTGGTGGGAGCCGGGCGGGCCCTCGACACCGACCGCTGGTTCGTGGTCGCCCCGAACGTGCTCGGCGGCTGCCAGGGCAGCACGGGACCCGCTTCACGGCGTCCCGGCGGACGGAGCTGGGGCAGCGACTTCCCCTTCCTGACGCAGCGTGACCAGGTGGCGGCCGAGGCCGACCTGGCCGATGCGCTCGGCATCGGCCGCTGGGCGCTGGTCGTCGGCGGCTCGATGGGCGGGATGCGCGCGTTGGAGTGGGCCGTGTCGTACCCGGAGCGCACGGACGCACTGCTGCTGCTGGCGACGGTCGCCGCGGCGAGCGCCGAGCAGATCGCGTGGGCGGCGGTCCAGGTCCACGCGATCCGCGCCGATCCCCGCTGGCGGGGCGGCGACTACCACGACGCGGGGCCCGGTCTCGGCCCGCACCTGGGACTCGGACTGGCTCGCCGGCTCGCCCATGTCACCTATCGCAGCGAGCCGGAGCTGCACACTCGTTTCGGCCGTTCCCCCCAGCGCGACGAGGACCCGTGGGACGGCGGCAGGTACCAGGTCGAGTCCTATCTGGACCATCACGCCGACAAACTGGTGCGCCGCTTCGACGCGGGCAGCTACGTCGCCCTGGCCGAGGCCATGAACAGTCACGACGTGGGCCGCGGCCGGGGCGGCACCCGCGCCGCGCTGCGCCGCGTGCGGGCCCGGACCCTCGTCGCCGCGGTCGAATCGGACCGGCTCTATCCTCCGTACCAGCAGGCGGAGTTGGCGGCCGGGATCGGCTCTGCGGACCGGCTCCGCACGGTCCGGTCGCCGTACGGCCACGACGGCTTCCTCATCGAGGTGGAGCAGGTCGCCGCGCTGGTCCGGGAAATTCTGCCCTGAGACGCGCGCGGCGACCGCCCCGTCAGGAGGCCGCCCGGGCGCCCTCCGTGTCCGCGCGGCGGGCGGCGGGCTCGGCCAGGCCGAGGTGGTCGCGCAGCGTGACTCCGGTGTAGTCGTGCCGGAAGACGCCCCGCTCCTGGAGCAGCGGCACGACCGTGTCGGCGAACCGGTCGAGCCCACCGGGCGTGATGTGCGGTACGAGGATGAAACCGTCGGCGGCGTCCGCCTGTACCAGGGTGTCGATGGCCGCGGCGACAGTGGCCGGGGAGCCGACGAAGGTCTGCCGGTTGCCGGTCTCGATGACGAGGTCGCGGATGGACCAGTTGTGCGCGGCGGCGAGCTCCCGCCACTGCCTGGCGGTCGCCAGCGGGTCCCGGTACATCCGTACCTGGGCGCGGCCCCGGGCGACGGTGTGCTCGCCGGGGTCGGGGTCCACGTCGGGCAGCGGGCCGTCCGGGTCGTACCCGGACAGGTCGCGGTTCCAGACGAACTCCAGGTGCCTGATGGCCGTCGCCCCGCTGACCTGCTGACGGCGCACCTCACGGGCCAGTTCCTCCGCCTCGGCGTCCGAGTCGCCGAGGACGAAGGTCGCGGCGGGCAGGATCAGCAGCTGGTCGTGGGTACGGCCGTGGCGTGCGAGGCGGCCCTTGACGTCGGCGTAGAACTCGCGGCCCGCTTCCAGGGTGCCGTGCCGGCTGAAGATGGCGTCCGCGTCGGCCGCGGCGAACTCGCGCCCCTCCTCGGAGTCGCCCGCCTGGAAGATCACCGGGCGGCCCTGCGGGCTGCGCGGCACGTTGAACCGGCCCTCGATGTCGAAATGCTGCCCGCGGTGCTCGAAGGCACCGGCCCGCGCGTGGCGCAGGAAGGTGCCGGTCGCCTGGTCGGCGACGATCTCGTCCCCGTGCCAGGAGTCGAACAGCTCGTTGGCGGTGGCCAGGAACTCCCTGGCCCTGGAGTACCGCTCCCCCTGCGGCAGGAATCCGCCGCGGCGGAAATTCTCCCCGGTGAACGCGTCCCACGAGGTGACGACGTTCCAGGCGGCCCGCCCGTCCGAGAGGTGGTCGAGGCTCGCGAACTGGCGCGCCACCTCGTAGGGCTCGTTGAACGTGGAGTTGATGGTGCCCGTCAGGCCGAGCCGGTCGGTGACGGCGGCGAGGGCCGACAGCACGGTGAAGGTGTCGGGGCGGCCCACGACGTCCAGGTCGTAGATGTGACCGCCTTGTTCGCGCAGCCGCAGGCCCTCGGCGAGGAAGAGGAAGTCGAACTTGGCGCGTTCGGCGGTCCGGGCGAAGTGCGCGAAGGAATCGAACTCGATGTGGCTGCCCGCCTCGGGGTCGCTCCACACGGTGGTGTTGTTGACGCCGGGGAAGTGGGCGGCGAGATGGATCTGCTTCAGGGGCTTGTCGGACGACGTGGTGAACGGCTTGCTCATGGCTGGGGTCCTCGGGCTCAGACGGCGGCGTAGCGGTTCGCGGGGCGGGCGAGGCCGAGCAGGCCGCGCAGGGTGTCGCTCTCGTACGCGCGCCGGAAGGCGTCGCGGCGCTGGAGTTCGGGCACCAGGCCCCGGGTGATCGCCGGAAGGTCGTGACCCGCGACGGCGGGGCGCAACCGGAAGCCGGACAGGCCGCTCACGCTCAACTCCAGCAACAGGTCTGCCAGTTGGGCGGGCGTGCCGGTGAAGATGCGGGCGTCGCTGGTGTACCGGTGTCCCGCCAGGCCGTCCAGCCGGTCCCGGCGGGCCGCCGCCGCGGCGGGGTCGTCGTCCAGGAACACCACCAGGTCGCCGAAGAGGTGCAGCGGTTCCGCGGCGCGGCCTGCCGCGGCCCGGGCGTCCCGGACGGCGGCGACGACGGCATGGGCCTGGTCGGTGTCGTGCGGGGTGACGAATCCGAGGTCCGCCGACCTGGCGAGCAGCCCGAAGGGAGCGCCCGAGGCGGTCTCGTGGGCCAGGGCGCTCACGAGAGGCTGCCCCTGCGGCGGCCGTGGGGTGATCGACGGGCCCTTGACGCTGAAGTGCCGGCTCTCGAAGTCGATGTAGTGCAGCTTGTCGCGGTCGATGAAGCGGCCGGTCGCGGTGTCGCGGATCTCCGCGTCGTCCTCCCAGCTGTCCCACAGGCGGCGCACCGCCTCGACGTAGCCGCCGGCCTCGTCCAGGAGATCGGCGGTCAGCTCCCGCACGGTGGGGGTGTCGATGTCCTCGGCGGCGAATCCGGGGATGGTGCGGCGGCCGAAGTGGGCGGCCTCGTCCGGCCGGGCCGACACCCGGACGCGCAGACCCGCGCGGCCGTTGCTGACGTAGTCCAGGGTGGCGATCGCCTTGGAGATGTGGAACGGCTCGGTGTGGGTGGCGATCACGGTCGGGACCAGCCCGATGTGCCGGGTCAGCGGGGCGACCCTGGCGGCGACGAGCACGGCGTCCAGGCGGCCGCGGACCTGGTCGGTGCGTGAGTCCGGCCCGTTGAAGTGGGAGGACTGCAGGCCGAGGGAGTCCTCGATCGTGACGAAGTCCAGCAGGCCGTGCTCTGCCTCGGTGACGAGTCCGGCCCAGTGGCGGGCGGTGAGGAGTTCATGGGGACGGGACTCGGGCTCGCGCCATGCGGCGGGGTGCCAGCCGGCGCCGTCGAGGGCGACGGCGAGGTGCAGCGGGGAAGTCGGGGACACGACGGAAGTGCCTTCCTGGTCGACCATGGGGAATCGCCGGTCCTCGTCCGGAGGGGCCGGCGGCGTGGGTGCACGGTCAGGGTCGACAGAGCGCGCCGGCCACGCGCAGCAGATCGATGTGCGGCCGGGAGTAGAGGCGCACGCAGCGGCGCGGGGAGAGGGTCGGGACGGGTCGGCGGTGCGCGGACGGCACTTCGCTCATCGTCCCACCTCCGCCTCCGGTCCGGGTGCCCTCGGAAAGGGGCAACGACGCGGCGGCGTTCTTTGTTCCTCGGCATCCCCGGTTCCGGCGCGTGGACCGCCGGTAGCTGCTCGGCGGTGGCCAACACCCCCTTCAGGAGCGGCGGTTCGGCAGTCCCGGAGCCCGGACGAGCAGGAAGTCGGCGCGGTGTCGCACGGTGAAGCCGATGGACTCGTAGAGCCCGAGCGCGGCAGCGTTGGTGGCCTGGGTGTGCAGGAACGCGGAGTCGCCGCGTTCCCGGATGCCCGCCGCGACGGCACGCACCAGCCGGGTGGCCAGACCCCGGCCCCGGTGTGCCGGGTCCGTGCACACCGCGCTGATCTCGGTCCAGCCGGGCAGGCGCATGCGTTCACCGGCCAGGGCGACGAGCCGTCCACCGTGCCTGATGCCCAGATAGGCGCCCAGTTCGAGGCTCCGGGCCAGGACAGGGCCCGGCCGGGTACGGGCCGCGAGGTCCAGGATCTCGGGAACGTCGTCCTGGCCGAGCCGGACCGCCTCCGGCGCCCGCCCGGACCGCAACGACGTGTCGACCAGCTGCACGCCCTCGCCGCGCTCCACGACCTGCCAGCCGTCGGGAGGCCGCGGAACTCCGGTGACCGGTACGACGGCGCCCGGCCCCACCAGGCAGGCCAGGTCGGTCCAGGCGCCCGGGTCCCTCACGTCGGCGAGTGCGACGAACGGTGAGACGTCCACCGGGTAGCGGGCGGCCCGGCCGTTGCGTTCGGCGAGCCGGGCGTGCTGACCGGTCAGCGCGGCCCACGCGGGGTTGTCGAGGGGATGCGGCGCCGACTGCTGCGGCCGGGCCGGGTCGAAGGCGGGGGACATGGTGGCGTCGGGTCTCCATCCGTGGAGGCGGGGCAACGGGGCTCAGGGGCAGGGGAAGGCCGGGCCGGGAGTGCGGAGGGCCCGTGTGCAGGGTGGCGGTCGGGACTCGTACACCGCTGGACGCGCGGGCCTCGACTCTCCCCGGCACACGCCGGGCGGCGGGCGGACGCGTCACCTCGGGGGCGTCCCGTGCCGGCGCCCGGCCGCCCGGCCGCTCCACCGTCCGCATGGTGACCACGTGTTGAGACTCCGCGGACGCCTTCTTGACGCTCTCACGGAGCGCAACGACACTGACGGGGACGGTCACGATTGTCAGCGCCCGCGGGCAGGATCCCTGCTCGTACGGTCATCGGCCCCGGCCCGCTGGCAGGCAACCCTTCCACCGCGACGGGGTGCCCCGGGTGACGACCGGGTTCCGCCGGTGCGGCGGGACAAGCGTGGTCTCGCGTCTCGCGAGCCCCGAGTGCGGACCGGTGGGAATGCCCAGGAACGGTTTGACGAGGCGCCTGCACATCGATCTGTTGCGTGTCTCCAGCGCGTACTAGTCCGAGGACCCGGACCCGTACGAAAGCGCAGTCACTCCGTTCCGTCGCGGCGCCCACGAGGCTGCCGGGACGCCCTCATCCCGTGGAGAGTCATGCCCGAGACCCTGTCGCACGCTTCGCACGCCTCCGGCACCAGCACGCCCAGCCGCATCGGTGTCGGCCTCGCCGGCGGCTTCTACCCGGCCCCGCACCGCTATCGGCTGTACCTGGCCCCGGACTGTCCCCGCTCACTGCGTGTCTCGATCACCCTCGACCTGCTGGGCCTGGGGGACTCCGTCACCACCACCGCCCTGACGCACCCGGACGGCGCCTGCGGCGCTTTCGACGGGTGGGCCTCCCTGCGCAGCGCCTACGAGGCGACCTGGCACCACTACGAGGGTCCGCTCGTGGCGCCCGCCCTCTGCGACCGCTGGACCGGACGCGTCGTCAGCAACCACACGCCCGACATCCTGCGCGATCTGGCCGGTCTGGCCGACCGCACCGGGACGGGTTGCGCGGCGCTCCGCCCGCAGGCCCTCGCCCGCGACATCGAGGCCCTGCGAGAACTCCTCGACACGGACGTCGTACCGGCCGGACAGCCGCGGAGAAGGGCGGCCGCACTCGATCTGCTGGACCGCCGACTCGCGTCGTCGCCGTACGCGTCGGGCCGGAGCCTGACCGCCGCGGACGTGGACCTGTGGGTCGCCCTCGTCCACCTCGGCACCCCCGACGCCCTGGCCCCGTACGCACATCTGCGCGGCTACGTGAGCCGGCTCGCGACGCACCCGGCCTTCCGCGAGACGGCGCACCGGGGAGCCTCCCCCGGAGGCCAGGGGTAGCCTCCCGGGGGGGGGGGGGGGGGCCCCCCCCCCCCCCCCCCCCTCCCCCCCGTTGGGGGCCCCCCGCGGACGTTGTTTCAACCCGTGCGCACTCTTCCCTCGCGCCCTCTTGCGGCACAAAGGGCGGG
>NZ_JBVHPY010000028.1:40042-45354 GCF_055567695.1 Streptomyces sp. NPDC026417
GGAGACATGGGGGGGGGGTGGGGGGGGTGGGGCGGGCCTGGCGCGGTTTGGGGGGGGGGTGGTGGGGGGGGGGCGTGGGGGGGGGGGGGGGGGGGGGGCCCTGGGGGGGGGGGGGCCCCCCCCCCCCCGCTCCCCTACCCGTCCGCCCGGTCGAGCGCCTCCCGCGAGATCTGCTCGAACTGCGCGGCCATCGCCGTCTGGAGCGCCTGGGCCGCCGAGAGCGGGCGGACCATCACCGTGAAGTCGTCGATCTTCCCGTCCTCGTCGACGTGCAGGAAGTCGCAGCCCTCGATCTCCTTGTCGCCCACCTTCGCCCGGAAGACCAGCGCGTGGTCCCTGCCTCCGGCGTCGGCGATCTCGCGCACGTAGTGGAAGTTGGTGAAGACGCGCGAGACGCCGCGCACGATGGCCGCCGTGATGGCCCTGCCGGTGTACGGCTTGAAGACGACGGGACTGGTGAACACCACGTTCTCGGCGAGGAGCCCCTCGACGGCGGCGTGGTCGTCGGCCTCCACGGCCTTGCGGAAGGGGTGCATCGCGACCCCACCTCTCATAGTCAATTAATTGAATAGGTGTGGAGGAGATTACTCGCGGAGGCGAGCGGCATCTAGCCTTGGGCGCATGGCATTGCGCAACGCGGTCCTGGCCGCGCTCCTGGACGGCGAGGCGTCGGGGTACGACCTGGCCAAGGGTTTCGACGCGGCGATCGCCAACTTCTGGATGGCGACTCCCCAGCAGCTCTACCGGGAACTCGACCGCATGGCGGAGGAGGGCCTGATCCAGGCCCGGCTCGTCCGCCAGGAGCGCCGGCCCGACAAGCGGATGTTCTCGCTCACCGACGCGGGCCGCCGCGCTCTGCACGACTTCACGGCGGCCCCTCCCCGGCCCACGGCCATCCGCGACGAACTCCTGGTCAAGGTCCACGCGGTCGACGAGGGCGACTGCGAGTCCGTGCGCGCGGCCGTCACGGAGCGGCTGCAGTGGGCCCGCGCGAAGCTGGACCGCTACGACCGGCTGCGGGCCCGTCTCCTCGACGGCCGCAGCGAGGAGGAGTACCTGGCCGGTGCCGAGCGCGTCGGTCCGTACCTCACGCTGATGCGGGGCCGGTCGTTCGAGCGGGAGAACATCGCATGGGCCGAGCGGGCCCTGCGCGTCCTGGAGCAAAGGGCCGCGGCCCGCGGGCGTTCCTGAGCGCATCCCCTGCCGCCGCACCGCTCCCGGTGACGGCAAGGGAACCATTCCCCGAGATCCATTGGATGCCCTATGGCTCCGAGTGACGCGCCTATTGGTCACCTATGGTCCCGCACGCCTACCTTCGCAGCATGTCGAAGATTCTTTTTGTGATGACCGGCGCCGACCACTGGACGCTGGCGGACGGCAGCAAGCACCCGAGCGGCTTCTGGGCCGAGGAGGCGGTGGCCCCGTACGAGGCCTTCGGGGCCGCGGGCCACGAGGTCGTGGTCGCCACGCCCGGCGGTGTCGTACCGACCGTGGACCGGGCGAGTCTCGCACCCGAGGTGAACGGCGGCCAGGAGAACGCCGACCGGATCGCCGGAGTTCTGGCGTCGACCGACGCGTTCCGGCAGCCGATCCGGCTGGAGGACGTGCGGCTCGACGACTACGCGGCCGTCTTCTACCCCGGCGGCCACGGCCCGATGGAGGACCTCGCGGTCGACACCGCTTCCGGCCGGCTTCTGACCCTCGCCCTCACCTCGGGCAAGCCGCTCGGCGTGGTCTGCCACGGTCCTGCCGCACTGCTCGCGGCGCGGCGGGAGGACGGCGGCAACCCGTTCGCGGGCTACCGCCTGACCGGCTTCACCAACGCCGAGGAGACCCAGGCCGGCCTCGCCGACAAGGCGAAGTGGCTGCTCCAGGACCGCCTCGTCGAGGCGGGTGCGGACTTCCAGGAGGGCGAGCCCTGGGCCCCGCACGTGGTCGTCGACCGCAATCTGGTCACCGGCCAGAACCCGGCCTCGTCCGCCCCCCTCGCCGCCGAGCTGCTGAAGAAGCTGGGCTGAGCCCACTCCCCCGCCCCGGCGGGCCGGGACGTGCCGCCCTCCGGGGCCCGCGGACCCGGCCCGCCGGGGCTTCGCCGTCCCTTTCCGGGAGCGGTGGCCGCCCACCGCGACCCCGGCCCGAAGCACCCGGATCTCCGCCGCACGTGACCGGGGCCTCCTGAACGCCGATACTGCAAGAGGCTGATCTCATCAGGAGGTACCCATGAAGATGCTCATCAACGTGGCGGAAACAGTGGTCGCGGACGCCCTGCGGGGCATGGCGGCCGCCCATCCGGAGCTGACGGTCGACGTGGAGAACCGCGTGATCGTCCGGAGCGACGCCCCGGTGGCCGGCAAGGTCGGGCTCATCTCCGGCGGCGGCTCGGGGCACGAACCGCTGCACGGCGGATTCGTGGGTCCGGGCATGCTGTCGGCCGCCTGTCCGGGCGAGGTCTTCACCTCGCCGGTACCGGATCAGATGGTGCGGGCCGCGGCAGCGGTGGACAGCGGCGCGGGCGTGCTGTTCATCGTGAAGAACTACACGGGCGACGTGCTGAACTTCGACATGGCGGCGGAGCTCGCCGAGGACGAGGGCATCCGGGTCGCCAAGGTCCTCGTCAACGACGACGTCGCCGTCACGGACAGTCTCTACACGGCCGGCCGGCGCGGCACCGGCGCGACGCTCTTCGTCGAGAAGATCGCCGGGGCGGCCGCCGAGGAGGGCGCACCGCTGGAGCGGGTGGAGGCACTCGCCCGCCAGGTCAACGAGAGCTCCCGCAGTTTCGGCGTGGCGCTCTCCGCGTGCACGACGCCCGCCAAGGGCAGCCCCACCTTCGACCTCCCGGCCGGTGAACTGGAACTGGGTGTCGGCATCCACGGCGAGCCGGGCCGGGAGCGGCGCGCAATGATGACCTCCCGGGAGATCGCGGACTTCTCCGTGCACGCGATCCTCGAGGACCTCGACCCGCGCAATCCGGTCCTGGTCCTGGTCAACGGCATGGGTGCCACTCCGCTGCTGGAGCTGTACGGCTTCAACGCGGAGGTGCAGCGGGTGCTGACCGAACGTGGTGTCGCCGTGGCACGGACGCTGGTCGGCAACTACGTCACCTCGCTCGACATGGCCGGCGCGTCGGTGACCCTGTGCCAGGTGGACGAGGAGCTGCTGCGGCTGTGGGACGCACCGGTGAAGACGCCGGGCCTGCGCTGGGGCAGCTGAAGCGGCCCGATCCGGTCAACGTCCGTACCACGCAAGGAGATCCTGTGCTCGACGCCGACTTCTTCCGACGTTGGATGGCGGCGACCGCCGCCTCCGTGGACCGCGAGGCCGACCGGCTCACCGCGCTGGACTCACCCATCGGCGACGCCGACCACGGCAGCAACCTGCAGCGCGGCTTCACCGCCGTGGTGGCCACGCTGGACAAGGAGGCGCCCGACACGCCCGGCACCGTCCTGACGCTCGCCGGCCGGCAGCTGATATCGACGGTGGGCGGTGCGTCCGGCCCGTTGTACGGCACCCTGCTGCGCCGTACGGGCAAGGCCCTCGGGGACGCCGCCGAGGTCTCCGAGGAGCAGCTCACGGAGGCACTGCGCACGGGCGTGGACGCGGTGATGACGCTGGGCGGAGCCGCGCCCGGCGACAAGACCATGATCGACGCCCTGGTGCCGGCCGTGGACGCGCTCGAACAGTCCTTCGCGGCGGCCGCGACGGCCGCCGCGGAGGGCGCCGAGGCCACCACGCCGTTGCAGGCGCGCAAGGGCCGGGCCAGCTATCTGGGCGAACGCAGCATCGGGCACCAGGACCCGGGCGCCACGTCCTCGGCCCTGCTGATCGAGGCTCTCGTGGAGGCGTCCGGTGAGTGACGACAAGCTGGTGGGCATCGTTCTCGTGTCGCACAGTGCCGCCGTCGCCGCCTCGGTCGCCGAGCTGGCGGCGGGGCTGGCGGGCGGTGGCACGACCGCCCCGGTGGCGCCGGCCGGCGGCACCGTGGACGGCGGTCTGGGCACGAGTGCCGAACTGATCTCGGCCGCGGCGGCGGCCGTGGACCGGGGTGCCGGGGTCGCCGTCCTCATGGACCTGGGCAGTGCGGTCCTCACCGTGAAGGCGCTGCTGGCGGAGGGCGACGAGCTGCCGCCGGACACGCGACTGGTCGACGCCCCGTTCGTCGAGGGCGCGGTCGCCGCGGTCGTCACCGCCTCGGCGGGCGGGGACCTGGCCGCGGTGCAGGCCGCGGCGGCCGAGGCGTACGCGTACCGGAAGGAGTGACCCCGCGGCGGCGGCTCACCCCCGGTCGCCGCCGAGGAACTTCCGTGCCAGGGCCTCCCCTTGGGCCGCCGTCACCCGGTGGTTCTCGATCGGGGACACGGTGGAGTTCTTGAACACGAGGTAGGTGACGCCCGAGGGCGCGCCGCCGCCGCGCGGATCGGTGCGGATGCCGAGGCCCCGGGCGGCGGCGTACGACGCCTCGCCGATGATGTCCCCGGGGCCGACGTCGCCGACGACCGCGTACTGCACCCGGTCCCGGTAGATGACGGCGGCGACGGAGCCGCCGCCGACTCCGTGGTCGCGGTGGTTCCAGACCGGGCCGGGCGACGGCACGACGATGTACGGCAGGGTCTCGGCACTCAAGTAGCGCCCGTCGGACTGCTGAAAGGCCGTCATGGACGAGAAGAGCGGGTCGGTGCGCCCGTTGCAGCGGGGGCCGGGCCGTCCGTCGCAGTCGATGTCGAGGTCCGCCTTCCAGAACACGGCCCCCCGCTTGCCGCAGACGGGGATGTCCGCGGGGGCACCGTCGTCGCTGCGGTAGCGGCCCCGCGAGACCGGGGCGCAGTCGCGCACCGCCGCCAGCAGGTCACGGGCGCGGACGCCCCCGTCGCGGTCCGCCTCGCGCAACCGGGGCCGTTCCGGTCCCGCGGCGACGGGGACGGGCGCCGCGGGTTTCGCGGGAAGCGTGGTGGGGGCGAGCAGGGCGGCGCCGGCCGCGGCCAACGTCAGCGACTGGACACGCACGATAAGAAACCCTCTCCTGGGGGACACTGACGGGCACTCACCCAAATCTGGGCCGGGTCGGTGCGCCCGGCCACCGGTAAGGGTCCGGACGGTGCACGGCCCGGCCCCGCCGCAGGTCACGGAGGTGGCCGCCGCACGGCCGGGTCGCGGACACCGGTCCGCGGCGGGGGAGATACCGGGGAACGGTCGGGGGGGGGGGGGGGGGGGGGGGGGGGGGGGGAGGCGCACAACCAACACGCGGGGGGGAAGGAGAAAGAAAAGCGTTGGCAGCTTCTGGCGGGAGCCCCCCTCAGCTCGGGGAGGGTATA
>NZ_JBVHPY010000028.1:45364-90256 GCF_055567695.1 Streptomyces sp. NPDC026417
CGGGGGCGCAGGGGGGGGGCAGAGGCAAGCGGCCCGCGCGCCCCCCCCCCCCCCCCCCCCCCCCCCCCCCCCCCCCCCCCCCCCCCCCCCCCCCTCGCCGGCGCGGGAACGGCGACGACAGCGGTCCGCGCCGTCGGGCATGAACTCCCGTCAGGGCGGGACGAGTTCACGCCACGTCAGGATTCAGCATACGGAGCGGCCGGTCCGCCCGGCGCGCGGCTCCCCCGTCGCTGCCGACCCCTTGATGTGGTCGCGTCGGCATGGCATACAGGTACAGACCAATCCCGCCGAGGGAAGGCAGTGCCGTGCGACGCACACCCATTCCGGTGATCTGCGGCTCGCTGCTTCTGGTGGCGTCCTGCGGCTGGGGCGGCCAGGAGGACGACCGGGGCGGCCGGCTCCCGGCGGCGCCGGCGGGCGTCACCGCGGCGGCGGGCAGCGCGACCAGCGTCCACGTCATGTGGAACCTGGCGGCGGGCGACCCCGAGATCGACGCCTACGAGGTGTACCGCGGGTCCAGGAAGGTCGAGGACGTGCCCGGTACGGAGCACATGGTGGACGTCACCCGGCTCGCACCGGGCACCGCCTACGTCTTCACGGTGCGGGCGCGGACCGCCGGGGGTGACGTGGGACCGCACAGCCGTCAGGTGTGGGCCACCACACCCGCGGCGACCGCGGCCGACCACCGGGCCCCGACCCGCCCCGGGCACCCGCGCGGCAGGACGGTCGGCGGCCGGGCGGTCCAGCTGTCCTGGGAGAGGTCGACGGACGACCGGCGCGTGGCCTCGTACGACATCTACCAGGGCGGTTCGAAGATCCACAGCGTGGGCGGCGGCCAGACGGCGGCCGTGGTCACCGGGCTGCGGCCGGGCACCCGCTACACCTTCACCGTGCGGGCGCGCGACGCGGCCGACAACGTGTCCGGGGCGAGCGAGGAGGTCCGTCTCGGCACCGCGGCGGGCGCGGACGACGGCCGGGGCACGGCACCCACGGACTTCCGGGCGGGGACCCACCGGACCGGTGGCGCGTACTACCTCGACCTGTCGTGGATGCCGCCGGAGACGGACGGGGTCGTCGCGGAGTACCGGATCCTGCTGGACGGGCACTCGGCGACCTCACTGGTGTGGGGCGGCACTCCGCCGCCCGGCAGGGCCACCTACAGCTTCTACCTGGGGCGCACGGCGGGGGTCACCCATCGGGTGCGGATCCGGGCGAAGCTGCCGGACGGCACCTGGGGCGGGCTCTCCGCGGAGCGGACGGTGACGACGGGAGACGCGACGTAGGCGGCAGCCGAGGGCGGTCGTCGACGCATCAGGGGCGATAGGCGGAGGCTAGGGTTGGGCGCGTGAACCATAAGGATGCGCATACCGCCCCCCTGGACCTGTCCCAGCTGCGCACCTTTCTCGCCGTCCACCGCGCCGGGTCGTTCACGGCGGCCGCGCGTCTGCTGGGGCTCTCCCAGCCGACGGTGACGACCCAGATGCGGTCGCTGGAGGAGCAGCTGGGCCGCGAGCTGTTCGAGCGGCAGCCGCGCGGGGTGCGGCCCACGGCGGTGGCGGACGAGCTCGCCGCGCAGGTGGCGGCGCCGCTGGACGCGCTCGCCGCGGTCGCGGAACGCGGCGGGCCCGGCGCCGACCAGGTGCCCGAGCCGGTGCACGTGGCGGGCCCCGCCGAGCTGCTGTGCACCCGTGCCGTGCCCGCCCTGGCCCCCCTCACCGCCCGGGGGGTGCGACTGCGGGTGAGCACGGGGCTGACCGACGAACTGCTCGACGGCCTGCGCGGGGGCCGGTTCGACCTGGTGATCGCCACGACCAGACCGCGCGGCCGCGCCCTCACGTCCGTGCCGCTGGGCGACGAGGAGTTCGTGCTGGTCGCCTCGCCCGAGTGGGCCGACCGGATCGGCCCGGAGCGGGTCGCCGCGGAGGGGGCGGGCGCCCTGCACGGCGTGCCCCTCGTGACGTACGCCGAGGATCTGCCGATCGCCCGGCGCTACTGGCGGCACGTGTTCGGCGTTCGGCTCACCGGGTACGCCGCCATCACGGTGCCCGATCTGCGCGGCGTGCGTTCCGCGGTGGCGGCCGGCGCCGGGATCAGTGTGCTGCCCCGCTATCTGTGCCTGGAGGAGCTGGCCTCGGGGACGCTGGTGCCCCTGCTGTCCCCCGAGGACCCGCCGATCAACACCGCGTACCTCGCGCAGCGTCCCGGGGCTCCCGACAACCCCCACGTCGCCCTCGTCCGGGAGCGCCTGCTCCAGGCCGGGCGCACCTGGTGAACCTGCCCCGGGCCGGCGTCCGCGGGCCGCCGGGCGAGGGCATTCGTCACCTGCCCGGCCCCCTCCCGCGTGCGGGACCGGCCCGGGGCGCGTTGGCTCTCCCTGAGGCAGCACGGCCGCTTCCCCATCCAAGGCGGCTCATGGGATGTACCGCCAACCGTGCCGCTGGAGGGCAAGTCCTATGCGTACCAGTCAGATATTGCTTCGCTCCGGCCTGACCCTGGCCGCCGCCGCACTTCCCCTCACCCCGGTCGCCGGATCGGCCACCGCGTGGGGTGCGGGGATCTCGGTGAGCACCAGCGGCTCCACGGTCACCGTCACCACCAGTGCCTGCTCGGGATACGGCGGCAGCTTCGGCAACGCCTCGCTGCTCACCAGCAGTCAGTCGAGTTTCGCCCAGGGCCGCCAGACGGCGCTGACCGGCACGAGCAACAGTCAGATGGCCAGCTGGTCGGGCGTCAGCTCGGGCACCTACACCGTCATCGTGGTGTGCCAGAACGGCACCACGGCGGGCACCCAGTCCATCGTCGTCTCCGCCCCCACGATCTCCGCGACGGCCTCGCCCTCGCGCGGGGTCATGGGCGGTGTCGGCGGCGCGTCCAAGGACTACGGCACCCTCACGCTGGTCGGCGGTGGTGCGCTGGTGGCAGCGGGCACCGTGGGAGCCGCGTGGTTCCTGCGCAGGCGCTCGAAGCCGCACCGGCTCTGACCGGCCGGCCGGTACCCGTCACGCGGGCGGCCGTCCGTCGGCCTCGGCCGGCCGGACGGCCGCCTGCTCGGGCCCGGGCAGGCGGCCGTCCAGCTGCTCGAACTCCGCGAGCGCATGGGTCAGCCACCGGGTCCAGAACGTCTCCAGATCGATCCCGGCGCGCAGCACCAGATGCTGGAGCCGGTGCTGAGGGCTGTCCTTGCCGGGCGGGAAGTCCCGCTCCTGGATCTCCTCGTACTCCGCCAACTGCTGCCGGTGCAGGTCGAGATGGCGGCGCAGATCCGCTTCGATGCCCGCGCTGCCGACGACCGCCGAGGCCCGCAGGCGCAACAGCATGGTGTCGCGCAGCGGCTTCGGGTCCTGCGGGGCCGCGGTCCAGCGCGCCAGTTCGGTGCGGCCGGCCGCGAGGACCTCGTAACTCTTCTTCTGGCCCCGTGCGGGCTGCTCGGACGGCAGCGCGCGGATGAGCCCGTCTGCCTCCAGTCGTCCCAGCTCGCGATAGATCTGCTGGTGCGTCGCCGACCAGAAGTAGCCGATCGACTTGTCGAACCGCCGGGTCAGCTCGAGCCCCGACGACGGCTTCTCCAGCAGGGCGGTGAGGATCGCGTGCGGCAGTGACATGGGCTCATCCTAGGGAGGGCCGCCCACCGGGCCGCCCTCCCCTCGTTCGTGCCGTGACCTGCCCGGAGGCGGGTCCTAGAGTGCGGCCGCCAGTTCCGTGCCCTGCTTGATGGCACGCTTGGCGTCCAGTTCGGCGGCCACGTCGGCGCCACCGATGAGATGGACGCTGCGGCCCGTGGCGAGCAGCTCCTCGTAGAGGTCGCGGCGCGGGTCCTGACCCGTGCACAGCACGACCGTGTCGACCTCCAGGACCTGGCTGCGGCCGTCCACGGTGACGTGCAGTCCGGCGTCGTCGATCCGGTCGTACTGCACGCCGGGCACCATGGTCACGCCGCGGTGCTTGAGTTCGGTGCGGTGGATCCAGCCGGTGGTCTTGCCGAGTCCCGCGCCCACCTTCGAGGTCTTGCGCTGCAGGAGGTGGACGGTGCGCGGCGGGGCGGGCCGCTCGGGTGCCGTGAGACCGCCGGGGGCCCGGTAGTCCATGTCGACGCCCCAGTGCCGGAAGTACGTGGCCGGGTCCTCGCTCGCCTTGTCGCCGCCGTCGGTCAGGTACTCGGCGACGTCGAAGCCGATGCCGCCGGCGCCGAGGATGGCGACGCGGTCGCCGACGGTGGCCCCGTCCCGCAGGACGTCGAGGTAGCCGACGACGCTGGGGTGGTCGACGCCGGGGATCTCGGGGGTCCGCGGGCTCACGCCCGTGGCGACGACGACCTCGTCGTACTCGGAGACGTCCTCGGCGGCGATGCGGGTGTCCAACCGGACGTCCACGCCGTGCAGTTCGAGCTGGGTGCGGAAGTAGCGGAGGGTCTCGTCGAACTCCTGCTTGCCGGGGACCCTTCGGGCCACGTTGAGCTGGCCGCCGATCTCGCTCGCGGCGTCGTAGAGGGTGACGTCGTGGCCGCGCTCGGCGGCGGAGACCGCGCAGGCGAGTCCCGCCGGACCGGCGCCCACCACGGCGACCCGCTTGCGCAGCCGGGTCGGTGCGAGGACCAGTTCCGTCTCGTGGCAGGCACGCGGGTTGACCAGGCAGGAGGTGATCTTGCCGCCGAAGGTGTGGTCGAGACAGGCCTGGTTGCAGCCGATGCAGGTGTTGATGGCCTCGGAGCGGCCCGCCGCGGCCTTGGCGACGAAGTCGGGGTCCGCGAGCATCGGACGGGCCAGCGACACCATGTCGGCGTGTCCGTCGGCGAGCAACTGCTCGGCGAGTTCCGGGGTGTTGATGCGGTTGGTGGTGACCAGCGGGACCGAGACGGCGCCCATCACCTTCTTGGTCACCCAGGTGTACGCGCCGCGCGGCACCGAGGTCGCGATGGTGGGGATGCGGGCCTCGTGCCAGCCGATGCCGGTGTTGATGATCGTCGCCCCGGCGGCCTCCACGGCCCTGGCCAGCGTGATGACCTCGTCCAAGGTGGATCCGCCGGGCACCAGGTCGAGCATGGAGAGCCGGTAGACGATGATGAAGTCGTCGCCGACCGCCTCGCGCACCCGCCGGACGATCTCGACCGGGAAGCGCATCCGGTTCTCGTACGAGCCGCCCCAGCGGTCCTCGCGCCTGTTGGTCTGCGCGGCGATGAACTCGTTGATCAGGTAGCCCTCGGAGCCCATGATCTCGACGCCGTCGTAACCGGCGCGGCGTGCCAGGACGGCCGCTCGCGCGTAGTCGTCGATGGTCTGCTCGACCTCGGCGTCGGTGAGCTCGTGCGGCGGGAAGGGACTGATCGGCGCCTGGAGCGGGCTGGGGGCGACCAGGTCCTGGTGGTAGGCGTACCGCCCGAAGTGGAGGATCTGCATCGCGATCTTCCCGCCCTCGCGGTGGACCGCCTCGGTGATGCCGGCGTGCTGCTCGGCCTCCGCCTCGGTGGTCAGCTTCGCGCCGCCCTCGTAGGGCCGTCCCGCGTCGTTGGGAGCGATGCCGCCGGTGACGATGAGCCCGACACCGCCGCGGGCCCGGGTGGCGTAGAACTCCGCCATGCGCTCGAAGCCGCGCTCGGCCTCCTCCAGGCCCACGTGCATGGAGCCCATGATCACGCGGTTGGGCAGCGTGGTGAATCCCAGGTCGAGCGGGTTCAGCAGGTGCGGGTAACGGCTCATCGGCCCCTCCGTGCGCGGTGTGGTGTGTCTGTTGTAGACGACGGCCCGACGCTTTTGCAACTAGTTGCATAACCGGAGGGACCGAGGTCACACGGACCGTCGGGCGAGCGGCCCTGGGGTGCAATCGGGATCGGCTCGGATCAGGCCGCGGCGCCTGGTGCGGTGCATCGCAAGGCGGAGCACGACCCGCGCGCCGGCGCGTACTCGGGTGATGCGACAGACGAGGTGCCGTGCCGGGCGTCGCGGGCCGGGGCAATCCGAACGGCACCCCCTACTCGCCCGGCCGGATGCCGATCACGACGTGGGCGTGCATCTCCTCGGAGACCGCCAGGCGGGCGAGCAGGCCGCTGCGGGTGAAGACCTCGACGGCCGACGGCGCCTGGAGCTCGCTCGTCTCGACGAGCAGGCAGCCACCGGGGGCCAGCCACCCGGGAGCTCCGGCGGCGACACGGCGCAGGACGTCCAGGCCGTCCGCGCCCCCGTCGAGAGCGGTCAGCGGCTCGTGGTCGCGCGCCTCCGGGGGCAGCAGCGCGACCTCGCCGGTGGGGACGTAGGGCACGTTGGCCGCGAGGACGTCCACGCGACCGCGCAGGGTGCCGGGCAGCGCCGCGAACAGGTCCCCCTGATGGACCCGTCCGCCGAAGGCGGCCACGTTGCGGCGGGCGCAGCGCACGGCGGCGGGGTCGATGTCGGCGGCGTGCAGCTCCGGCCGGCCGAGCCGGCCGGCGAGCGCGGCACCGACCGCACCCGAGCCGCAGCAGAGGTCCACGACCACGGCCGCGTCCCCGGCGTGGGCGAGGGCCTGCCGGACGAGGAACTCGGTGCGGCGGCGGGGCACGAAGACACCGGGGTCCAGGGAGACGCGCAGACCGTGGAACTCGGCCCAGCCGACGACGTGTTCCAGGGGCAGGCCCGCGACCCGGCGGTCGACCATGGCGGCGACCTCGTGCGGATCACGGGCGGTGGAGAGGATCAACTCCGCCTCGTCCTCGGCGAACACACAGCCTGCGGTACGAAGTGCGGCGACGACGGCGGAAGATGAGAGGGAAGGCATGGAAGCCGAGAGCCTTTCGATGAACCGAAGGGCGCTCTCGCGGTCACCTAGCGCCGGTGACCCGTGTTGCCTCGAGGTGAGAGCACCCGACCTGACACAGCGGTAATGGGTCTCACCTCCGGGCGACTTGTCGGCTGGGACCTTCCGCAACCGCGACCGCCACATTACAGGAACGATCAGACGGCGACCGACTCCTCCAGCTCCTCCTCGACCTCCCCGTCCGCGGCCGCGACGGGGTCGGCCGGAGCCGTTCCGGCGGGCGCTGCCACGACGGCCGGCTCCCGCTCGGCGCCGTCGCCGGCGCGACGGGTGCGGGACCGCTCGGCCGCACCGGCGACGGCGGTCACCAGCAGGCCGACCGCGAGCCAGGCGACGAGCGTCGCGACGTTGCCGGACAGGCCGTCGCGCTCGAAGTAGAGGAGGCTGCGGACGCCTTCGACGAAGCCCGCGCCGTTCCAGAACGCGTGCAGGGTGCCGAAGAAGCCGTTCTGCAGCTCGGGCCGGAACAGACCGCCGGAGCTGGTGAAGTTGAGCATCACGAACAGCACCATCATGGCGAGGGTGGTCCAGCGCTTGAGGAAGGTGTGCAGCCCGACGCCGACGAACAGGATGCCGGCGGAGTAGAGCCAGGCGAGCCCCCACACGCCCACGAGGTCGTGGTGGGCGAGGTGGAACACGGGGCCGGCGAGCACGGCGCCGACGACGCTCACCGCACCGGAGACACCGACGGCCAGCAGGGCCCGTATCCGCATCGGCAGGGCGGCTCCGGCGGCACCGAGCGCGGCGACGGACGCATAGGAGCCGATGCTCAGCGCGACCAGCAGGAAGAACAGGCCCTGCCCCGTCGGGTCGTCGTCGACCGTCGGGGTCACGTCCGTGACCTTCAGGGGCTCGCCCTGCTGCGCGGCGACCGGGGTGAAGACCTTCTCCACGGCCAGCGCGCCCATGTCGGAGGCGGCGGTGGCCACCAGGAGTTCGGGAGCCCTGCCGTTCGGCGCGTAGGCACCCGTGACGTCACGGGACTCCAGGAGGCCGACCGCCTCGGCACGGGTGGCGACGGTCCGGACGTCGAGCGCGCCCCCTGCGCGGTCCTGGACGGTCTGGGCGAAGACCTTCGTCTCGGGCCCGGAGCCCACGACCGCGACGGGCAGGTGGTGGGGCTCCGGGGTGACGAAGGCGCCCATGTAGGCGAGCCCCATGCCGACGCACATCAGCAGCGGGGTGATCAGGTGCGTGAGCACATGGCGCAGGGCCGGGGAGCGCAGGCCGGGGACCACGGGACCTCCATTGGTTGGCATATACAACTCACTATCCAGTTGTACTATACAACCAGGAGTACCGAGGGAGTTGTTCCGTGACCGCAGCCAATGAGCCGGCCGACGCCGCCGTCGAGACCATCCAGCGCGAGATGACGGCCTTCGCCCGGCGCGCCCGGGCCTCGGCGGGACGCATGCACCCCGAGCTGTCGCTGGTCTCGTACACCCTGCTCGGGCATCTCGAGGAGCGCGGCGGCTGCCGGGCGACCGATCTCGCCGCCCACTACGCGCTGGACAAGTCCACGGTGAGCCGGCAGGTGGCGGCCCTGGAGCGCGCCGGGCTGATCGAGCGGCGACTGGACCCCGAGGACCACCGGGTGCAGGTGCTGCATCTGACGGAGGCGGGCGCGGCCATCCTCGTCCAGGTGACCGAGAGCCGCCGGAGCGCGTTCCGGGAGCGGCTCGCCGGCTGGTCCGAGGACGACCTCACGCGGTTCGCCGGATACCTCCTGCGCTACAACGCCGCGGGGACCGACGCCCCGCCCACGGCCGGAGCCTGACGGGCAGCGGGCGCCCGGCGGCGGTCGCCCACCCGGGCGCCCGCGCGCCCGGCGCCGGGTTCCCGCCGGGCGCCCATCCGTCCGTGAGGGGGACGGGCGCCCGCCCTCCTCGTCACGCGACCGCCGGTACCTGCCCGTCCGCCGCTTGCCCGGGTACCCGGGCCGCCATGAAGCGGGTGGTGCGGCGCAGGCGGAAACCCAGGGCCTCGTAGAGCCGGATGGCGTTGGTGTTGGCCGCCCCCGTGTGCAGGAACGGGGTCTCCCCGCGCTCGCGGATGCCGTGCGCGACGGCCAGGATCAAGCGGCCGGCCAGTCCCCGGCCCCGGAAGTCCGGGTCGGTGCAGACCGCGCTGATCTCGGTCCAGCCGGGCGGATGCAGCCGCTCCCCCGCCATCGCGACGAGGGCGCCGCCCCGGCGGATCCCCAGGTAGGTGCCCAGCTCCACGGTGCGCGGCAGGAACGGTCCCGGCCTGGTGCGCCGGACCAGGTCCAGCATCTCCGGCACGTCGGCGGGCCCCAGCGGCACCGCCTCGGCGTCCGGCGCCGCGGCGAGGCCGTCGTCGACGAGCTGGACCCCCTCCAGGCTGAACGTGACGTCCCACCCCTGCGGGGTCCGTCCTCGGAAGCCGGCCAGGGGCGCCTCCCCGCCGGGTCCGACCAGCTCGGCCAGATCCGCCCAGTCGGCCGCGGTGGGCTCGTCCGGCAGGGCCAGCCACGGCGACACGTCGGTCGGATAGCGCAGCACACGGCCGCGGCGCTCGGCGAAGTGGGCGTGCGGTCCGGTCAGCGAGGCCAGGGCCGGGTTGTCGAGGACGTGCCGCGCGGAGTCCTCCCGGGGCCCCTCGGAACCCGTCGCCAGGCGCTCCGTGCTCGCGTCGGTGCTCATGCCGCGACCTCGATGACGATCTTGCCGCGCGCATGGCCGTCCTCGACGACGCGCAGCGCCTCGCCGGCCCGGTCGAGCGGGAACGTCCGCGTCACGAACGGCCGGAGGCCGCCCTCGACGACGAGCCGCGCCACCTCGTCGAGCACGGCCGCCGTCCGGGCCCGCGCGACGGCGGCTCCGCCCAGCCGTGCCACCGTCTCCCGGTCGGCACCGGTGATCAGCTTCGATCCGTCGGGCAGCAGGGTCGCCGCCGCCTCCAGGACCTCTCCCCCGACCAGGTCGAAGACCGCGTCGACCCCGTCCGGGGCGGCGGCGCGCACCCGCTCGGCCAGGCCGGGACCCGACGGCACGTGCACGGCGCCCAGCGACTCGACGAAGTCCTTCTTGCCGTCGCTCGCGACGCCGACGACACGCAGTCCGGCGGCACGGGCGATCTGCGCGGCCGCGACACCGACACCGCCTCCCGCCCCGGTGACGAGCAGCGTCGCGCCCGGGGCGAGATCCAGCTGGCGCACACCGTCGTACGCGGTGGCCGCCGCCACCGGAAGCGCGGCGGCGTCCGTGAAGGACAGGGCGGCCGGCTTGTGCGCGGTCACCGTCACCGGGAGCAGCGCGTACTCGGCGTATCCGCCGGCCACCGGATTGCCGAAGACCTCGTCCCCGGCGGCGAAGCCGGTGACCTCCGGGCCGATCTCCTCGACGACACCGGCCACCTCGTTGCCGAAGACCGCCGGCAGCTCGCGGGCCGGTCCGCCCGGCCGCCGGTAGCCGGTCCGCTGCTTCCAGTCGACGGGGTTCACGCCCGCCGCGCGCACCGCGACCAGCACCTCGCCGGGGCCGGGCACCGGCCGCTCCCGCTCGACGAGGGCCTCGGTCTCCGGGCCTCCGTACCGGGTGAAGACGTACGCCTTGGGCATGGACAGCCTCACTCTCCCTTCGCTGCCGCCGGACGGGCATCACCGGCGTCGGCACCTACGGCAAGGGAGATCACGACGCGGCTATTCCCGGGGGTGCCGAGTGTTCACACGGCCGCAACGATCGGTCCCGGCGGCCCACCGGGGCGCTGGGTCGGACCGTCGTCCGCGTACGGTTGAATGCGTACGCACAGACCGCGCGAGCACCTGTCCGGGGCGTCGCCCGCTCCGGTCGGCTGCGTACGCACACCGATCGAGACCGACCCCGCGCCGTCCCGCAGGCGGCCTGGAGGCAGCACGTATGAACGTCACCCGAGGCTTCACCGGGCGCGCCCGCGTCCACAACGCCGGGCTGCCGCCCGGCCAGTACGACGCGGGTGACGACTGGCCCGTCCTGTCCGCCGAGGTCACACCGGAGCTGGCGCCGGCCGACTGGACCTTCCGGATCGACGGTCTGGTCGCCGAGCCCCGCACCTGGGACTGGGAGAGCGCGCACGCGCTGCCTCCGTCCTCGTACGAGGGCGACATCCACTGCGTGACGAGCTGGTCGAAGTTCGGCGTGCGCTTCGGGGGCGTGTCGCTGGACGCCTTCCTCGACCTCGTCCGGCCCGACGCGGCCGCCACCCACGCCGTGGCCTACGCGCACACCGGCTACACGACCAACGTCCCGCTGGCGGACCTGACGGGTTCCCGTGCCTGGATCGTCTGGGAGTACGACGGCGGGCCGCTGCCCGCCGAGCACGGGGGCCCGGCCCGGCTGATCGTGCCGCACCTGTACTTCTGGAAGAGCGCCAAGTGGATCGCGGGGATCAGGCTCCTGGACCACGAGGAGCCGGGCTTCTGGGAGCAGAACGGCTACCACGCACGCGGCAACCCCTGGGAAGAGCAGCGTTACTCCGGTGACTGAGACCTTCGTACCCCCGACCCCGTTCGCCGTGCCCGGCCGGATCGCCGTCGGTGAGCAGGCCGCCGCACACTGGCAGACCGCCACGCTCACCGCGATCCGCCGCGAGACGGCGCTCGCCTCCACGTTCCGCTTCGCGGTGCCCGGCTGGACCGGGCACCTGCCGGGTCAGCACCTGATGCTGCGGCTCACCGCACGGGACGGCTACACGGCCCAGCGCCACTACTCGATCGCGTCCGCACCCGACGACTCGGGGCACATCGAACTCACCCTGGACCACGTCGACGGCGGTGAGGTCTCCGGCTGGTTCCACACGGTGGCCAGGCCCGGCGACGAGGTGCAGGTGCGCGGCCCCGTCAGCGGCTTCTTCGCCTGGCCGGGCGACCGGCCCGCGCTGCTGATCGGCGCGGGCTCCGGGGTCGTCCCGCTGATGTCGATGGTGCGGCACCGCCGCGCGAGCGGTCTGCGCGTCCCGCTCCGGCTTCTGGTGTCCGCGCGCAGCCCCGAGGAGCTGATCTATGCGCGGGAGTACGGCGAGGAGACCACGCCGGTCTTCACGCGCAGCGCCCCGGCCGGGGCGCCCGTCGGCCGTGTGTCGGCGGCACATGTGGCACCGCTCCTGGCCGAGCGCCCTCCGGGTGGGTGGGAGGCCTATGTGTGCGGCTCCAACGGGTTCGCGGAGCATGCCTCGCGGCTGCTGGTAGCGGCCGGCCAGCCGGTCGACCGTATCCGCATCGAGCGCTTCGGCTGAGGCGCGAGGGGGCGCGGGACGTCCGGTCGCGCCCCTCGCGCCGTGGAGCGCACACCGCTCGGTCCGGGCGTGGCCGAAGCCCGTTCACCCGGACCGGGGGCCCTGCCCCCGCCCTCAGCGGCACTCGTCGAGCAGGACCCTCGCCAGTTCGTGCGGCTGGGAGAACATGGGCCAGTGGCCGGTGTCCATCTCGACGAGGTGCCAGCGCTCGCTCTTCAGTGCCTCGGCCACGTCGTCGTTCGGCTCGGCGCCGTCCAGCAGGCACTTGATGTAGGTCGCGGGCAGTGCGCCGACTGGGCGCGCCAGCACGGCCGGTTCGGTCAGCGAGGCCCCCGGGTGCGGGGTCGCGCCGGCCGCGATCCGCGCGATCTGCCCGCTGGTCAGCCCCTGACCGTCGTACTCGTCGGCGGACAACGGTGCCCAGAACCCGTCGTTCTCCGCGAGCGCGGCCTCGAACCGCTCCTCGCCCTGCCACCAGCCGGCGGCGAACGAGACGCCGTCGACCGGGATCTCGGAGTCGACGAAGACGACCCGGGCCAGCCGGTCGCCGATGCGCTCGGCCGCCTGGCCCACCGGGATGCCCGCGTAACTGTGGCCGACCAGGACGACGTCCCGCAGCCCGAGCCGCTCGACCTCACCCGCGATGTCCTCCACATGGGTCCGCTGCCCTGCGGGCAGCGCCTGTTTCTCCGCGAGGCCGGACAGCGTCAGGGCGTGCGCCCCGCAGCCGGCCGCCCGCAACTCGGGGACCACCTCGTCCCACGCCCAGGAACCCAGCCACGCGCCTGCCACCAGAACGAATTCCGTCATGGAGAAAACGTAGCGGCGCGCTCGGACATCGGACCGTCCGAATCCCGCTCCGGCGTGCTCGGTCCCCGCATTCCGAGGACCCCTGGCGGGCGCGCGCACGGCGCCCGTACGGTGTGATCATCCGCACCCCGCTGTCAGACCCCGACGCCGAAGGTGGTCCTTCATGGCCCTGTTCGACCTCCCCCTCGACGAGCTCCGCGGATACCGCAGCGCTTCGGCCGAGCCCGAGGACTTCGACGCCTTCTGGGCGAAGACCCTGCGGGAGGCCCGCGAGCACGAGCTGGACGCCCGCTTCGAACCGGTTCGGTCGCCGCTCAGGACCGTCGAGCAGTTCGACGTGACGTTCGCCGGGTTCGGCGGTCACCCGGTCAGGGCATGGCTGACGCTGCCGGCCGGGGCGGACGCACCGCTTCCCACGGTCGTCGAGTTCGTCGGGTACGGCGGCGGGCGCGGTCTGCCGCACACCCATCTGCTCTGGGCCTCGGCGGGCTTCGCGCACTTCGTGATGGACACCCGGGGCCAGGGCAGCGCCTGGGGCGGCGGCGAGACCCCCGACCCGGTGGGCAGCGCGCCCGCGTTCCCCGGGTTCATGACCCGGGGGGTCGAGGACCCGGAGGGCTACTACTACCGGCGGGTGTACACGGACGCAGTGAGGGCCGTGGAGGCGGCCCGGGCCCATCCGCTGACCGACCCCGACCGCACAGCCGCCGCCGGGGCGAGCCAGGGCGGCGGCATCACCCTCGCGGTGGGCGGTCTCGTCCCCGACCTCGCGGCGGTCGCGCCGGACGTGCCGTTCCTGTGCGACTTCCCCCGCGCGACGACGCTGACGGACCGCGACCCCTACCGGGAGATCGGCAAGTACCTCAAGACCCATCGCGGCCGTACCGACCGGGTGATGAGGACCCTCGCGTACTTCGACGGGGTGCACTTCGCCGCGCGCGGCCGGGCACCGGCCCTGTTCTCGGTGGCGCTGGAGGACCAGACGTGCCCGCCCTCGACCGTCTACGCCGCGTTCAACGCCTGGGCGCACGACGACAAGACGATCGAGGTGTACGACTTCAACGACCACGAGGGCGGCGGCCCCTACCAGGAGGCGGCCAAGCTGCGCTGGCTGCCGCCGCGCCTGTGAGGCGTCCCGGCGGACGCCGGGACGTGTGGGAGCCCGCCGGTCCGCGCGGGGGCCCTCAGCCCCCGGTTCCGCGCGGGACGACGGTCGACAGGACGGCGGGCAGCGGGTACCAGTCCGCGGACACCACGCTGGCGTGGCGTCCGGCCAGCAGTCCGACCCGGTCCAGGGCCTGGTCCTGCGTCGGACGGGTGCCGTCGATGGCCGGGGCCACGTTGTGGGCGTCGGTCATGACGAGAAGGTAGTGCCGGTCGTCGTACCAGCCGGTGTCGATCGAGCCGTTGGAGTAGGTTCCGGCGTCTCCGTCGAAGACCACGAACCAGGGCCGGATCGTCGGGTCCGTGTACCGGGTGCGCGGGTCGCCCGCGGTGGCGCCGTGCACCGCGGGGAAGGCGGCGGCCTCGCGCAGGCGGCCGGCGGCGGCGAGGTCGCGCAGATGCGTGGCGTACTCCCGGTCCGTCCAGAGCGTGTCGGCGGGGTTGCCCTCCTCGACGGTACCGGGGATCAGTTCGACGACGAACTTGCCGGCGAGGGCGGAACGGGCCGGCCAGCCGTCGGCACGGACGGCGGCGTCGAGGTCGGCGTGCGCGCGGACGACATCGGCGGGGCGCAGCAGGGCGTCGCCGAGCTTGGCGGTGAGCAGGGCGTCCAGCTGGGCGGGCCCCCGGCCGTTCCTGGCCTGGAAGCCGTCCTTCATCTCCACCTTGAGCTGGATCGGCCGGTGGCCGGGGTGGGCGTCGTGCCAGGCCCTGATGTCGGCCAGGCAGCCGCCGAGGTCGCGGTTGCGCGACTTGGTGCGCAGCTCGGAGGCCCGGGCCGCGTTCTCGCAGTTGTTGTCGTTGCCGAGCGGGTTGCTGTGCGAGACCCGCCAGGAGAAGCCGAAGACGTTGGTCCACACGTCGAGTTCGAGCATGCCGGCGCCGGAGTCCAGGGCGTCGGCGAGATAGGGGTACTTGGTCTTCTCGTAGGCGTTGTGGACGCCCACCCAGGTCGTGGACGAGTACGCGGGGTCCGCGGCCGTCGACGGCGGTGCTGCCGCCAGGGCCAGCACCGCCGCAGCCGTCACCGTGATCCCGGTGCGTGTCCACGCCTTCGCATGTCTGGGCATGTTCCCCCTGTCTCGTACGTCTCGGTGGTCAACCGCAGTGCAGCGTAGGGGTGTTGGGTGACATCCGGAAGATCGTGGAGTGAAGGACGGGGCGGCGTGATCCCGCGCCTTCCCTCCAGTCCGACCAGTCGGTATGTTCGGGTCGACGGAGCGCCCGTCCGCGCTCCGCGGCCCGACGGACGACGGAGGTCCCATGTCCCCGCAAGTGCCTCTCGTGCACGGTCACTGCGACGCCCGCTTCTCGGCGGTGCGCGCCGCGTTCGAGGAGAACTTCCGCGAGCGCCGGGAACTCGGCGCGGCGGTGACCGTCGTCCACCGGGGGACGACCGTGGTGGACCTGTGGGGCGGCTGGGCCGACGCCGCGCGGACCCGCCCCTGGGAGCGCGAGACCCTGGTGAACGTGTGGTCGACATCGAAGGGCCCGACCGCGCTGTGCGCCCACATCCTGGCCGACCGGGGGCTGCTCGACCTGGACGCCCCGGTCGCCGCCTACTGGCCGGAGTTCGCGGCGGCGGGCAAGGGGTCCGTGCGCGTCCGGCACCTGCTGTCGCACCGGGCGGGACTGTCGGGGCTGCGGGAACCGCACACGCTGGAGCAGCTCTGCGACTGGGACCTGACGGTCGCGCGGCTCGCGGCGCAGGAGCCGTGGTGGGAACCGGGAACACAATCCGGCTATCACGCGCTGACCTACGGCTTCCTGGTCGGCGAGGTCGTGCGGCGGGTGTCGGGTCTGCTGCCGGGGGCCTTCCTGGAACGGGAGGTGACCGGGCCGCTGGGGATCGACTTCACGATCGGGCTGCCCGAGAAAGAGGCAGGCCGGGCGGCCGAGCTGGTGCATCCGCCGGCCGCGACGGCGAGTGAACAGGCCGCCGTCTTCGCCCAGTTGGCGCCGGCGGCGGTGGCCGCGCTCACCAACCCGGCCGTGGGGGCGGCGGAGGCCGTCACCGCGCGGTGGCGGGCGGCCGAGATCCCCGCGGCCAACGGCCACGGCACCGCACGGGCGATAGCCGCGCTGTACGGCATCTTCGCGGAGCGCGGGTCCCACGGCTCGGCGAGGGTGCTGTCGGCCGAGGCCGCCGAGCGGGTGCGCGAGGGCCAGGGGAGCTGCCGCGACCTGGTCCTGGGCGCCGGCTTCGCGCACGAGACGGAGATCGGACTCGGACTGTGGCTCAGCGGGCCCAACGGCTCGTACGGGCCCAACCCGAGGGCTTTCGGACATGACGGCTTCGGCGGCTCGTGCGGCCTCGCCGACCCGGAGGCGGGCATCTCGCTCGGGTACGTGATGAACCGCATGGGCCCGCACATCGCGGACGACCCGCGGAAGACGGCACTCGTGGACGCCGTGTACACGGCCCTCTGAGCACGCCGCCGTCACGGGACCGGTGCGGGCGCAATTCGGCCGAACCGGCGGTCCGCTCTTCCCTAGTGGTTTAGACCAATGCTAGATGTGGTCGCGCAACGAGCCCGCACGGCTACGCCTTGTCACCAACAGGAGGCGCGGAAACATGGCCCGCACCGTCCCCACGTCCGACCACGAGCCCCGCTACCGGCGCATCGCCACCCAACTGCTCGACGAACTCAGGGAGGGAGCCATTCCCCCCGGTGAACGGCTCCCCGGGGAGAGGGATCTGGCCGCCCGCTTCGGCGTCAGCCGCGAGACCGTCCGTCAGGCGCTGCAGATGCTGCGCGGCAGCGGACTCGTCTCCACGGACCGGCGCGGCAGCCACGCCACGCTGCCCGGCAGCACGGTCGAGCACGTTCCCTCGCTGGACTTCCCCGTGGGCGCCCACACCGCCGAACCGTGCGCCGTGCACCGCACCAGCGTCGTCTGGGAGACGCCGCCGCCCGAGCACGCCCGCGCGCTGGGCCTCGCCCCGCAGCGGCCCACACTGGTTCACCGCTACGAGTCGGCCACCGCGGACGGGACCGGCCTGCGCACCGCCGTGACGTCCTTCTCCGCGGTCGCCGTCGCCGAGGTCGAGGAGCTGGCCCGCTACCGCGACCGCGCGGACGGCAGCGGCTCGGCCCACCTGCGGCGGGCGTACGACTGGATGCGCAAGGCCGGGCTGACGCTGCACCACCGGGACTCCATCACACAGCTGCCCAGATCGGTGCGGGTCACCCGGCGGGTGCACGACCAGTACGACCGGCCGCTGGAGATCACCGACCTCGTCGTGGAAGCCCAACAGGACGCCCTCGTCTACGAGTTCACCCTGCCCGCCGCCGGATGACATGCCCGGCACGGCGGAGGTGGGGGCGTACCGCGGCCTTCCGGACCGAGGGGTCCCGGGGCGGCTTCTCCGTCGCCCGCGGTACGCGCTCGGACCGGACGAGGCGGTGGCGCCGGGCAGGGCCCGCCAGGACCGCGACCTCCGAGCCCCGCCGGAGCGGCGGGGCGGAACCCGGGGGCGCGCCGGGACGGCCGGCGGCAAGATGCAGTCATCTGACAGATCCCTTGACGAGCCCGGACGCCTAACGTGCTGGATATGTCCACCCACGACGCACAGCAGATCGAGCGGGCCAACGCCACCGAGCGTGTCCCGGTCGTCTTCGTCCACGGACTGTGGCTGCTGCCGAGCAGCTGGGACCGGTGGGCCGCGCACTTCGAACAGGCCGGGTTCGCGCCCGTCGCACTGTCCTGGCCGGACGACCCCGACACGGTCGCCGAGGCCAACGCCCACCCCGAGGTGCTCGCGGGCAAGACCGTCGGCCGGGTCGCCGACCATCTGGAGGCGCTGGTCGCGGGGCTGGCGAGGAAGCCCGCCGTGATCGGTCACTCCTTCGGCGGACTGCTGACCCAGATTCTCGCGGGGCGGGGCAGGTCCGCCGTCTCGGTGGCGATCGACCCCGCTCCGTTCCGGGGAGTCCTGCCGCTCCCGGTGTCCTCGCTGCGCGCGTCCGCGCCGGTGCTGGGCAATCCGGCCAACCGCAACCGGGCCGTTGCGCTGACCTACGAGCAGTTCCGGTACTCCTTCGCCAACGCGGTCGGCGAGGAGGAGGCCAGGGAGCTGTACGACACCTTCGCGGTACCCGCACCGGGCGCCCCGCTCTTCCAGGCGGCCACGGCCAACCTCAACCCGTGGACCGAGGTCAGGGTCGACACCCGGAACCCCGACCGCGGCCCGCTGCTGATCGTCTCGGGCGAGAAGGACAACACGGTGCCCCGGGCGATCGCCGACGCGTCCTTCAGGAAGCAGCGGCGCAACCCCGGTGTCACCGAGATCACCGAGGTCAAGGACCGCGGCCACGCGCTGACCATCGACCACGGCTGGCAGGAAGTCGCGGACCTCGCACTGGACTTCGTGCGCCGCTTCGTCTGACGGCCCCTCCCGGGTCCACGCCGACCCGTGGTGCCCGCGCGCCGCGTCGCCCGATCCGGCGCACGGACACCGGCAAGCACCAATGAGCACCTTCACCACCTCCGACGGCACCGAGATCTTCTACAAGGACTGGGGCAGCGGACAGCCGGTCGTTTTCAGCCACGGCTGGCCGCTCAACGCGGACGCCTGGGACGGCCAGCTGCGGCTGGTCGCCGAGAACGGCTTCCGGGCCATCGCCCACGACCGCCGCGGGCACGGCCGCTCCGGCCAGCCCTTCCAGGGCAACCACATGGACCAGTACGCCGATGACCTGGCCGAGCTCATCGAGAAGCTCGACCTGCACGACGTCGTCCTGGTCAGTCACTCGACCGGCGGTGGCGAGGTGGCCCGCTACATCGGCCGCCACGGGACGGGCCGGGTCGCCAAGGCGGTGCTGCTGGGCGCGGTGCCCCCGCTGATGCTGAAGACGGACGCGAACCCCGAGGGCACGCCCATCGACGCCTTCGACGGGATCCGCGCCGGGGTCGAGGCGGACCGCTCGCAGTTCTACTGGGACCTGAGCGAGGCCTTCTTCGGCTTCAACCGGCCCGGCGCCGCGGTGTCGGAGGGCATGCGCCGCGCGTTCTGGCTGTGGAGCATGCAGGTCGGTCTGAAGGGTGCCTACGACTGCATCAAGCAGTTCTCGGAGACCGACTTCACCGAGGACCTGGCCCGCATCGACGTGCCGACGCTCGTCGCGCACGGCGACGACGACCAGATCGTGCCGATCGGCGCCGCCGCCCTCAAGACGGCCCAGCTCGTCAAGGACGCCACGCTCAAGGTCTACCCGGGTGCCCCCCACGGCCTGGTGGGCGAGTTCGAGAAGGCCTTCAACGCCGACCTGCTCGACTTCATCAAGAGCTGACGTCGGGCCCGCCCCGCCGATGGGGCGGGGCGGCGACGGGGCGGTCCCGGCTCAGCCGGGTGCCGCCCCGGTCCGCGTGGCCACGACCAGCCGGCAGCGCGGGCTGCCGTCCCGCCTGCGCCCGAACTCGGGCAGCGCCCGCAGTTCGACCGCGAAGCCCGCGCTCTCCAACTCCCGCCGCACGTCGCCCAGGCGGAAAGCGCGGTAGTACATCACGAACGGTGGACGCCAGAGGGCGTTGCGCACCCGCATCACCGCGTCGAAGCCGAGCAGGGCCCAGTACCAGGGGGAGCTCGGTGGTGCGGGGGCGGCGACGGGGAACGCGAAGCGTCCGCCCGGCCGCAGCACCGAGTGGGCCCCGGCGAAGAGGCCCGGCAGCTCCCGCGGCAGGAAGTGCCCGAACGCCCCGAAGCTGACGACCAGATCGAAGGCGGCGCCGAAGGGAAGGGCGCGCGCGTCGCCACGTACCCAGGAGACACGCGGCGCACCGGCCCGCGGCTCCGCGGCGTACCGCTCCCGCGCCACGGCCAGCATCCCGGCGCTGATGTCGACGCCGGTCGCGCTCCTCCCGCACAGGGTGCGCAGCACCTCGGTTCCCGCCCCCGTGCCGCAGCAGAGGTCGAGGCCGTGGTCGAAGGGCCCCAACGGGCCGAGGGCCCGCGTCACGGAGTCGAGGATCGCGTCGGGTGTCCGGAACGGGGTGCGGTCGAACTTCGGCGCGAGCAGGTCGTAGCCGTGCTCGACGGACGAGAGGGCCTGAACGGCCAGTTCGCGCAGGGTCGGACCGTCGGGAGTGAACATCGCCAGCAGCTTACGGCGCCCGGCGGACGCCCACACCGCGGACGGGGTTTCGGGTAGGGCCTGCGGCCCGGTTCCGGAAGCGCGGAGCCACACCGTGCGCCCCGGGGGCGCCGTCCTCACGCAGGCAGGCACTCCCGGAGCCGCTTCTCCAGGAAGCGGCGCTCGGCCTCGTTCTCCGCCAGTTCCAGGGCCCGGGCGTACGCCTGTGCCGCCTCCGCCGTCCGGCCGGTGCGGCGCAGCAGGTCCGCGCGGGTGGCGGGGAGCAGGTGGTAGCCGTCCAGCGCGCCCGTTCCCTCCAGCTCCGCCACCAGGGCCAGCCCCTTGTCGGAGCCCTCGGACATGCCCACCGCCACCGCCCGGTTCAACTGCACCACGGGTGAGGGCACTTGCCGCACCAGCTCCGCGTACAGGGCCGCGATGTCGGCCCAGTCGGTGTCCTGCGCCGTGTCCGCGGTGGTGTGGCAGGCGGCGATGGCCGCCTGGATCTGGTAGGGACCGGGCCGCCCGCGGCGCAGCGCGGTCTCGGCCAGGGCCGCGCCCTCCTCGATCGCCGCCCGGTCCCAGGCCCCGCGGTCCTGGTCCTCCAGGGTCACCAGATCCCCCGCCGCGTCGACCCGGGTGCCGCGCCGGGCGTCGTGCAGCAGGAGCAGTGCGAGCAGACCGAGCACCTCCGGCTCGTCGGGCATCAGCCCGGCCAGGACGCGGGCCAGGCGGATCGCCTCCGCGCACAGATCGGTACGCAGCAGGCGGGCGCCGGACGTGGCGGCGTACCCCTCGTTGAAGAGCAGGTACAGCACGCCGAGGACGCCCGTGGTCCGCTCCGGCAGCAGATGCGCCGGCGGAACCCGGTAGGGGATGCCGGCGTTGCGGATCTTGCGTTTGGCGCGCACGAGGCGTTGCGCCATGGTCGCCTCGGGGACCAGGAAGGCGTGGGCGATCTCGGCCGTGGTCAGCCCGGCCAGGGTGCGCAGCGTCAACGCCACCCGCGCCTCGACGGGCAGCGCCGGATGGCAGCAGGTGAAGATCAGCCGCAGCCGGTCGTCGGGCACTCCCTCGTCGTCGTCGGGGTCCCGGGGCCCCTGGTCCTGCGTCCGCACCGCCACCTCCCGCAGCTTCCGTGCCCCCACCGCCTCCCGGCGCAGCACGTCCAGGGCACGGTTGCGTGCCGTCGTGGTCAGCCAGGCGCCGGGGCGCACCGGCACGCCGTCGCTGCGCCACCGGTGCAGTGCCTGCGCGAAGGCGTCCTGTGCGCACTCCTCGGCGAGGTCCCAGTCGCCGGTCACCCGGATCAGGGTCGCGACGACCTGGCCCCACTCCGCGCGGAAGGCGGCCTCGACCGCCTCCTCCACATGGTTCACTCCCAGACCGGCCGCACCTCCACCGCGCTCCCGCCCACCGCCGCATGGCAGCGGGCGGCGGCCGCGACGGCCTCGTCGAGGTCGGCCGCCTCGATCAGGCCCAGCCCCGCGACGTACTCCTCGCAGGCCGCGAAGGGCCCGTCGCCGAGCAGCACCTCGTCCCCGTGGACGCGGACCGTGGTGGCGTCGGCGGCCGGTCTCAGCCACACCCCGGCCCCCGCCCCGCAGGAAGCACGGGCGAGGCTCTCGGCGACCGGGACGGGGCCGGGCTCCTCACCTCCGGCGGGAGCGCAGAGGAACAGCACGTACTTCACGACGGGAGGTCCCCGCTGCCCGCGTCGAACGGCACCGAGGCGTGCTGGTGAACGATCCGCCAGCGGTCCCCGGCGGCCCGGTAGCCGGTGGTCGTCCGCAGCAGGCTGTCCAGCGGCTCCCCGGTGGTCCGGGTGGCGCGGATCCGGACCAGGGCATGGCTGAACGCGATGCTCTCGTCGACCCGGACGCGGAACTCCAGCACCTCGCGCTCCACCGGCCCGGCGACGGTCGAGAACCACCACTCCTCGGCCTTGCGGAGAGCGTCGACGCCACGCTGCTCCCTGCCGCTCATGGGGTGGAACACCTCGACGTCGGGCGCGTAGCAGGCCATCGCCCGCTCGACGTCCCGCTCGCGTGCCGCGTGGGTGAGTTCCGCGTCGATCCGGCGGATCTCCCCCTCGGCGTCCTCGTCCTCCCAGAACGCCCGCACCTCCAGGGCGCCGAGGGCCGCCACGGGGTGCCCCGCGGCCACCCGCACGGCCTCCTCCAGGCTGTCGCAGTCGAGGACGTCGTATCCGGCGATGTACTCCTTGGTCTCGGCGAAGGGCCCGTCGGTGCGCAGCACCTCGCCGTCGCGCACCCGTACGGTGACCGCGTCGGCGGGCGCCCGGAGCCGGTGGCCGTGCAGCCGGACACCGCGTTCGGCGCCGTGCTCCTCGACCCAGGGTTCGACGGGTGCCATGCCCGAGGCGTCTGCGGTCTCGTCGCCGCAGACCAGCAGCATGTACTTCATGGTTCCTCCAGGGGCTCGCGGGGTGCTGACACCCCACCGACGAACGGGCCGGCGTCGAATCGACACTCGCGTCGGCGAGTTGTTCAGATCCGTACGGGCAGGACGCGCACGCTGTTGCCGACGAAGCTGGCGGAGCGCGGCAGGTCCCCTTCGGGCACGGCGAGATCGAGGTCCGGGAAGCGGGTGAACAGACCTTCCAGGGCGATGGTCGCCTCCATCCGTGCCAGCGGGGCACCGAGGCAGTAGTGGGCTCCGTGCCCGAGGGAGAGCGGGCGCACGGCGTCGGGCCGGCCGGGCCGGGTGACATCGAACCGGTCGGCGTCCGCCCCGTGCGCGGCGGGGTCGCGTCCGGCGGCCGAGTAGCCGGCGAGGACGGGGATGCCCGCGGGGACGGACGTGCCGTCGACCGTCAGGTCCCGTACCGCGTAGCGGAACGGGAAGTAGCTGACCGGGGCGTCCCAGCGGAGCGTCTCCTCGACGACGTCCGACCAGCTCGCCGCCCCCTTGCGGACCGCCTCCAGCTGGTCCCGGTGACCGCACAGCGCGCGCACGGCGTTGGTGACGAGGTTCAGCGTGGTCTCGTGCCCGGCGATGATCATCAGCACCAGGGTGCCGATGAGTTCCTGCCGGCCGAGCCGGTCGCCGTCCTCGTCACGGGCGGCGATCAGGGCGCTGGTGAGGTCGTCGCCGGGCCGTTCGGCGCGGGCGGCCGCCACCGCGCTCAGGACGTCCACCAGCTCCCGGTTCGCCGCGACCACCGCCTCCGGTGCGATGTCCGTGGCCACGACCTGGTTCGACAGGTGGTGCAGGGTGTCGCGGAACTCGCTGTCGACACCGAGGAGTTCACCGATCACGCCCATCGGCAGCGGCATCGCGAAGTGCCGTCGCAGGTCGGCGACTCCGCCGTCCGCCTCCGCCGCCGCCTGCAGGTCGCCGAGCAGTCGGGCGGTCAACTCCGCGATTCTCGGGCGCAGTTCCTCGACCCTGCGCGGGGTGAACGCCTTGCTGACGAGGGACCGGAGACGACGGTGGTCCGCACCGTCGGCGGTCGTCATGCCGGGGACGGTGGCGAAGGTCGTCAGGGGCCAGCCGTCGGCTATCCGCCCCTCCCGCAGGGCGGTGAAGTGCCGGGCGCTCTTGGCCACATCGGGGTGGGCGAGGAATTCCTTCAGCGCTTCGTGTCCGAGCACGGCCATGCCCTCGACCCCGCCGGGCAGGACGACCTGCGCCACCGGGCCCTGCGCCAGCAGCCGTGCGTTGGCCGCGTGCGGGCAGCCGCCGGCCGAGTCCATGGTGTGCGGCACGCCGGACGTGGTCTCCACCTGATTCTCCTGACTGACGCGCCGAGTTGAGCGGTGTGAGCGCTGATTCTGCCCGCTCGGGGCGGCCTGCGCAGCGGGTCGTCGGACGCCCGCCCGGCCCGGCACCGCCCTCGCCGGGACGCACACGATGACGGACCGCCGGTGGCCGACGAAGACGTGCGCCGGCCGCGACCCCTACCGCTGCCGCGGCCGGCGCCCGCGGCGGAGGACGCGACAGACTCCGGTTCGCGCGGTGTCGCCACCGAGGCGTCGCTGCGGCGGCACCCCGCCCACGACCGCAGGCCGTCGTGACCGCGGCCCGAGGCGTCCCCGCGTGGGGCCGTCCCCGCTCCCCGCCGGGAAGCCGACTCGACCGCCGATACCGGCCCCGACCTGCGAAGAGACCCAGGGGCACCCGGCGGGACCGAGTCACTTCCGCACTCGCGCACCGTTGTGTGGTACCTTGCCTTCAGCACTCGTGTACGCCCCCTTCTCGGGGTGCCGGTGCAGAATCTCTCTCCTCCAGCTGTGGCGCCCGTCCTCCGTGGACCGGCGGTCCCGGCTTCTCGGCAGCACACCTGAGCTCGGCCACGGACGTCCTCTTCGTCCGTCGTCCGTCCGCCGCACACCCGGTGGCGCCTCCCCGCCGCACGAGGCGTGAACAACTCCGCCTCACGGCCCCTCCCCCTCCCTCATGTCTTCATGAACCGTCCTGGAAAGGACCTCGCATGACCACCACACTCGAACACCCCCCGGTGAGGAAGCAGCTCCCGGCCCCGGCCTCCGGTGTCCTCGACATCGCGCACAACGGGCAGGGGTATCTGCGCCCCGCGAGCTGCGAACCCACACCGTCCGACGTACAGGTCCCCGCCGCGCTGATCCGCCGGCACGGCCTGCGCAAGGGCGACACCGTCGAGGGCCTGCGCGGCGGCGCCCGCACCCTCACCGACGTGCTGCTCGTCAACGGCAGCACACCGCAAACCCTGGGCCGCCGACCGCACTTCCGCGACCTCACCCCGCTGCACCCGCAGGAGCGACTGCGCCTGGAACATCCCGCGAGCGCCCTGTCCGGACGCGTGATCGACCTCCTGGCCCCCGTCGGCAAGGGTCAGCGGGGCCTCATCGTGGCCCCGCCCAAGACCGGCAAGACCGTGCTGCTCCAGCAGATCGCCGCGGCCGTCGCCGGCAACCACCCCGAGTGCCATCTGATGGTGGTGCTGCTCGACGAACGGCCCGAGGAGGTCACCGACATGCGGCGCTCGGTACGCGGCGAGGTCTTCGCCTCGACCTTCGACCGGACGCCGAAGCAGCACATCGCGCTCGCCGAGCTCGTCGTCGAGCGGGCGAAGCGGCTTGTCGAGGCGGGGCAGGACGTCGTCATCCTGCTGGACTCCCTCACCCGGCTGTGCCGGGCGCACAACAACGCCGCCGCCGGCGGCGGCCGCACCCTCAGCGGCGGTGTCGACGCATCCGCGCTGCAGGGCCCCAAGCAGCTCTTCGGCGCCGCGCGCCTGGCCGAGGAGGGGGGCTCGCTCACCATCCTCGCCACGGCCCTGGTGGAGACCGGCTCCCGTGCCGACGACTTCTTCTTCGAGGAGCTGAAGGGCACCGGAAACATGGAACTCCGCCTGGACAGGACCCTGGCCTCACGGCGCGTCTTCCCGGCCGTCGACATCGCCCCGTCCGGCACCCGGCGCGAGGAACTCCTCCTCGCCGGACCCGAGTTGGCGGCCGTACGCGGACTGCGCCGCGCCCTGCAGACCCGGGACGGCCAGACGAACCTCGAAACGCTCCTGGAGCGGCTGCGGGCCACCCCCGGCAACGCGGCCTTCCTGCGGCAGATCCAGCCCACCCTGCCCGCCGCCTGACACCCCCGCACATGCGGCATCCGGGTGCTGGATCCGCGCCGCTCGGCCCTGACACCCCGGCCGACGGCGCAACCATTTCTACGTTGATCATATGATCAACGGATTCTCATCCCGCGTCGCCGTCTCGTGCTCCGCCCTCTGTGCGGTCGGCGTGCTGGCCCTTGCGCCGGGCCCCGCCGCCGCCCGCGTCGGAACGGACCCGGGCGCGGCGAGACCCACGGCCGCCGCGTCACCGTCGCTGTACCGCTCCGGAACCCAGGTCCTGCCCCGCTCCGGGGCACCCGCACTCCCCCGGGTCTCCGCGCTGTCGTGGGTGGTGGCCGACGCCGGCACGGGCGAGGTGCTCGCCGGACACGACGCGCACCGCCCGCTGCCCCCGGCCAGCACCCTCAAGACCCTCTTCGCCCTCACCGTGCTGCCCGTGCTGCCCGGCGGTGTCCAGCACACCGTCAAGGAGGCGGAACTGGCGGGAATCGGCGACGGCAGCAGCCGGGTCGGGGTCGCCGAGGGCCGCACCTACAGCGTCGCCGACCTGTGGCGCGGCGTCTTCCTCAACTCCGGCAACGACGCCGTGCACGTCCTGGCCGCGATGAACGGCGGCTGGCACTCCACCGCCGCGCAGATGCAGGCCAGGGCCCGCGCCCTCGGCGCACTCGACACGCGCGTCGTCTCCCCCGACGGATACGACACCCCCGGCCAGGTGTCGTCCGCCTACGACCTCGCGGTGTTCGGCCGGGCCGGGCTGCGCAACCCGGACTTCGCCCGGTACTGCGCCACCGTGCGGGCGAAGTTCCCGGCCGGCGGGTGGGCGTACGACATCCAGAACACCAACCGGCTGCTCACCGGCGCGGACGGCGTGGCACCGTACCCGGGTCTGATCGGTGTGAAGAACGGCTACACCAGCCATGCCGGCAGCACGCTCGTGGCCGCCGCACACCGGGGCGGGCGCACCCTGGTCGTCACCGTGATGAACCCTCAGTCGGGCACGTCCTTCGCCGTGTACGAGGAGGCCCGCTCACTGCTCGACTGGGGCTTCGCAGCCGCCGGCCGGGTCACTCCGGTCGGTTCCCTCCTGCCGTCGCAGACCGAGCCCGCCGCCCCGTCGCCGTCCTCGTCGGCGGCCGCGCAGGCCGGGCCCGCCGCGCTGCCGCCCGCCCCCGCCGAGGAGAGCGGCGCCGACTGGTCGGAGACGGGAGCGATCGCGGGTGCGGCCGCTGTCGGCGCGGGCGCGGTGGCCCTGGCCCTGCGGGTCGGGCGCAACCGGCTCACACGCGGCTGAACCCCCGGCGGCTCCACGGGACCGAGGGCCGGGGCCGGGGGCGCCGCCGTGCTCAGAACACCGACAGCCCCGTCAGCGTGGTGAACCGGTCGAGGGCCGCGACCCCGGCCACCGAGTTGCCCCGTTCGTCGAGTCCGGGGCTCCACACGCACAGCGTGCAGCGCCCCGGCACGACGGCGATGATGCCGCCGCCGACACCGCTCTTGCCGGGCAGCCCGACACGGTAGGCGAAGTCCCCGGCCGCGTCGTACGTGCCGCAGGTCAGCATCACCGCGTTCACCTGCTTGGCCTGGCTGCGGCTGAGCAGCCGGGAGCCGTCGGCGCACACCCCGTGACGGGCGAGGAAACCGGTCGCCAGGGCGAGGTCCGCGCACGACGCCTCGACGGAGCACTGCCGGAAGTACTGGTCCAGGAGCACCGGCACCGGGTTGCCGATGTTGCCGTACGACGCCATGAAGTGCCCGAGGGCCGCGTTCCGGTCACCGTGCGCGGCCTCTGAGGCGGCGACGCCCGCGTCGAAGGTCAGCTCGCGGTTGCCGCTCTCGGCGCGCAGGAACTCCAGCAGCGCGTCCGCCGCGTCACCGGTCTGGGTCTGCAGCCGGTCGGTGACGACGAGGGCGCCCGCGTTGATGAACGGGTTGCGGGGGATGCCGTTCTCGTACTCCAGCTGCACCAGGGAGTTGAACGGGTTGCCGGAGGGCTCGCGGCCGACGTGCTCCCACAGTTCGTCGCCCTCGCGGGCCAGGTCGAGCGCCAGCGTGAAGACCTTCGTGATGGACTGCGTCGAGAACGGCCGCCGCCAGTCCCCCACGCCGTACACCGTGCCGTCCAGTTCCGCGACGGCCATCCCGAACCGGCGCGGGTCGCAGGCCGCCAGCGCCGGGATGTAGTCGGCGGGCCGCCCGCGGCCGGGCCGCTGCGCGATCTCGGTGGCGATGCGTTCCAGCACCGGCTGGAACATGAGGGACGACGAGGGCACGGGCATGATCGCCATTGTGCCGCGCGCGTGCCCGGCGGGCTCGTCCCGCGCGTCAGAGGACGCCCGCTCCGAGCAGTCCGAGCAGCAGGACGCCGACGGCGATCCGGTAGACGACGAAGGCGTTGAACGAGTGCTTGGCGACGTACTTCAGCAGCCAGGCGATGGAGCCGTACGCCACGACGAACGAGACGGTCGTGCCGGCCGCCAGCGGAGCGGCGCCCACCCCCGTGCCGAGCGCGTCCTTGAGCTCGTACAGGCCGGCGCCGGTGAGGGCCGGGATGCCGAGGAAGAAGGAGAGCCGGGTGGCCGCCACCCGGTCCAGGTCGAGCAGCAGCGCGGTCGACATCGTGGCGCCGGAGCGCGAGAAGCCGGGGAAGAGCAGGGCGAGGATCTGCGAACTGCCGACCAGCATGGCGTCCTTGAACGAGGTGTCGTCCTCGCCGCGCTTGTGCCGGCCCAGCCGGTCCGCCGCCCACATGACACCGCTGCCCGCGATCAGGGAGGCCGCGACCACCCACAGCGAGGCGAGCGGTCCCTCGATGAGCGGCTTGGCCGCCAGACCCACGACCACGATCGGCACCGTGGCGCAGATGACCCACCAGGCGAACTTGTAGTCGTGGGAGTGGCGCGCCTCCGGGTCGCGCAGTCCGCGGCCCCAGGCGGAGACGATCCGGACGATGTCCTTGAAGAAGTACACGAGCACGGCGGCGATCGCACCCACCTGGATGACCGCCGAGAAACCGACGACGGCGTCGTCGTCCACGGGAATCCCCATCAGCCCCTCGGTGATCTTCAGATGGCCGGTCGAGGAGACGGGCAGGAACTCGGTCACCCCCTCGACGGCTCCGAGGACGACGGCCTGACCGACGCTGATGACGCTCATGGGATCCCGTTCTGCTCAGGGAAGGAGTGCGGCGGGCACAGTCTTACTACACGGACGCGCCCCTCCCCGACCATCGCCGAACGGCCGGACAGGCCCTATCCCCACCACGCCTCGGCCAGGGCGGCCCCGGCGAACGCCGCACCGAGCCCCGCCGCCACGCTCGCGACGACGTTGGCCGCCGCGTGGAACCGGGCACCGCCCTCGGCCAGCCGCAGCGTCTCGTAGGAGAACGTCGAGTACGTGGTGAGCGCGCCGCACAGCCCGGTGCCGAGCAGCAGCTGGAGGTGCGAGGTCGCGGCGCCCGCGGCGGCGGCGCCGGTCAGCAGGCCGAGGACGAGGCAGCCGACGACGTTCACCGCGAAGGTGCCCCAGGGGAAGACGCTGTCGTGCCGGGACTGCACCGCGCGGTCCGTCAGATAGCGCAGCGGTGCGCCGACCACGGCGCCGGCGACGACGAGCAGCCAGTTCACAACGACCTCTTACCTTCCCCGCCCGTTTCGCCCGGCTCGCCCCCGCGGCCCGCGTACCGGATGACCTCGCAGTCGTCGAGGATCACGAGCCCCTCGGTGACCAGTTCGTCCAGTTGCGGCAGGAAGGCGCGTACGCGCTCCGCGGTGTCCACGATCACGATCGCGACCGGCAGGTCCTCGCTCAGGGAGAGCAGCCTGGTCGTGTGGATCAGGGAGGAGGCGCCGTAGCCCTCGATGCCCCGGAAGACGCTCGCGCCCGCGAGACCGGCGGCCCGGGCGCGGTGCACGATCTCCGTGTAGAGCGGTCTGCGGTGCCAGGTGTCGTTCTCGCCGATCAGGATCGTCACCCGCAGGGCGCTGCCCGTCAGCCTCGTCATCGCCGCCCCCTCGCCAGGGCACGGCGCGTCGCGGCCACCGCGAGCCACACCGCCGCGAGCGCCGCGCAGAGGGTCGCGGCGAGGTAGGCCATGCCCGTCGGGGCGTGTCCCGTGTCGACCAGCCGCTGGATGTCGACGGCGTACGTCGAGAAGGTGGTGAAGCCACCCAGTACCCCGGTGCCGAAGAACGGGCGCACCAGACGGTGGGCCGCCCACACCTCGGTGATCACCACCATGAAGACGCCGATCACGGCGCAGCCGGCCACATTGACGCCGAACGTGGTCCAGGGGAAGCCGCCGTGCTGCGCGGGCCACAGCAGGGAGGCACCGTACCGGGCGGTCGCGCCGATGCCGCCGCCGAGGGCGACCACCGCCACGATCGGGGACTGCTCACGCCAGGAGGAGCGACGGGCGGGCCGGGGCAGGACGACGTCCGGACCGGCGGGCCCGGAGGGGGAGGCGGGCACGTCCGTCCGCTCGGGATGGGGCACTGTCATGGACGTACGACTCCTCCTCGCCGGGCGCCGGCGGACCGGGCGCACGACCTCGCCGGGGAGGGACCGTCGGCGGCACCCCCGCCGCGGTCCGGGCGGGGCGGGCCCCACCGCCGCACCGCGGACAAGATCACGGCCGGTGAACAGCGTAACTCCGGGTGTGCCGCCCGCGCACGCGGGTCAGCGCCCGGCAGACGGCGCTTCGCAGACCGCGACGCCCTTCTCCCAGAGGCTGCCGAGGACGAGCAGGCCGTCGGCCTCGCACACGCTGGTCACCATGCGGAAACGGGAGTGGCGGCGCTCCAGGTGGTGCACGGTCCGTCCGTCGTCGTCGACGGCCAGGACCGCGGCGAACCCGGTCGGGCGGAAGGGGGCGTGCACCGCCACCCGGGCCGCCGCGCGCCGTACGGCGGGGCCGCGCCGGTGCAGGAGTTCCAGGGCGCCGACCCGGGGTCCGGCCAGCGCCACCCAGATGAGGCCGTCAGGGCCGCGCCAGATGTTGTCGGGCTGCCCGGGAAGGTCGCCGACGAAGGTCTCCGTCCGCCCGGCCTCCGGTCCGGTGAGCCGGTGACGGACGAGGCGGGCGGCCCCGGTCTCGGCGACGACGAGGAACGACTCGTCGGCCGCCGGGGCGAGCCCGTTGGCGAACTGGAGCCCTTCCAGGACGACTTCGGGTTCCTTGTCGCCCGGCGCGAGGCGCAGCAGACGGCCGGATCCGGTGTGTTCGACGAGGTCGCCGATCCAGTGCTCCAGCGGGTGGTGCCGACTGGAGACGGTGAAGTAGACGGTTCCGTCGGAGAGAGCGACCGCGTTGCTGCAGAACCGGAGCGGCTCGCCGGCCACCGAGTCCGCCAGGACGCGTACGGCCCCGTCCTCCAGGCCGACCCTGAGCAGTCCCCTGCGGGCGTCGCAGACCAACAGGCCGCCGTCCGGGAGCAGTTCCAGGCCCAGCGGCCTGCCACCGGTCTCGGCGAGCGTCTCGATGCGCGCCGGACCGGGCCCGGCGAGGCCGTCCAGGCGCAGGATGCGGCCGTGCTCGTCGCCGGTGAGCACCCGGCCGCGGCCGTCGGCGACCACGTCCTCGGGTCCCCGGCCGCCGATCCCGACGTAACGGCGAGGCGTGAGCGCGGCGGGGTGCCGGTGGTCGGGCGACGGGGCCATGAGTGTCTCCGGTCGGTCGTGGGGCGGGGTACGGGTGGTGCCCTCACCGGGTGTCCGGCGGGGGCAGCGGCTACCAGCCCTTCTCGAAGAGGTGCTTGACCTCGGCGATGCGGTACTCGTCGCGCCGGTAGACCGTACGTCCCGCTCTCCGCTCGGTGCGCAGGAGCCCCAGCCGGGCGAGGAGTTCGAGGTGCGCTCTCGCCACGGGCAGGCTCATGCCGAGTGCGGCGGCGACGGAGGCGGGGCTGACGGCTTCCACGTCCCGGTCGCGGAGCGGGCGGCGCGGACGGACCCCGGCGGGATCCTTCATCCACTCCAGGATGTCCAGGCGGTCTTCACCGGCGGGTACCTTCAGCATCTCGTCCCCCTCCGTCGCGGCTTCTCCGGCCACTGTCCCGCGTCCGGCGGCGGCGCGCAGGGCCCTTCGGTCCTTTGGCGGAGGCCGAACGGGCAGAAACAGCCACCGGGGCAGCCTTCGCGGACCCGTTCGCGCTCACGGGCCCGGCTGCCGCGGCAGCCGGGCCCTCCGGCGCGCTCAGCGGCGGCGGAACCACGACATGGCCGGAAGGGCCCCGTCTTCGCAGTCGAAGAGCGCCTGGTTCTCATAGCCGTTGCCGGACGCCGGGCCCTTGGGGTCCGGGCGAGCGGCGAGGCGGGGCCCGAACGGCTGCTGGCCCTCGCGCCGGACATGGACGGGGTCTTCGTCGCCTCCGGTCCGATGGCGCAGGGGGTGCTCGCGGCCCCGCACAAGGCGGGGCGCCGGGTCCCGCAGGACCTGGGGGTCGGCGGTTTCGACGACTCCCCCGCGGCCACCTCGGCCTCGCCCGCCCTCACCAGCCATCCGCCAGCCCCGGGACCGGATCAGCGCCGAGATGGTGCGGGTCCTGCTCGCCCGGGTCGAGGGCGAGCAGGACCCGGCCGCGGTGATCCTGCCGACGGAGCTGGTGCGGCGCGAGTCGACGTGAGAGCGGAACGACGACCGGTCAGGATCGGAGAAGCGGTCCGCCCTCCCCCGTTCTAGCGTGGAGGGGCCGGCGCGGGAAGGCCGGCTCTCAGCGATCTCGGAGGAGTACGCCATGACCGCCGGCCTCACGACCGTCATCTATCCCGTCAAGGACCTCGCGCAGGGCAAGGCCCTCTTCCGTGCCCTGCTGGGCGTGGACCCGTACGTGGACGAGCCCTACTACGTCGGCTTCCGGGCGGCCGGGCAGGAGATCGGGCTGGATCCGGGCGGCCACGCCAAGGGCATGACGGGCCCGGTGCCGTACTGGAAGGTGGCGGACGTCAAGGCCTCGCTCGCGGCGCTCCTCGACGCGGGGGCCCAGACGCTCCAGGACGTCCAGGACGTCGGCGGCGGCAGGCTGATCGCCTTCGTGAAGGACGCGGACGGCAACCTGATCGGCCTGCTCCAGGACCCCGCCGGTTCCTAGTCCGGCACGGGCGCGTCCATGAGGGCGGGCCGGGGCGCGGACTCCATGCACCTGCAGTAGTTGCGTGGTCAATGAATGGCCGGATGTCTGTTACCGTGCATATATGGCAGCCAAGACGTCCGGCGCCCGCCTTGAAGAGCAGTGGCGGGACATCCTGTCGGTGCACGCGCGCACCATGTGCGAGATCGACCGTGCCCTGCATCCGCACGGCCTCGGTGCCAGCGACTTCGAGGTACTGGACATCCTCGCCACCGGCGCCGCGGCGGACGCGGGTGAGCAGTGCCGCGTGCAGAACATCGCGGGCCGGGTCCATCTGAGCCAGAGCGCGCTGTCGCGTCTGATCGGCCGGCTGGAGAAGGAGGGGCTGGTCGAGCGCACCGTCTGCCAGGAGGACCGGCGCGGAGTGTGGGTCGCCCTCACCGCCAAGGGCCGCGACCTGCACGCCGAGGCGCTCCCCCTGCAACGGGCCGCGCTCGCCCGCACGCTGGACGCCTGACGGTTCCCTCGCGCGGCGGCCGCCACGAGGAGCATGTGGGACGGGCCCGGCCACTCCCCTCCTGGACGGCGGCCGGGCCCGGACGGCGCGCGGCGGTTACGCCCGCGGCCGGGCCAGAAGGGTGCGGACGCCCTCGGAGGTGAGGGTCAGACCGTGCGGCGAACTGGCGTCGATGGTGAGCGACAGATCGCTGGTGGGCCACTGCGAGGCGAGTGCTCCCAGCGGCACGAGACGGTAGCGCGAGACGGAGGGAAGCAGGCCGGCCATCTCCACTTCGGAGGTGAACACCGGGACCACCTGCTCACCACCCGGCTGGTCCAGCACGGGCAGGGCCACGGCCGAGGGGTCGACCGCGTCCTCCTCGGCGGCGTCGTCGGGTACGGGGACGAGGACGTCGCTCCCGGCCAGCGTGTCCAGCGCCACCACGTCCTGGGTATTGCGGGCGAGGGTGTCCAGCGCCTCCTGCGCCGGAGTCGCGGGCACGGGGGCCGCGGCGTAGTCCTCCACGGGTCCGGTGTGGTCGTTCGAGGGTGTCTCCATGGCTGATTCCCAGGTAGTACGGACGGGCCACCCGGGACAAGATCGCCCCGGGGCGCAACCCCCGTCGCGTACCCGGACCCGGCCGGGGCATTCCTGGGAATCACGGATCGGGCCCGGACGCGGGCGGGGTGCGCCGCGCGTCCGGGCCCGTCCCGCACCCGTCCGTGCCGGGCCCGTGCTCAGTAGAGCTTGTTGACGGCCCTGACGGTCGTCTTCTTGAAGTCCTTCACCTGGGCCTGCTTGAAGGTGCCCATCTGCGACCACTTCACCAGCGTCACCGTGGTGCCGTCCCGGCCGACCGAGAACAGACTGATGTCGGAGGCACCCCAGGAGGTCTCGGTGTGGACCCCGTAGACGTGGGCTCCCTCCTCCACCTTCAGCTTGCCGTAGTACTTCTGCGTCGCCGTCACCTCGGGGTCCTGCTCCATCAGCTGCTCGGCACAGCCGTCGAGACCCTTGCGCAGCAGGGCCGCGAAGTCCTTGGCCCGCTTCTCGCTGCGCTCCGTGACGGTGACCTGCAGCGCGTTGGTGTCGTAGTCGGTCCAGTAGGTGCGGTGGCTCGCGATCGACGGCAGCGCCTCCCCGACGCAGATCGGCAGCGGGTCCGGCTGACCGGCGGTCACGTCCCCCGCGTACCAGGCGGACGACGGATGCGGCGGCAGCTCGCCGGGCGACAGGAAGCGGGGTGTGCCGGACGCGGACCGGACGGCGGCGCTCGCCGGGACGGCGGTCGCGGTCACCACGGCGCCGACCGCCAGAGCGGCCAGGACGAGCCGCGTGCCACGGGTGCGGATGTTCATGTCTCCCCCAGTTGATGGTTCGTCATCAGGCGTGTGCGGTCCCTCCGAAGAATGCCTCCGGCCGACCACCACGCCCCGTACGACCCGCCAGGGCGCCCGATCGTTGCCCCGCACCCGCGCTACGGATCCGTCCCGAATGTCACCGGAGGGCAACAGGCGCCCCCGCGCGCCCCTCCGCCCAGGCACTACCGTGCCGACGTGGATCTCTTCTCGCTCACGTGGACAGCGCTGCGCGCGGCGGTCGCCGCCCTTCCGGACGAGGACTTCGCCCGGCCCTCGGGCTGCACCGGCTGGCTCGTACGGGACCTGGTGTGCCATCTGGTGATCGACGCCCAGGACGTCCTGATCACCCTGGCGACACCCGCCGTGACGGAGCCGACCCGCGACGCCCTGTCGTACTGGGAGGTCACCGGTACACCACCGGCCGGGGACGATCCGCTCGACGCGCTGACCGTCCGGCTGGCGGCCGCCTACGAGGAAGCGTGGCTGCTGAGGTTCCACCTCGACGACGTCGGCTCCGCAGCCGGCCGTGCCGCCGCACTGGCCGACCCGGAGCTCCGGGTGGGCACCCGCGGGCAGGTCCTCACGGCCGCCGACTACCTCTCGGCGTACGTCCTGGAGTGGACGCTGCACCACCTCGACCTGGTCGCGCACCTGCGGCACGTGCCGGGACCGCCGGCGGAGGGGCTCGCCCGGTCGCGCGCGATGCTGGAAGCGATCGCCGGGACGGACTTCCCGGCGGCGTTCACCGACGAGGACGCCCTGCTGGTGGGCACCGGACGGCGCGCGCCGACCGCCGCGGAGCGGGCGGCGCTGGGCGAAACGGCCGCGCGACTCCCGTTCGTCCTCGGCTGACGGCCCGGCGGGGCGGTGCCGTCGCCTCTCGCCCGGCCCCGTGCCCGCGAGTGCCCGGTGCCGTGCCCCGGCGGTCGTGGTTCTCAGGCCGCCGCGACGCGGGTCTGCGCCTCCAGCGCCGCGAGCAGCCAGTCGTGCGCGGAGCCGGGGGTGGGCTCCGTCCGGCCGCCCGGCGGGGTGATCACCTCGGCCACCAGCTCCCAGTACCGGTCGATGCGCGGATCGGCCGCCAGCTGCCGAGCCAGTAGGCGCCGGAAGTCCGGGGTGTCGCGGGCGCCGTAGGCGCTGACGTACGCGGCCACGAAACCGTCCAGTGCCTCGCCCGGGTGCGGTGCCCGGTCCCGCCGCAGCTGCACGCCCGCCAGCTCGTACGCCTCGGCGAGCCCCGCGTACAGCACCGCCGCCCCGCGGACACCGGCGCTCCGGTGCGCCTCCGGCTGGGGCCGTTCCCCGCCCGGGCACGGCCCGAGCGTCAGGGCGTTCAGCCGGGCGAAGGCGAGGACCTGGGCCGGTTCGGGATCCTCGGGCGGCTGCGGCACGGCCACCTCCAGGAACGCGGCCGTCGACCGGGCCGGCATCCGCGGCGGCAGCCACGCCCGCCAGAACCGGGCCAGCGGAGCCGTGCTCGGCGGGACCGCCATGGCTCCGACCAGGAGGAGCCGTTCGGACCGCTCACCGGGAGGGCATTCCTGCACCAGCCGCAGCGCCGCCTCCCGCCAGCGCAACTCCCTGAGCCGGGAACCGAGTTCGCGCAGCTGCCCGGCGACGGCGTCCTCCAGGACCCCGCCCGGCGCACCGGCCCCCTCCTCCTCGTCGAGGATGCGGCGCACCTCGGGCAGCGGCAGGTCGAAGGAGCGCAGGGAGCGGATCAGACGCAGCCGGGCGAGTGCGTCCGGGCCGTACCGGCGGTGTCCGCCGGAGCTGCGGGAGGCCTCGGGAAGCAGCCCGCGGTCCGAGTAGAAGCGAACGGTCTTGACGGTGACGCCCGCCTGCTCGGCGAGTTCACCGATGCTGCACAGACCGTCGTGCGACGAGAACACTTGAACCTCCCTCAGGGGGAGTTCCTACCGTACCGGCGAGCGCGGCCGGGTGATCGGGACGGGTCGCGGACGACGACGTACGAGGGAGCGGACCATGACCGTTTTCGTTCTGGTGCCGGGCATGTTCACCGGCGCGCACGTGTGGGAGGAGACCGGCGCGCGGCTGGCCGCGGCGGGCGCCGAGGTGCACGCGGTCGCCCTCACCGGACTGGACGGCCCCCGGGCCGCCGCGGACGCCGCCGTCGATCTGGAGACGCATGTCGCGGACGTGCTCCAGGTGATCGACGCGGCCGGTGCGACGGCGGGCGACCCGGACATCGTGCTGGTCGGTCACGACTACGGCATCCATCCGGTGAGGGCCGCGGCCGACCGGCGGGCCGGCCGCATCGCCCGGATCGTGCACCTGGACGCGGGGATGCCGCAGGACGGCGACCCGGCCCTGGCCGCGGTGCCCGACCAGTCGCTGCGGAGGCGGCTGGCCGGGCACGCGCCGGGCGGTGCGGCCCAGGCCGCCCACGGGGCGCTGCCTCCGCCGTCCCGCGACGGGTGGCAGTCCTGGGGCAGCACCGCGGGTGTCCCCGACGCGGCGCTGGACCGGCTGACCGCCCTCGCCGCCCCGCAGCCGCTGGGCACCCTGCTCCAACCGCTGCGGCTGACCGGTGCGGTCGCCGCGGTGCCCAGTACCGGCGTGCTCTGCACCGGCAACGGCGTGAGCATCGAGTTGGTGCAGATCCAGGTGGACCTGGGCGACCCCGCCCTGCGGACGCTCACCGATCCGCGTGTCACCTTCTTCGAACTTCCCACCGGACACTGGCCGATGCTGTCGTGCCCCGGGGCACTCGCGGAGGTCCTGCTCTCGGCGGCGGCCGGCGAGGGCCACCGGCTGAAGGCACCCGGCCCGGCCGAACCGCCCGCCCATCTGCGGCCGTTCCTGCTGGACGTGCCCGAACTCCCGCGCGAGCGGCGGGAGAACGTCGACCTGTACCTGCCCTCGGCCGAGGGCCCGCGTCCGGCGGTGGTCTTCGTGCACGGGGGCCCGGTGCCCGCCGGGGCCCGGCCGACCCCCAGGGACTGGCCGACCATGACGGGATACGCCCGCCACGCGGCGGACCGGGGTGTGGTGGGAGTGACGCTCGACCACCGGCTGCACAGCGTGGACGACTACGCGCGCGCCGCCGCGGACGTGGCCGCCGCCGTGGAGGTGGTCCGGGCCGATCCGCGCGTCGACGCGGACCGGATCGCGCTCTGGTTCTTCTCGGGCGGCGGCCCGCTCACGGCGGAGTGGCTGGATGCGCCCCCTTCGTGGCTGCGCTGCCTGGCGGCCACCTACCCGGTACTGGTGCCGCTGCCCAACTGGGGCCTGGACGACAGCCGTTTCCACCCGGCGAAGGCGGTGGCGGGCGCGGGCGCCCTGCCGCTCGTACTGACCCGTGTGGGACTGGAGGCACCGGAGATCGCCGCCACCGTCGAGGAGTTCCTCGTGGCGGCCGAGGACTGCGGGGCGGCGGTGGAGGTGATCGACGTACCGCGGGCCCGCCACGGCTTCGAGAGCCTGGACGCCGTCGAGGAGTCACGCGAGGCCGTGCGCCGCGCGATGGAGTCGGTGGTGGCGCACCTGACGGCCTGAGCGGCGACGGGGGCGTTCCGCGGAACCGGCCGACCCTTCCCCGGGGCCGCCCGCGTCATGGCGGGCGGCCCCGCACGCCGTGGGCTCAGTGGTCGACCTTCGGACTGCGCGTGTGCTCGGGTTCCGCCTCCTGCCGGGGCCGCTGCTCCGTGTGCCGGCGGTCGTGCCGGGCCAGGAGGGACAGCAGATCCCCCACCGCCAGACCGGATTCCGCGGGGTGCCTGAGGATGGTCCCCTTCTCGATGCGGTACTCGTTGGAGCGGCCCTGCCGGGTGTGCGTGAGATACCCGTCCTGCTCCAGATCGGAAATGATCTTCTGGACCGCGCGCTCGGTGAGCCGGCAACGGGCGGCGATGTCGCGGATCCGGGTGGTGTGATCCTCGGCGATCGCGGCCAGCACGCGGGCGTGGTTGGTGAGGAAGGTCCAGCCTGTGTGTGTCTCCGGTACTCCGCCCATCGCCCCAGCATACGGCGAGGCATTCGCGTATACAAAAGGGCGAAACGGAGTTCACGTATCCCGGGACGGGTCAGAGGGTGCGGCCCGCGCGCCCCCGCAAGGCGTCGGCACGGGGGCCGTCGCTCCACCGGCCGGTGCGGGCCGGAAAGGGCGGAGCCCTCCGCGCCTCGCGGCGTCGGAGAGCTCAGCGGGGCTGCCCTTCCGAACCCCGTGCCGTTCGAGTCCCCCCACGTGTCCCCCTCATGCGCCGGGAGCTCGGGGTCAGGTGCGGCCGGAACCGCCGCTGCCGAAGGAACCGCTGGAGCCGGAGTCCCAGCGGGGCCGCGGCTGGTCCTGATCGCCGGAGGTCCTGCTTCCGGACTGGTGGACCTGCTGCGGACGCAGCCGCTCGCTCTCGTCCGCGGCCCGGGGAACCTCGTCCGGCTCCCGGGTCTCCCTGGTCTCGCGGACGGCACCGGTCGGCGGCAGCGTCGGCTGCTCCTCGGGCTTCGGGGGCCCGGGTTCGCGGCGCCGCACCTTGATGCCGAGCCGGACCGCCCAGATCAGCGCACCGGCGATGATGAGTCCGCCCACGAAGGCGCCCATCACGCCGAACGCAGCGTCCTTGAAAACAGCCAGGTCGTATCCCGTCGCATCCATGGGTGCCGGGTACCCCGCAGCAAACAAGTAATCCACCTCCACTCCTCACCGACCCCCGCTGACCTCCGCGTCTTCGGTCCCCGCCGCGGCGGGGACCGCCACCACCCCAGGCCGGGCGGCAACGGCACACGCGATCAGATGTCCCGTCGTTCCAGCGGGCTGGTGGCGGGACCCTGGACGATCTCGCCGTCCGTGCCGAAGCGCGAACCGTGGCAGGGGCATTCCCAGGTCCGCTCCGCCCGGTTGAAGGCCACCAGGCAGCCGAGGTGCGTGCAGCGCGCGGAGACGGCGTGCACCTGTCCGCTGTCGTCGCGGTAGACCGCACACCGCCGGCCGTCGACGCGCACGACCGCCCCGTCGCCGGGAGCGATGTCGTCCACCGAGTGCGCGGGCCCCGAGGAGAGCCGGTCGCCGACGAAGTGGCGGGCGACCTTCGCCTGGTTCTTGAGGAAGGCCGGGGCCTCGCGCACCGCCGACAGCACTCGCCTCGGGTCGTAGAGGTCGCTCCACGGCGACTTCTCACCGCTCACCAGCGCCGCCAGCAGCCGGCCCGCCATGATGCCCCCGCTCAGGCCCCAGCCGCCGAAGCCGGTGGCCACGTACGCGTGCCGGCTGCCCGCGTGGAGCGGCCCGACGAGCGGCACGGAGTCGCTGGAGTCGTTGTCCTGGGTGGCCCAGCGGTGGGTGAAGGAGAGCTCTCCGAAATGCCCGGTGGCCCATGCGGCGAGCCGCCCGAACCGCTCCTCGACGTCGGCGGTGCCGGGCGTGAAGTGCTCGCCGGTGACGATCAGGAGCCGCTGCCCTTCCCGGTACGGGGCGGTGCGCAGCGAGCGGGTGCCCTGCTCCTTGGTGATGAACATGCCGTCAGGATCGAGGTCGGCCGACAGCGGTGCGGTCAGGACGAGTTCGCGGCGCGGCGAGAGCCGGGTGAAGAGCAGGGCCCGGTCGAAGATCGGGTAATGGGTGGCGACGACGACGTCCCTCGCCGTGACCACGGCCCCGTTCTCGGTGGTGACCTGACAGGGCTCGCCCTCCTTGAGTCCGACGACCCTGGTCCGCTCGTGGATCACCGCGCCCCGGCGGCGCAGGTCGTCGGCGAGTGCGAGGAGGTATTTACGGGGATGGAACTGCGCCTGCTCCGTGACCCGGACCGCGCCCGCGACCGGGAACGGCAGGCCCGTCTCCGTCACGTACTCGGCGGGCAGTCCGGCCTCCCGCGCCGCCCGGGCCTCCTCCTTCAGCTCGTCGACGCCCGAGGGGTCCTGCGCGAACGTGTAGGCGGCGGTGTCCTCCCACTCGCAGTCGATGCCGAGTTCGTCCACGACCTCCGCCGCGTGCCTGATGGCGTCCGTCTGGGAACGCGCGTACAGCCGGGCCGCATCGGCTCCCCGGATGCGCCGCAGCCGTGCGTAGACGAGGGTGTGCAGCGCGCTGAGTTTGGCGGTGGTGTGGCCGGTGACGCCCGCGGCGATCCGGTCGGCCTCCAGCACCGCCACGCTGCGGCCCCGGCGGGCCAGTTCCCAGGCCGTGCTGAGACCCGCGATCCCCGCGCCGATCACGGCGACGTCGACGGTGATGTCCGCGTCCAGGGACGGCAGGTCCGGGGCCGGCGCCGTCTCGATCCAGTACGACTTCTGCTCGTCCGCGTACGTGTTCATGGGCCCCGGGTTCCCAGCCCGTCGCGGCCGAAGCGCCGCGGTGCCCGGATGGCCCAGCGGCCTGCGCGGGGCCTCCCGCGCGCCGGCCCGCGACGGGAACCGGGACATCCTCGCGGATCACCGGAGCGCGGGACGCAGGCCCGCTCACCCGCCGGGACGGCGCGACTCAGCGGCCCGCGGGCTGCTGTTCCACGTGCTCGCGCGCCGGGGCCACCGCGTCGAAGGCCGAACCGGGGTCCGCACTGCGCAGCAGGGCCGACAGGAGCCGCCGGGTGTCGGCGAGCACCCCGCCCGTGGTCGGGGTGAGCACCCGGCGCCCGTCCGCGGTCGCGGCGGTGAGACGGCGGTGCGCCGCGGAGGCGCGGGCCAGCGCGCGCCTGCACCGGTGGGTCCGGTCGTCGCCGTACGGCGGGCCGTCCGCGAGGTGGCCGTCGTCGTGCCGTGCGCCGTCCGTGAGGTGGTCGTCGAGCAGGCAGACGTCGCCCGCCGCGCGCAGCAGTGTCGCCAGTGCGTCGCGTGCCTCGGCCGGGAGCGGGGGCCGGACGGCGGCCTCGGCCAGCGTGCGCATGGTCCGCACGAGATGCTCGGTGACCTGGTCCCAGACGAAGTCCCAGGCGGCCGGGGGTTCCGGCGGGACCCGCCGCAGCCGTCGCGCCGGGTTGATCCGGTAGCTCTCGTCCGACCAGCGCCGTGCCTCGCGCAGCTCGGTCACCCTGTCGGTGAGGCGCTGCGCGCTCTCGTACCAGTGGCGGGCGTGTTCCTGGTCGTACTCCTCGGCCAGCTCGTCGGCCACATGGTGCAGCAGGTCGCCGCAGGACCGCGGGAGTTGTTCGCGGAGCTGGGTCACGCGCCGGGTGTGGACGGGCGGGAGGACCAGGGCGTTGACACCGATGCCGATGACCGCGCCGAGCAGCGTCTCCAGCAGCCGGTGCAGGATGTCGGCGCCGGTGTAGGAGCCGTAGACGAGGACGAACAGCGCGGCGGTCGGTGCGTAGAGGCCGTTGGACCCGAAGCGTGCGTAGTTGCCGAGGAGGACGGTGACCGGCAGCGCCAGGGCCATCGCGGCCATCTCGTTGTGCGTGAGCACGCCCGCCCCGGCGGCCAGCAGGGTGCCCACCAGCACCACGACGAGCTGCTGGAGCGCGGACAGCAGGGAGCGGTAGACGGTGTTGTGCATGAGGAACAGCGCCGTCCAGGGCGCCAGCAGCGCCATCGGCGCGTCCCACCACCAGCCGGCCACCGCCCACGCCAGCAGCGCGGCCGCCGCCGCCTTGAGGGACTGTACGGCGGTGTTGCGTTCGGAGCCGGCCTCCGTGAAGGCCCGGTGCACCGAACGCGAGATCTCCCGCAGTTCCCATTTCAGGGTGTGCAGGACGACGCGGCGTTCCTTGCCGGACGTCTGTCGGGTCGCCCGCTGTTCCACCGTGCTCCTGTCCTCGTGGTCGTGCCCGGCCGGCGTCTCGGCCCGCCCGGCCTCGTCGTCCGTCGTGTTCGGCAAGCGTTTCGGGTACCCGGCCGGGGTCGTACGCGCTGCCCGCCAGGTGGTCCGGCCCCGTGAGCCGGGCCGTCCGTCGCCCGGTCAGGGCAGCGGCGTCCCGCCCGTGGCGTTCATGATCTCCGCGGTGATGAAGCTCGCCTGCTGCGAGGCGAGGAAGACGTACGCGGGGGCCATCTCGGCGGGCTGGGCGGGCCGTCCCAGCGGGGCCTGCTTCCCGAACTCGGCCGTGTCGGGCATCGTCGCGGGGATCAGCGGTGTCCAGACGGGGCCCGGGGCCACCGCGTTCACGCGGACGCCGTCGCCGGCGACCATCTGCGCGAGGCCCTGGGTGAACGTCACGATCGCGCCCTTGGTCATGGCGTAGTCGAGGAGGTGCGGGCTCGGCTTGTAGGCCTGGACGGACGTGGAGTTGATGATCGAGCCGCCCTCGGGGATGTGCGGCAGGGCCAGCTTGCACAGCCAGAACATGCCGTACAGGTTCGTGCGCACCACCCGGTCGAACTGCTCCGTGGAGATCGCGGAGATGCCGTCCGGCTGGGACATCTGGTACGCGGCGTTGTTGACCAGGATGTCGATCCGGCCGAATTCCGCGACGGCGCGCTCGACCAGGCGGCGGCACTGCTCCTCCTCGCGGATGTCGCAGGGCACCGCGATCGCCTTGCGTCCGGCGTCCTCCACCAGCCGCGCGGTCTCCCGGGCCTCGTCGGCCTCCTCGGGCAGGTGGGTGAACAGGACGTCCGCACCCTCGCGGGCGTAGGCGAGGGCCACGGCCCGGCCGATGCCGGAGTCCCCGCCGGTCAGAAGTGCCTTGCGGTCCGTCAGCAGGCCGCTGCCCCGGTAGGACTCCTCGCCGTGGTCCGGCGGCGGGTCCATGGGGCCGGTCCACCCGGGGTGCTGCTGGTCTTGTTGCGGGAAGTCGGGCCGCGGGTGCTGGTCGACGGGGTTCTGCTGCCGCCCGTTGTCACTCATGGGTACTGCCTTTCCTGCTGGGGGGAAGCGCGGCGCACGCGCCGGCTCGTGAGTGCCCAGGAGCGCGCGCCCCACACGTCAGCCCACGGTGTGTCCCTGCAGCGGGGCCGTGTCCGCTCCCGCACCGCTCCGCATGCCCTCCAGCAGCTCCTCCAGCGCCTCGACGGCGGTGTGCCGCGGCTGCCAGCCGAGCTCGGTACGGGCGCGCGTGCAGTCCAGCAGGGGGGCCCGCAGGACGGCGTCGAACAGCTGCGGCGACGCCGGCAGCAGGTGCAGGGCCCAGGCCGCCGCGAGCCCGGCACGGGCCACCGCGCTCGGCAGGCGCACGGTCCTGGCGTGGAAGAGTTCCGCGAGGACGCCGGCGTCCAGCGGCGGGTCGGCGGCGATGTTGAAGGGGCCCCGCACGTCGCCGAGAGCCGCGAGGCGGTAGGCCTCCGCCGCGTCGTCGGTGTGCAGGGCCTGGAAGCGCAGCCCCGGGATGTCCGGGACGACCGGCAGTGCCTCGGGCTTCAGCGCGGGCCCCGGCAGGAAGCGCCCGCCGAAGATGCGCCGCTGCTCACTGGCCGACTCCCGCTTGAACAGGAATGCCGGCCTCATCCGCACGACGCGCGTCCCGGGGTGTTCCCGTTCGAAGGTGTCGAGGACGCGCTCCAGGTAGGCCTTCTCCCGGGTGTAGGCGGCTCCGGGCCAGCCGTGCGTGGGCCAGGACTCGTCGACGGCGCGGCCGTCGGGGCCGGGTGAGTAGGCACCGACGGAGGAGGCGTGGATCAGCGCCGGGACACCCGCCTCGGCGACGGCCTCGAAGACCCGGGCGCTGCCCAGGACGTTGGTGCGCCAGGTGACCGCCGGGTTCCGGGCGGGCTGGAACTTCCAGGCGAGGTGGATCACGGCGTCCGCGCCGCGGAACAGCTCGACCGGGTCGGTGTCCTCCGCCAGGTCCACGGCCTTCCACGTGGTGCGGGGCGGCGACCAGTCCGGGACCCGGCGCGCGAGCCCCACCACGGATCCGACCCCGGGATCCTCGCTCAGCAGCCGCACCACGCTGGTGCCCACGTTGCCGGTGGCCCCGGTGACGACGATCTTCTTTCCGGGTGAGTCCGTCACGTCGCGAGTCCTCTCGTGCGGTTCCGGAGCGATGCGGCTCCGTCGGTGGCGCCGCCCGGCCGAAGCACCCGGGGGCGGGGCCCGGTCGGAGCGGCTGTCCGGGTTCCCCCGTGGCACCGCCCCACACGAACGCCCCCGGCGGGGCTCCGCCCCGGGCCGGGTCGCCACGCCGGCAGGCGCGGCAGGCGCGGCAGGCCTGCTCGACGGGTCCCTGGGTGGCCGACCGGCCGTCCGGCTCACACACGTCGTCGAGCATCGGGCACGCCGGGAGAGTCCCCCCGCGGCCGGCGCTTCGGGCACACACCCCTCCGGGGGCCGTCGGCGCAGGGGCCGGGCGCCGTGCCTCCCCGCCGGAGGTGTCCCCGACCGTGCGGATACGGGGCAGGGGGGGGGGGGGGGGGGGGGGGGTCCCCCCCCCCCCCCCCCCCCCCCCCCCCCCCCCCTCCCCCCCCCCCAAACAAACAAAACCCCAGA
>NZ_JBVHPY010000029.1:0-32667 GCF_055567695.1 Streptomyces sp. NPDC026417
CCCGGTTACATTCCGAACCCGGAAGCTAAGCCTTACAGCGCCGATGGTACTGCAGGGGGGACCCTGTGGGAGAGTAGGACGCCGCCGAACAAATTGTGAGAGAACCCCCGTACCGGGGATACCGGTACGGGGGTTTTCTGCATTTCGGGGTCCTTTATTGTCGGAGCATGCGCTACGACCTGGTCATCTTCGACAACGACGGCGTCCTCGTGGACAGCGAGCCGATCTCCAACACGCTTCTGGCCGCGTACCTCACCGAACTGGGGCACCCCACCTCGTACGAGGACTCCCTGCGCGATTACATGGGCGCCGCCATGCACCGCGTCCACGACACGGTCGAGGAGCGGACCGGTCGGCGGCTCCCCGCGGACTTCGACGATGTGTTCCACGCGCGGGTCTTCGCCGCCTTCGAGCAGGAGTTGCAGCCCGTGCCCGGTGCCGTGCAGGTGCTGGAGAAGCTCGCCGCGGACGGGGTGCCGTACTGCGTGGCCTCCTCCGGGAGCCATGAGCGGATCCGGGTGGGGCACCGTACGACCGGGCTCGACCGCTGGTTCGACGACGGGCGGATCTTCAGCTCGCAGGACGTGGGGCGGGGCAAGCCGGCGCCGGACCTCTTCCTGTACGCGGCCGAACGCATGGGCGTACCGGCGGAGCGCTGTGCGGTCGTCGAGGACAGCCCGCTCGGCGTCCGGGCAGCGAACGCGGCCGGCATGGACGTGTACGGGTTCACCGCGATGACGCCTGCGGAGCGGCTCGGCGGTGCGACGCAACTCTTCGGTGACATGGGGGAGTTGGCGGCGCTCCTCGGGTGACGGCGTCCGTCCGGCGGCACTGACATTTGTCATCCCCGGTTCCGGACGATCGTTCCTACTGCCGCCCCGGGTCCGGGCGCCAAGCTGTGTACGTCGAGAACGGGACGTACACAGCGACTACGGAGGGACCCGACCATGAGCCTCACGGCCACCGCGACCAGCACCGAGGCACCTGCCGCTGCGACGGGCCCGGCCGGGGGCCGCGGTTCCGTCCGGCAGGGCTTCATGCCGTTGATCGTGGACGTGGCGGTGCCGCTCGCGTCGTTCTACCTCCTCAAGGACGGGCTCGGACTGAGCACCGTGGCCGCGCTCGGCTGGAGCAGTGTGCTGCCGGCGGCGCGGACCGTGTGGAGTGCGGTGCGGGACCGCAGGCTCAACGGGCTGGCGGCGCTCATCCTCGTCGTCAACGTGGCCGGGGTGGTGCTCGGTTCGCTGTCCGGCGACCCGCGGCTGATGCTGGCGAAGGACAGCGCGGTCAGCAGCGTCGTCGGCGTCGGGGTCCTGGTGTCCGTGCTCCTCGGGAGGCCGATGATGACGGCGGCGATGTCGCCGTTCCTCATCAAGGGGGACGCGGCGAAGGCGGCGGCCTGGGAGCGGCTGGTCAGTGGGTCTCAGCGGTTCCGCAGGGCGGAGCGGACCTTCTCCGCCGTCTGGGGTGCGGTGCTGCTCGGCGAGTGCGTGGTCCGCGTCGTCGGCGCCTACACGCTGCCGGTCGACACGATGGTCTGGCTCGGCACCGTCATCATGATCGGTTCCATGGCCGTGGCGTTCGTCGTCAGCGGTGCGCTCGCGGTCGTCCCGATGGAGATCATGCTGAAGGAGGAGCTCTGCGCCCGGGCGAAGTAGCCCACCGGACGAAGAGCTGAGCAGAATTCATCTTCTGCTTGATCTACCCACGGGTAAGCCGGGGCCCTACGCTCGCCGCCATGACAGATGTGCTGCGGCGCGGTAGGGCCTCGTTGGCGTTCAGCTTCTTCGCCCAGGGCGTCGCCTTCGCGCTGCTAGTAACGCGCATCCCGGCGATCCAGGACCGTTACGGGATATCCGACGCCCTGCTGCCCGCGTTCCTCGCCGCCGTGCCGATCCTCGCCGGAGTCGGCAGTGTCTGTACGGAGCAGTTGGTCAAGCGGGTGCCGCCCAGCCGGGTGCTGAGGTGGTCGCAGCCCGTCGTCCTGCTGGCGCTGCTGGGGGTCGGGGCCGGTGACCGGGTGGCCGAAGTCGCGTTCTGCCTGGGGGTGTTCGGGCTCGCGGTGGGTGCGCTCGACGCGTCGATGAACATGCTGGGCGTGAGTCTGCAGCGCACGTACGGGCGCAGCATCATGCTCGGCTTCCATGCCGTGTACAGCCTGGGCGGCATCGTCGGCGCCTCGCTGGCGTGGGCCGGGGCGCACTGGCATCTGTCGCTCTTCACGTCGTATCTGCCGGTGGTGGCGGTGCTGCTGCCGGCGGCCCTGCTGGGGAGCCGCTGGTACGTGGACCAGGGCGCCCCCGCGGCGGGGACGGGGGCAGCTGGCGGACCGGGGGAGGACCCGGCGGAGACCGGCCCGGTCGTCTTCAAGCTGCTGCTGCCGCTGTGCCTGGTGATGACCTTCGCCTACATCGGCGACTCGACGGTCTCCAACTGGAGTGCGAAGTACCTGCAGGACGTGCTGGGCAGTTCGGAGCAGCTGGCGACCGTCCCGTACAACGTCTACATGGTCACGACGCTGCTGGGGCGGGCGATCGGGGACTTCGGGGTGCGGCGGTTCGGCGCGGTGGCCGTCGTACGGACCGGTGCGGTGGTGGCGGCGCTCGGGTTCGCGGTGGTGGCGGTGGCGCCGGGGGCGTGGGCAGGGATGCTGGGATTCACGCTGCTGGGACTCGGGCTGTGCGTGATCGTGCCGCAGACCTTCGCGGCCGCCGGACGGCTCTTCCCCGGCTCCTCCGACACGGCGATCGCGCGGCTCAACATCTTCAACTACGTCGGCTTCCTGGTCGGTTCGCCGCTGGTCGGAGCGCTCGGGGACGCCTGGAACTACCGGGGGGCCATGCTCGTACCGATGGTGCTGGTCCTGCTGACCCTGAGGTATGCCAGGTCGTTCACTCCTGAACCGGACCGATACGGTGACCAGCATGAGCGGCCGCACACAGCTGATGTGGGACGAGGCAGTAACGGGCTATGACTTCGGCCCGGATCACCCGATGGATCCGGTCAGGCTGGCACTGACCCGGTCCCTGGTCGGTGCCTTCGGGCTCGACCGGGAGGTCGAGGTGGTCGCGGCGAAGCCGGCCGGGGACTCGACGCTGCGGCTCGTCCACCGGGAGGACTACGTGGAGGCGGTCAGGGCCGCGTCCGTGGACCCCGGTGCGGCGGACGAGTCGTACGGGCTCGGGACGATGGACGATCCCGCGTTCGCCGGGATGCACGAGGTGTCCGCGCTGATCGCCGGGCAGTCCGTGGGGGCGGCCGAGGCGGTCTGGCGCGGGGACGCGCTGCACGCGGTCAACTTCGCCGGCGGGCTGCACCACGCCATGCCGGGCGGCGCCTCGGGCTTCTGCATCTACAACGACGCCTCGCTGGCCATCGCACGACTGCTGGAGCTGGGCGCGGAACGGGTCGCCTACGTGGATGTGGACGTGCATCACGGTGACGGGGTGCAGGCGTCCTTCTGGGAGGATCCGCGGGTCCTGACGATCTCGCTGCACGAGCATCCGCGGACGCTGTTCCCGCAGACCGGGTGGCCGGAGGAGACCGGTGCGGACTGTGCGGAGGGCTCCGCGGTGAACGTGGCGCTGCCCGCGGGGACCGGGGACGCGGGCTGGCTGCGGGCCTTCCACTCCGTGGTGCCGGAGCTGATCGCCGACTTCCGGCCGCAGGTGCTGGTCACCCAGCACGGGGCCGACACCCATTTCGAGGATCCGCTGGCGCATCTCGCGGTGTCGCTCGATGCGCAGCGGGCCGTGCAGGTCGCCTGTCACGAGCTGGCGCACGAGTACGCCGACGGGCGGTGGGTCGCGCTCGGGGGCGGCGGCTATGCGGTGGTCGACGTGGTGCCGCGGTCCTGGACGCATCTCGTGGGGATCGCGGCGGGGCGGCCGGTGGAACCCGAGTCCGTGATTCCCGAGAGCTGGCGGCAGGAGGTGTTCGCCCGGACGCGGCAGTTGGCGCCGATGCGGATGACGGACGGGCGGTGGCCCGTGTCCTTCCAGGACTGGGAGGCGGGGTACGACCCCGCGGACCGGTTGGACCAGGCCGTTCTCGCGGCGCGGCGGGCCGTGTACCCGTTGCGCGGGCTGCTCGCCTAGGTTGCCCCTGGGATCGCCGAGAAGGCGCCGCATGGGTCATTGAGCCAACTGTGGGGTGTTTTCGGGGTTTTCGGGGTGGTGGAGGCGTCGATGCGTCAGCATCGCTGGCGTGTTGAGCACCGGAGCATTGCGTGCGCATCTGCTGGCGGCTCGGCTGGCCGGCACCGTCGCCACCTCGCGCGAGGAGAGTCTGCGCAGCTATCGGCTCTTCGCGGCCCGCGACCCCCGGGTGCTGATCGGGCTGGATCCCGAGTGGACCTGGGGGCAGCAGGAGCTGATCGAGCTGATGGCCGACAAGTGCGGGGTTTCGGCCGATCCCAGTCACACTTCAGGGCATGATGTGATCGACCCTGAGCGGACGCTGACGGCGCTGCACGCCTTCGCCGAGCGGCTCGGGACGGCCGCCCGCCGCGGGGCGCCGGTGCTTTTCGGCACCGGGCACCCCCATCGGCTGATCGGTTTCTACGCCGCTTTGGCGGACGCCCTGTCGGCGGTCGGATGTACCGTCCTCACCCCGGCGCAGGGTAGCTCTGTCGACATAACGACCCGGTTCGGCCTACGCACGTACAACCTGGACTACGTACGGGGAGTCGCGCTGGTGCGGGAACCCGGAGCCCAGGCCCCCGGGCGTGCGACCGGCGCACACACGCACTCGCCGCTCCCGGTTCGCACCGTGCTGGCGGCCGCCGCCGAGGCCGGAGGACCGCTTCCCGAGCTGGTGGTCGGAGACCACGGATGGGTCTGCGGAGCAGGTCAGCTGGGGTTCGAGGCCATCGGTCTGGCCGACACGGACGATCCCGCGCTCTTCGTCGGGGAGGCGGAGGGGCGCGTGTCCGTCGCCGTTCCACTTGATGACGCTGTGCGGTCTGATTACTACCGACCGCTTACTCGCTATGTACTCAATCGAGCGTGTCTGTCACAGTAGGCCGCCGATGGCAGCTCCTCTTCCCCACTCGCATCACCCGCCCCTACTCTGGGGAGTGAGCACGCAACGACGAAGTGTCACCGGAAGGGGAAGCCGGTGGCCGTCGAGTGCGGAAGGTTCAGGTGTGTCATGGCTGCAGCTGGCGAGAGGCCTCTGAACGAGGTTCAGTTCCTGACCGTGGCGGAAGTCGCCTCGGTGATGCGAGTGTCGAAGATGACCGTGTACCGGTTGGTGCACAGCGGTCATCTGCCGGCGATCCGGGTGGGGAGGTCCTTCCGGGTGCCGGAGCAAGCGGTTCACGAGTACCTCCGCGAGAGCTACGTGGGGGTGGAGACCGCCTGACGGCGTTCCGCGGGTTCCCCGGGAGGCCCTCGCGGCCCCTCCGGGGAGCCCCGGTTCACCTCGATTACGACCTCAGCGCTCGGACGGGTAGGCTAGCCCCTCGTAGGTCGTGTGGGCCCCGGCGCCCAGCACCGAGTGAAGAGAAGTGAGCGAGGGTAGTCGTGGGCTCTGTTATCAAGAAGCGGCGCAAGCGGATGGCCAAGAAGAAGCACCGCAAGCTGCTCAAGCGCACTCGCGTTCAGCGTCGCAACAAGAAGTAAGGCCGCCCCCCGCATCCGCGGGGTTCGTCCTTACTGGTTGCGCGACCGCTGCAACAGCGCGCTCTGTGGCCCCCCACCGTCAGGTGGGGGGCCACAGCCGTGTCCGGCCGCGGGCGTCCCGGACGGGTGCCCGTGCGGCAAATGGCTGGGTCCGATCGCACGTCCGGGGCTGTCGTCACTTCATGCTCCGGGCGGTCATCACAGCGCAACAACAACCCGCTAGGTTGGCCGCACACGGGGAACCCGGCAGGGTACGAGCAGCGGTACGCAGTGCGGGACGAGGCGGAAGGAAGGCGCTGATCTTGGGGAAGGTCGTGCTCGTGACCGGAGCGGCCCGTCAGCTGGGAGGCCGTTTCGTACGGCGGATCCAGCGGGACCCGGGCGTGGAGCGGGTGATCGCGGTGGACGCGGTCCCGCCGGAGCACCACCTGGGGGGTGCCGACTTCCTCCAGGCGGACATACGGCAGCCCGCCATCGCGCGCGTGCTCGCGGAGCACTCCGTCGACACGGTCGTGCACATGGACGTGACCGGCACGCCGCTGGGCAGCGGCAGCCGCACCTCCCAGAAGGAGACCAACGTCATCGGCACCATGCAGCTGCTCGGTGCCTGCCAGAAGTCGCCCACGGTCAAGCGCCTCGCCGTGAAGTCGAGTACGAACGTCTACGGGTCCGCGCCGCGCGATCCGGCCGTGTTCACCGAGACGACCCCGCCCAAGTCGCTGCCGAGCGGCGGCTTCGCCAAGGACACCGTCGAGGTCGAGGGGTACGTGCGCGGCTTCGCGCGCCGCCGGCCGGACGTCGCCGTGTGCGTCCTGCGGTTCGCCAACATCCTGGGTCCGAGCGCGGACTCGCCGCTCGCCTCGTACTTCTCGCTGCCGGTGCTGCCCACCGTGCTGGGCTACGATCCGCGGCTGCAGTTCGTGCACGAGGACGACGTGATCGAGGTGCTGCGGCTGGCCTCGCACGAGCCCGCCCGCGGGACGCTCAACAGCGGCACGTTCAACATCGCCGGAGACGGCGTCCTGCTGCTCTCGCAGTGCGCGCGGCGCCTCGGCCGGCCCACGGTGCTGCTGCTGATGCCCGCGGTCAGCTGGGTGGGGACGGCGGTGCGTACGCTGGGCATGACGGACTTCTCACCGGAACAACTGCGGCTGCTCACGCACGGACGGGTCGTGGCGACGAACCAGATGCGCGAGACGCTCGGTTTCCACCCCAAGTACACGACCGCGGAGACCTTCGCGGACTTCGCCCGAAGCCGGGGGCCCGGACTCCTGCCTCCGGAGGCCCTCGCGGGAGCCGTCGACCGGATCGCCGCACTGCCCGCCCTGGGTGGCGGCACATCCCCGACGCAGAGCGCCAATTGAGGAGCGCAGCAACGATGGCGGACGCCAAGGTCATTCCGTTCGACGACGACCGGTCGCGTGGCGGTGCCGTGCAGCGCCCACCGCGGCGACGGGGCGCGGGGAGCCGGCTCAAGGGGGAGCCCGCTGCGGTACGCGAGGTCCAGCCCCTGCCGGGTCCGGCGCCCGCGCAGGATGATGTTCCCGTGACACAGGAGAGGCCGGAGGCGAGGGGCGGCGGGCTGGAGCGGCGGATCGCCGGCGGCCTGGCCTTCCTGCGCCGACGCCTGACGGGCGACTACGAGGTCGACGACTTCGGCTACGACGCCGAACTCACCGACCAGGTCCTGATGTCCCTCATCCGCCCGGTGTACGAGAAGTACTTCCGGGTCGAGGTGAAGGGGATCGAGAACATCCCCTCCGAGGGCGGGGCGCTGATCGTCGCCAACCACTCCGGAACGCTGCCGCTGGACGGCCTGATGATGCAGGTCGCCGTCCACGACAACCACCCGGCGGGCCGTCATCTGCGGCTGCTCGCCGCAGACCTGGTCTTCATGCTGCCGGTCGTCAACGAGCTGGCGCGCAAGGCCGGTCACACCCTCGCCTGCGCCGAGGACGCCGAACGGCTGCTGGAGCGGGGCGAGCTGGTCGGTGTGATGCCCGAGGGCTTCAAGGGCATCGGCAAGCCGTTCGGCGAACGCTACAAGCTCCAGCGCTTCGGGCGGGGCGGCTTCGTCTCCACGGCCCTGCGGCAGGGCACCCCGATCATCCCGTGCTCGATCGTCGGGGCCGAGGAGATCTACCCGATGATCGGCAACGCCAAGACGCTGGCGCGGGTGCTGGGCTTCCCGTACTTCCCGATCACGCCCACCTTCCCGTGGCTCGGGCCGCTCGGTGCCATCCCCCTGCCGACGAAGTGGACGATCCAGTTCGGCGAGCCGATCCGCACGGACGGCTATCCGCCGGAAGCGGCCGAGGACCCGATGCTGATGTTCAACCTGACGGACCAGGTCAGGGAGCAGATCCAGCACACGCTGTACAAGCTGCTGGTGCAGCGCCGGTCGGTCTTCTTCTGATCCGCGACGACCTGTCGGATCATCCCGGATACGGCGATGGGGCGCCCCTCGTGCGGAGGGGCGCCCCATCGCCGTCGGCGCGTTACCTGGTGTCCTCGCTGTCGATGCCCAGTCCCGGGAGGAGACCCGGGAGGAGCGGCGGCAGCGTGACGTCCGGTTCGGCGGCCGGGCTGCTGCGGCCGGCCGAGGGAGACGAGCTGGTGTCGTCCTCGGGCGGGTCGAGCAGGCCGCCCGTGTCGCCTCCGAGCAGCCCGTCGCTGTCGCCGTCCGACGTGGACGGCTTGGGCTTGCCGCTGCCGGAGTGGCGGCCGTCGGAGGAACCGCCGGTGGCGCTGGGCGCCGGCCGGTCCGTGTCCGACGATCCCGTGGAGGAGGAGCCGGAACCCCGGCGGCCGTCGTCGTCCCGCGCCGGGGGCCGGGGCAGCAACGAGCGCAGCGGGTCGACCTCTTCGTCTATGGCGTCGAAGACCGACGACACCTGGTCGCTGACGTCCCCGAGCTGCACCGGCAGCCGGTCGCGCAGCGCCCCCCACGCCTCACGATGCGTCTGCGAGAAGGCGGACAGGGCCTGGATGGGGGCCAGTGAGCCGTCCCGCTCGTACGCCTCGTGCAGCAGCCGGTGGCCTTCGGACGCGTCGTGCTGCATGCCGGACAGGGCCCGGCGGATCTCGCCGAGCGACTCGTGGTCGAGCGGGCCCGAGCGGTCCCGCTCCATCAGCCGGCGTGCCTCGTTCAGCCTCGTCGAGGCGTGGTCGAGGTAGATCTGCCCGCGGTCGCTCGCGCCGTCGGCCAGACCCAGCTTGATGTCCTCCATGCCGCGCTTGAGCCCGTAGAGCGAGTCTCCGGGCAGGGCGTCGGAGCTGGCGGCGGCCACACCGCCGAACGCTCCGGCGGCCACACCGACGGTGAGCCCGCCCGCGGCAAGGCCTTTGGACAGCCGGGACCGCGGTCGCAGCTTCCCGAGGCCGGTCGCCCGGTGGGCGCCCCGGCGGTGGGACCGCTGCTCGGGAACCGGAGAATCCCTGACTTCGCCCAGCGGAGCCGTGCCGTCCAGCAGCATGGCCTCCATCGCGGCCACGAGCTGAGCCCGCTGGACGACCTTGACCTCAGGGTCCAGTACTGGTTTGGGCAGCTCGCCGAGACCGGTGGCGAGGGCCAGCATGAGGCCCTGCTCGGTCTGTTCCGCAGCAGCCGGGGGCGGTGCCGATCCATCTGGCTGCTCGGCCGCCGTGCCCCGGTCGGACTGCTCCTCCAGGGCCTGGGCGAAGGCGTTCGCCCGCCGGTGCGCCGATACGTTCGCGATCACTGGCGGCACCTCCTCTCGTCATGACGGTCGACTCCCCAGGGGGTCCTGAGGGTTGCACGCCCGGAGCGCACCCACACGATCGAGTGACCGGAGGTGGGTCCGGGTGTGACCACAGGGAGCCTGTATCCCGCACAACGAGCGTCGCGGCACTTGGGTTACGGACGACGGATGATCGGACCGCGAAGTCAATGGACTTTTACCGACAGTGAGTTGATCGTCGCTGAGCGTGTTGGACCGTAAAGTGATCTATTGCGGGTCAGCGGGCGTCGTCCGGGAGGAGCCGGGCGAGGGTGCGCACGGCCCGGTACTGGAGGGTCTTGATGGCGCCCTCGTTCTTGCCCATCACGCGAGCGGTCTCGGCGACCGACAGACCCTGGAGGAAGCGCAGGGTCACACACTCCTGCTGCTGGGGATTCAGTCGCCGTACGGCGTCGAGCAGTGCCGCGTTGGACAGCGACTCCAGGACGGAGTCCTCGGGGCTGCGCTCGACCTCGTTCGCGTCGAGCATCTCGCCGGTGGTGACCTCCAGCCGGAACCGGCTCGACTTGAAGTGGTCGGCGACCAGGTTGCGGGCGATGGTCACCAGCCAGGCGCCGAAGTCGCGGCCCTGCCAGGTGAACGTCCCGATGCGGCGCAGCGCGCGCAGAAAGGTCTCGCTGGTGAGGTCCTCCGCGGTCGCCTTGCCCCCGACGCGGTAGTAGATGTAGCGGTACACGGTGTCGCTGTACTGGTCGTAGAGGCGTCCGAAGGCGTCGGCCTCGCCGGCCTGGGCCCGCTCGACGAGATCCATCATCCGGGCGCTGTCACTGTCCGCGGCCGGGCGGCGCGCGGTGGGCGTGGCGGCCGAGCGGCCTCGTCTGCCGACCGCCGCGCTGCCGTCGGCCAGTGCATAGCACGGGCCTACGGGTGCGGCGGAGACAGCGAGGGCGGGGACGGCGTACGCGGTGGGGACGAAGCCGCGCAGGCGGTCGAGGACCGTTGCGCGCAGCGTAGCCAGGCCCGAGGCGTCAACCCCGACGTGTGGGTACACGGGACTCCCAGAGGCAGAGCTTCCATCACGTGCAGTACCGGACCGTTCACCCGTCGTAGCGACTGGTGGAGTCCGTCATGCGTTTGAGGAGAATAACGCTTCGTACAGGCAGCACTACACCCAGTTGCTCAAATCATCGATTACGTCGTTTCTCTCATCGATTGACGCCTGATCAAGTGCCGAACGCTGACCAGTTGTTGATCGAATGGGTTCGACTTCCGTTTGAGTGCGGGGCGCCTTGTGCTCGTGTGCGGACGTCGGGACTGGCGGGGACGTTGCGGGGTAGAACAGCAGGATTGTCACTTCTCGCGCCACCCGGAACCCGTGTTCGCGCGTACTTCTGTACGGCGGCGTCAACCCCGGGCCCTGGCCGTACGGGCGCCCGCCCGTCGCGCGCGCATACGGGAAGAGCGCCCGGGGGAACGGGCGCTCTGCAGGAAACGGTGGGGGAGTAGCTAGCGCCGGCGGCGGCTCAGGGCGATCGCCGCGGCGGTGCCGCCCGCCACCGCACCGACCCCGGCCGCCGCGGGGATGCCGACCTTCGCGGCCTTGCGCGCGGTGCGGTAGTCCCGCAGCCGCCACTCGAAGGACCGGGCGTGCTTGCGGAGCTTGGCGTCCGGGTTGATGGCGTAGGGGTGGCCCACCAGGGACAGCATGGGGATGTCGTTGTGGGAGTCGCTGTAGGCGGCGCAGCGGGAGAGGTCCAGCCCCTCCGCGGTCGCCAGCGCGCGGACGGCCTCCGCCTTGGCGGGGCCGTGCAGCGGCTCACCGACCAGCTTGCCGGTGTAGACGCCGTCGACGGACTCGGCGACCGTGCCGAGTGCCCCCGTCAGCCCGAGCCGGCGGGCGATCACGGTGGCGATCTCCACGGGCGCGGCCGTCACCAGCCACACCTTCTGGCCCGCGTCCAGGTGCGCCTGGGCCAGCGCGCGCGTGCCGGGCCAGATCCGCTCGGCCATGTACTCGTCGTAGATCTCCTCGCCGATCGACATCAGTTCGGCCACGCGGTGGCCCTTGACGATGGAGAGCGCGGAGTCGCGGGCGTCCTGCATGTGCTCGGGGTCCTCGACCCCGGCCAGCCTGAACCACGCCTGCTGCCAGGCGAATCGGGCGAGGTCGCGGGTCTCGAAGAACCTCCGCTTGTACAGGCCGCGGCCGAAGTGGAACAGTGCGGCGCCCTGCATGACGGTGTTGTCCAGGTCGAAGAACGCGGCGGCCCTGACGTCGCCGAGCACCGGGAACTGCGGTTCCTGCACGGCGAGGTCGGGCTCGTGCGTGAGCTCCGCGTAGTCCTCCAGCTCCTGGGAGGTCTTGCGCGCTGCCTCAGCCGAGGCCTCGCCTGCCAACACGCTCCGCGCCGTGGCGGAACGCCTACGGGGAGTGAGCCATCCGAGAGCGGCCATGCCGTGAGCATAGCCAGTCTGTTCGGCCCGTCCGGAGTCGAGAGGATGCGGGGCTGTGAACTCTCCGCGACCGCGCCGTTAAAGGCGTGATCCGACCGGCGCGGCGGATCCCCGTCCGCGCGGGCCCGGCCGCGGCGGGGGCCGCCGACGCACGCCCGGGGCGCAGGGGCCCGGGTGGGGCGAGAATGGCCGACATGACACCCCTGTTCCGGCGCGGTGGCCGCCGTGAGGAGAAGACGGACATGACGAAGGCGCCGCACGAGCGGTTGGTCACACTCATCAGGAAGCCCGGATGCCATCTGTGTGATGACGCACAGGTGGTGGTCGAGAGGGTCTGCGCGGAACTCGGCGTCCCCTGGGAGACGAAGGACATCACGCAGGACGAGGAACTGAACCGGCAGTACTGGGAACAGATCCCGGTCGTGCTGGTGGACGGCGCCCAGCACACCTTCTGGCGGGTCGGCGAGGAGCGGCTGCGCAAGGCCCTGACCGCCTGACCGGCCGCCGCGTTCCTGCCCGAACCGTGACTGACTGAGTAGTCCAAGTGGTCCGGAAAGTCGCTTAGGATCGAGGGCGGTTCAGATCTCGGGGGCGGGATGCGTAAGGAGTGTGTACGGTTTTGCCCCCTTCCAGTGGAGAACGAAGGCGCGTGCGCGCCGGTTCCATACGCATGCGCCGGGGTCGCGTGACCCCCATCACGTTGGCCGGGCAAATCGGACACCATCTTTGTGCACGCGTTCACAAAGACATAGCCTGCATTCGACGGGGCGGTCTAGGTACGTGTGACCGCCTGCAGCCCCGCTCTACCCGCAGGAGCACCGTGGCAACTGGCCGAACTCACCGACCGGCGACCCGCAGCCGAGGGATTCCCGAGGCCACCGTCGCCCGCCTTCCGCTGTACCTCCGAGCCCTCACCGCCCTGTCGGAGCGCTCGGTGCCCACGGTCTCCTCCGAGGAGCTCGCGGCCGCGGCGGGGGTCAACTCCGCGAAGCTGCGCAAGGACTTCTCCTACCTCGGCTCCTACGGGACCCGTGGCGTGGGGTACGACGTCGAGTATCTCGTCTACCAGATCTCCCGCGAGCTGGGCCTGACCCAGGACTGGCCGGTTGTGATCGTCGGTATCGGCAACCTCGGCGCCGCGCTGGCCAACTACGGCGGGTTCGCCTCCCGCGGTTTCCGGGTCGCCGCGCTGATAGACGCCGACCCCGCGATGGCCGGAAAGCCGGTCGCCGGGATCCCCGTCCAGCACACCGACGACCTCGAGAAGATCATCGACGAGAACGGCGTCTCGATCGGTGTGATCGCGACGCCCGCCGGCGCGGCCCAGCAGGTCTGCGAACGGCTCGTCGCCGCCGGAGTCACCTCCATCCTGAACTTCGCGCCGACCGTCCTGTCCGTCCCGGACGGCGTCGACGTGCGCAAGGTCGACCTCTCCATCGAGCTGCAGATCCTCGCGTTCCACGAGCAGCGCAAGGCCGGCGAGGAGGCCGCGGCCGAGGCCGGGGCCGTCGTCCCGGCCCCCACGGAGACCGAGAAGGGACCCGACGGGGATGTCCCCGCCGTGATGCCGGCATGAGTCTCCTCGTCGTCGGGCTGAGCCACCGCAGCGCACCGGTCAGCGTTCTGGAGCGGGCCACGCTCCCCGCGGACACGCAGGTCAAGCTGCTCCAGGACACCCTCGCCGCCGAGCCGGCCACCGAGGCCGCGGTGCTCGCCACCTGCAACCGCATCGAGCTGTACGCCGACGTGGACAAGTTCCACGCGGGCGTCGCCGAGCTGTCCACCCTGCTCGCCCAGCACAGCGGGGTCGGCCTCGACGAGCTCACCCCCTATCTGTACGTGCACTACGAGGACCGGGCCGTCCACCACCTCTTCTCCGTGGCCTGCGGGCTGGACTCGATGGTGGTCGGCGAGGGCCAGATCCTCGGCCAGATCAAGGACTCCCTCGCCACCGCGCAGGAGCTGCACACCGCGGGCCGGCTGCTGAACGACCTGTTCCAGCAGGCCCTCAGGGTCGGCAAGCGCGCGCACTCCGAGACCGGCATCGACCGCGCGGGCCAGTCCCTGGTCACCTTCGGCCTGGAGCAGTTGTCGGCAGGCGCCGCCGTCGACAGCTGGGCCAAGGGCAAGCGGGCGCTGGTCATCGGCGCGGGCTCCATGTCCTCGCTCGCCGCGGCGACGCTGGCGCGCGCCGGAGTCGCCGAGGTCGTCGTCGCCAACCGCACCCTGGACCGCGCCGAGCGCCTCGCCCAGATCCTGGCGCAGGGAGACGACACGGACGTGCTCGCCCGCGCGGTACCGATGGACTCGGTGCCGGTCGAGCTGACACGTGCCGACATCGCCGTCTCCTGCACCGGCGCCACGGGACTCGTCCTGACGGCGGACACGATCGCGAACGCCGTCGAGGGACGCACGGGCACCCCCGTCGCGGTCCGTGAGGCCGCCCCGGCGGGACCCGCGGAACCCCTCGCACCCACCAGCGTGGGCGCCGAGGAGAACTGCCCCCTCGACCTGTCCGCCGTGCAGGGCGCCACCGGCTTCTCCGTGATGGGGGAGGCCGCGGTGGCGGGCCTGGACGCGGCCACCCTGGAACAGCACGCGGCCTGGGTGGACAACGCCCCGGGCGAGCGGCGCGACACCCGCCGTACGGCCGAGACCGACGCCGAACTCATCACCGCACTCGCGGCCACCGCCGCCACCATCGGGCGCGTGCCCGAGCGGCGCAGGCCCGAACCCGTCGCCGAGCCCCGCCGGTCCGCACCCGTGCTCGCGCTGCTCGACCTGGCGATGCCCCGCGACATCGACGCGGCCGTGCACCGGCTGCTCGGCGTGCGGCTCGTCGACATCGAGTCGCTCGCCGAGGCGTCCGCGGACGCACCGATGGCCGCCGACGTGGACCAGGTGCGGCGGATCGTGTCCGACGAGGTGGCCGCCTTCGGCGCCGCCCAGCGGGCCGCCCACATCACCCCCACCGTCGTGGCCCTGCGGACCATGGCCGCCGACGTCGTCGCGAGCGAGATCGCCCGCCTCGACGGACGGCTTCCCGACCTCGACGACAAGCAGCGCGGGGAGATCACCCAGACCGTACGGCGGGTGGTCGACAAGCTGCTGCACGCGCCGACCGTACGGGTCAAGCAGCTGGCCGCCGAGCCCGGCGGCGCCGGGTACGCGGACGCGCTGCGCACCCTGTTCGACCTGGACCAGGAGACGGTCGCCTCCGTCTCACGGGCCATCCATGACATCAGCACCGAGAACGCCGAGAACCGAGGGCGAGCATGAGTGAGCCGCGTGAGCCGAAGGGGCCGGCTGCAGCGCCCCTGGAGCGAGCAGACGAAACAGGGCCACTGAGGCTCGGGACCAGGCGCAGCAAGCTCGCCATGGCCCAGTCCGGACAGGTGGCGGACGCCGTGAGCCGGGTGACCGGACGGGCCGTCGAGCTCGTCGAGATCACCACGTTCGGCGACGTCTCCCGCGAGCACCTGGCGCAGATCGGCGGCACGGGCGTCTTCGTGACCGCGCTGCGCGAGGCACTGCTGCGCGGCGAGGTCGACTTCGCCGTGCACTCCCTCAAGGACCTGCCGACCACCCAGCCCGACGACCTCGCCCTGGCCGCCGTGCCGGTGCGCGAGGACCCGCGCGACGTCCTCGTCGCCCGCGACGGGCTCACCTTCGCCGAGCTGCCCGACGGCTCGCGGGTCGGCACCGGTTCGCCGCGCCGCATGGCGCAGCTGAACGCGTACGCACGCAGCCACGGGATGTCGATCGAGACGGTCGCGATCCGGGGCAACGTCGACACGCGGATCGGGTTCGTGCGCAAGGGCGAACTCGACGCGGTCGTGCTGGCCGCCGCCGGACTCAGCCGGATCGGCCGGACCGAGGAAGTGACCGAGTTCCTGTCGGTCGACACCGTTTTGCCCGCCCCCGGCCAGGGGGCCCTCGCGATCGAGTGTGCCGCGGACAACGCGGACCTCGTCGCGGCGCTCGGCGAGCTCGACGACCCGTTCACCCGGGCCGCCGTGACCGCCGAACGATCCCTGCTCGCCGCCCTGGAGGCCGGCTGCAGCGCACCTGTGGGTGCACTCGCCGACCTGCTGGCCGACGGGCAGACTGTCAAGGAGATGCGCCTGCGCGGCGTCGTCGGCACGACCGACGGCTCCTCGCTGGTGCAGCTGTCCACCACCGGTCCCGTGCCCGAGACACATGACCAAGCAATGGAGCTCGGCCGTGAACTCGCCGCCGAGATGCTTGCCAAGGGCGCGGCCGGTCTGATGGGGGAGCGAGCACTTTGAGCCCCACCAAGCTTTCCGCCGGCCTCGATCACGGGCACGTCACCTTCCTCGGTGCCGGACCCGGGGATCCGGGACTGCTGACACTGCGCGCCGTCGAGGCGCTGGCGAACGCGGACGTACTCGTCGCCGAGCACGAGGTGCTCGACGTGGTGCGCGCGCACGCCAGGCAGGGCGTCGCCGTGCTGAACACGGACGCGGACGCCTCTTCGGGCGCGCCTCCGGGTACTCCGGTGACCGCGTCCGTCGGTGCGTCCTCGGATGCCGGTGCGGGCACAGGCACGCCTCGGCTGGCGGTGGTTGACGGCTCGTCAACGACCGCCGGGACCCCCGTGTCGAGGGATGCGGCCAATCTTGTCATGGAGGCCGCGCGGGGCGGCAAGCGGGTCGTGCGTGCGGTGTCCGGGGACCCCGGACTCGACACGTACGCCGCCGAGGAGATGCTCGCCTGTGCCGCCGCGGGTGTGCCCTTCGAGGTCGTGCCGGGTGTCGCCGCCGCCGTGGGTGTGCCCGCGTACGCCGGTGTCCCGCTGCGTGACGCGCAGGGTGCGGACGTGCGGTTCGTCGACGCGCGTACCGCCTCCGACCGCTGCTGGACCGAGGTCGGCGTCTCGGACGGCACCCTCGTGGTGTCGGCGACGCTGGACACGGTGGGCGCGGCCGCCGGCGAGCTGGTCGGCGCGGGCCGCAAGCCCGATACGCCGATGAGCGTCACGATCGCCGGTACGACGACCCGGCAGCGGACCTGGTCCGCCACGCTCGGGACGATCGCGCAGACGCTGAAGCAGGCGAAGGTGCTGCCGTCACCGGACGGCGGACGACCGGTGATAGCCGTGGTCGGTGAGCGTTCCGCCGCCGCCCAGCGCGACCAGTTGTCGTGGTTCGAGTCCAAGCCGCTGTTCGGCTGGAAGGTGCTCGTGCCGCGGACGAAGGAGCAGGCGGCGTCGCTCTCCGACCAGCTGCGTTCGTACGGAGCGGTACCGCACGAGGTGCCGACCATCGCCGTGGAGCCGCCGCGCACGCCCCAGCAGATGGAGCGCGCGGTCAAGGGCCTGGTGACCGGGCGGTACGAGTGGATCGCCTTCACCTCGGTGAACGCGGTCCGTGCCGTGCGCGAGAAGTTCGAGGAGTACGGGCTCGACGCCCGCGCCTTCGCCGGGATCAAGGTCGCGGCGGTGGGCGAGCAGACCGCGAAGGCGCTCATCGCGTTCGGCGTGAAGCCGGACCTGGTGCCGAGCGGGGAGCAGTCCGCGGCCGGACTGCTGGAGGACTGGCCGCCCTACGACCCGGTCTTCGACCCGATCGACCGGGTGTTCCTGCCGCGTGCCGACATCGCCACCGAGACGCTGGTCGCGGGGCTGATCGAGCTGGGCTGGGAGGTCGACGACGTCACGGCCTACCGGACCGTGCGGGCCTCGCCGCCGCCGGCGGACACGCGTGAGGCGATCAAGGGCGGCGGGTTCGACGCGGTGCTGTTCACCTCGTCGAGCACGGTGCGCAACCTGGTCGGCATCGCCGGCAAGCCGCACAACGTGACCGTGATCGCGTGCATCGGTCCGGCCACCGCCAAGACCGCGGAGGAGCACGGGCTGCGGGTCGACGTGATGGCTCCGGAGCCCTCGGTGCACAAGCTGGCGGAGGCGCTGGCGGACTTCGGTCTGCGGCGGCGGGCCGCCGCGCTGGACGCGGGGGACCCGGTGACCCGGCCCAGCGAGCGGCGTCCGGGATCCCGCCGGCGGCGCACCACCTGAGCAGTGGCGGGCGGAGGGGTTCTGCGACCCCTCCGCCCCTTCGCGTCCCGTCCCCGGTGGGGCCCCCGGCGCGCCGGCGCGCTCGCTTCCGAGCGCCGGACGGGCCGCGTCAGGTACCGGCACCGTGTCGGCAAGGGCACCTGCGGGGCGGGCGTAGCGTAGGTCCATGACCAAGTACGGATCCTTCCCCGGTACGCGGCCGCGGCGGCTGCGTACGACGCCCGCCATGCGGCGCATGGTCGCCGAGACCCGGCTGCACCCCGCCGACCTCATCCTGCCCGCGTTCGTGCGCGAGGGTGTGAGCGAGCCGGTGCCGATCGGCGCGATGCCGGGGGTCGTCCAGCACACCCGCGACAGCCTGAAGAAGGCCGCCGCCGAGGCGCTGGAGGCCGGGGTCTCCGGGATCATGCTCTTCGGGGTGCCGGAGGACGGGAAGAAGGACGCCCACGGCACGGCGGGCACCGATCCCGACGGGATCCTCCAGGTCGCCCTGCGCGACGTGCGGGCCGAGGTCGGCGACGACCTCCTCGTCATGTCCGACCTGTGTCTCGACGAGTTCACCGACCACGGCCACTGCGGTGTGCTCGACGAGCAGGGGCGCGTCGACAACGACGCCACCCTGGAGCGGTACGCCGAGATGGCCCAGGTCCAGGCCGACGCCGGCGCCCATGTCGTGGGCCCGAGCGGCATGATGGACGGCCAGATCGGGGTCATCCGGGACGCCCTCGACCAGATCGGCCGGGAGGACGTCGCCGTCCTCGCGTACACCGCGAAGTACTCCTCCGCCTTCTACGGGCCGTTCCGGGAGGCCGTCGGCTCGTCCCTGAAGGGCGACCGGAAGACGTACCAGCAGGACCCGGCCAATCTGCGCGAGTCGCTGCGGGAGCTGGCCCTCGACCTGGAGGAGGGCGCCGACATGGTGATGGTGAAGCCTGCGGGCCCCTACCTGGACGTCCTCGCGCGGGTCGCGGACGCGGTCGACGTGCCCGTCGCCGCGTACCAGATCTCCGGTGAGTACGCGATGGTCGAGGCCGCCGCGGAGAAGGGCTGGATCGACCGGGACAAGGCGATCCTGGAGACCCTGACCGGCATCAAGCGGGCCGGCGCCCGGAACATCCTCACCTACTGGGCCACGGAGGCCGCCCGGTGGCTGCGCTAGTCGTTCAGTAGCTCAGCGCGTCGTCCAGACCGGACTGCCAGTACGTCACGGTGAGGTGATCGTCGACGTACACGCCCTTCGCGGGAAGCGCGGGCCTGGCGCTCCTGCCGCCGCTGCCGCCGCCGAAGAAGACCTCCAGCGTCCTGGCCGTGTAGCCGTGTTCGCCGCTGCCGTCGCCCGCCGCGAGGAGCACCCCGGCGTAGCCGGACTCACCCGGGGCGAGGGTGACGACCGCCTGGGGCTTGGTCTCCTCGGCGGCCGGCGGGACGGCCTGCGCCTCGCCGAAGCGGACGGCCGGGTAGCCGGTGAGGTCGCAGTTCCTCCCTCCGGTGTTGGTGACGGTCAGCAGGATGTGGTTCAGCGGGCGGCTGACCTCGGTCGCCGTCGTCCTGGTGGTGGCGCCGTCGCAGGCGACGTTCCTGGACCTGCCGGTGCTGGTGGAGGTACCGGCGGAGGAGCCCGGGCCGGCGGTGCCGGTGGTCCCGCCGGACGAGCCGCCCGCCGCTCCGCCGCCGTTCCCCGTGGGCTTCGCCGTCGAGTCGGGGGCCTGCTGCGACGCGCTCGGCCCGGCGGAGGAGCCGGAGGCGGCGGACGGGCCCTCGTCCCGGACCCCCTTTCCGTTGTCGCAGGCCGTCACCGCCAGGGCGGCGAGCGCGACCGCGGTGGCGGCGAACAGGCGGGTGCGGGTGGTGCGTGCGGACATGGGTGATCCCCCTTGGCTCGGTTCCGACGGTCCGGCACGGCCGCCCGGCCTCCCGGCGGGGGCGGCGTGCTTGGATGGCCACAGCTTGTGCGGTGATCCGTCCCGGCCGCCATGACCGCCGGGGCATACGGGACGCCGGAACGTCCGTACGGGGTCTGACCTGGGGGAACGACCATCCCCTGGAACGCGGCGCGGAACGCGGAGGAGGGGGAGACGGTGGCGGGGGACGAGTTCGCGGAGCTGCTGCGGGAACTGAAGGAGCGGTCCGGACTCAGTTACGGGGTGCTGGGGAAGCGGCTCCACGTGAGCGCGTCGACGCTGCACCGGTACGCCAACGGGGATGCCGTACCGGCCGACTACGCCCCCGTGGAGCGGCTCGCGCGGGTCTGCCGGGCCACCCCCGAGGAACTCGTGGAGCTGCACCGGCGCTGGGTCCTCGCGGACGCGCTGCGGCGACGGAAGGGCGCGTCCGGACGGACTCCCGGGAACGACGGTGGGGGAGCCGCCGCCGGGGGCACGGCGGCGGGGGCTGCCGCGGCCGGGGCTGCCGGAGGTGCGGCGACGGTGGGATTCCCGCAGGCCGAGGGGGCGGAGGCGTCCGGGTCCTCCGGTGCTCCGCAGGCGTCCGGGCCCATGTCCCCGTCCGCGGGCGACGACGACACCGCCGGACCCGCGGACGGCGTACCGGAGCCCGCCGTGCGACGGCGGCCGCGTCCCGTCGCGCTCGCCGGCGCCGCCGTGGTCGCCGCGGCCCTCGCGACCGCGCTCGTCGTGAACCTCGTACCCGGCGAGGACGACGACCCGGGCCGGACGGGAGCCGCCGGCACCGTCTCCTCGGCCGCCGCCGGACGCCCGGGTGCCACCGCCTCCACCGACGGCAAGCGCCGGACGCCCTCGCCGTCGGCCTCGGACGGTGCCGGCCCCAAGGCCTCCGCGTCGCGCGGTGCCGGAGCCGCCGGGCGGGACCAGCAGGGCGGGCACCCGGTCACCGGGGCCGCCGCGCCCTTGGTCGCGACCGACCCGTACCGGTGGGAAGGGCCCTGCAGCCAGCACTACTTGGTGGACCGCGGCGCCGCGCAGGTGCCCCCGCCGCCGAACGAGACGGACGCGCGCGGCTGGGTCGGCGCACTGGGCGGCGTCGCGGGCGGGCGCCAGATGATCGCGCTGACCGTCCAGGGGACCGGGGAGGCCACCGTCGTCCTCGACGCGCTGCACGTGCGCGTGGTGGACAAGGCCGCCCCGCTCGCCTGGAACGACTTCGCGATGGGCGTCGGCTGCGGCGGACAGGTGGACACCGCCTCCTTCCACGTGGACCTCGACGCGGGACGGCCCGCCACCCGACCGAGCGGCGGACAGCGGGACTTCCCCTACAAGGTGAGCGAGTCCGACCCCGAGGTCTTCTACGTGTTCGCCGACGCCCGTACGCATCACGTGAGTTGGTACCTGGAGCTGGACTGGTCCAGCGGTACGAAGAGCGGGACCGTGCGCGTCGACGACCACGGCAAGCCCTTCCGGACCAGCGGGAACGTCGGGCGGCCCGCGTACACCTACCCGCTGGGCGGTTCGGAGTGGGGGCGGGACGAGTACGAGCCCGACGTCCCGGGCTGAGGTGCCGGCGCCCCCCGGTGCCAAGGGGCGTGCGGGTGAACGGGGTTGCGTCCGTATCGCGGAATGACCCGTGCAGGGGCCACGCAGCTGCCTAGGGTGCGGGCACGAGCCGCATCAAGGACAAGGAGCCGTCCTCGTGACCGTCGCCGATCCCGTCGCAGCCCCGCCCGCCGCCGCCCCACCGCCGCCGCTCGCCGCGCGCACCACCGCGGTCGGGGGCTCGGCGGTACGGGACATCCTCGCGGTCACCGCCCGACCCGGCGTCATCAACTTCGCGGGCGGGCTGCCCGCACCCGAGCTGTTCGACGCGGAGGGCATCGCCGCCGCGTACCGGGACGTGCTCGCCGAGGTGCCCGGGCGGGCGCTGCAGTACTCCACGACCGAGGGCGAGCCCACGCTGCGTACGGCCCTCGCGGAGCGCACCACCGCCCGCGGGCTGCCGACGTCGGCGGACGACCTGCTGGTCACCACCGGATCGCAGCAGGCCCTGTCGCTCCTCGCCACCGCGCTGCTGGAGCCGGGCGACGCGGTGCTCGTCGAGAACCCCTGCTATCTGGCGGCACTTCAGGCGTTCTCCCTCGCGGGGGCGCGGGTGGTGCCCGTGCCCGGCGACGCGGACGGGATCGACCCCGAGGCGCTCGACGCACTGGTGCGCAGCGAGCGGCCCAAGCTGCTCTACACCGTGCCGACCTTCCAGAACCCGACGGGGCGCACGCTGCCGGCCGCCCGCCGTGCCGCCGTCGCCTCGGTCGCCGCCCGGCGCGGCCTGTGGATCGTCGAGGACGACCCGTACGGCGAGCTGCGCTTCGAGGGCGAGCGGGTGCCGTGGATCGCCTCGTACGAGGAGGCCCGGGACCGCACGGTCCTGCTGGGCTCCTTCTCCAAGGTGATGGCGCCCGGGATGCGGCTGGGCTGGCTGCGGGCACCCGCCGGGCTGCGCCGCGCCTGCGCGGTCGCCAAGCAGGCCGCCGATCTGCACACCCCGACCGTCAACCAGCTCGCCGCCGCACGCTATCTGGCCGACCGGGATCTCGACGCGCACGTGGCGCGGGTCGCGGCCGTCTACGGCGAGCGGCGCGACGCCATGCTCGCCTCGATCGGGGACGCGCTTCCCGAAGGCTCCACCTGGACGCGGCCCGAGGGCGGCATGTTCCTCTGGGCGCGGCTGCCCGGCGCCCACGACACCACGGCCCTGCTCCGGCAGGTGGTGGAGCAGGACGTGGCGTACGTGCCCGGAGCGCCCTTCCACGCCGGTCCGCCGGACCGGGCGACGCTGCGGCTGTGCTTCGTCACGCAGACTCCGCGGGAGATCGGCGAGGGCCTGCGCAGGCTCGGGCGGGGACTGCGCGGCTGACCGGACCCCGGCCGGTCAGTCCCACCAGAAGGACCAGGCCCGCCGGCCGAGCACCTCGTGCGCCGCGTACGCCCGCAGCGTGTCGTGGTCGCCCTGGGTGACGTTGTCCGGGCAGAAGGCGAAGTGCTCGGCGGCGACCGCCTCGGCCTCGGCGACGGTGCTCGGCGGGGCGGCCACGGACAGGACCAGCCGGTCGAAGGCGAGCGCGACCACGCGTATGCCGAAGCGGTCCTCCCAGGAACGCAGCACCGCGGACAGCCGCGCCACGTCGTCCTCGTGGTTGACCGCCCCCGACCAGCCGATGGCCGCCGGGAGGTCCGCGCTGCGGCGGGCCGGGACCAGGGCGAGGCGGGGCTCCCCGAGCCAGGAGCCGTCTTCCGTGAGGGAGTCCGCGACCTCGCCCGCCCGGGCGTCCGGATCGGCGTCCAGCGGAACGGCCGGGGCGAGGCCCGGCCACAGCGGGCCGAAGGGGGCGACCGTCTCGTCGTACGTCGCCGGGGGCCCGAAGACCTCCTCGACCCTCTCCCTGCCGGGATAGTCGGCGGCCTCGGCGAGTTCGTCCGCCGCGTACTCCTCCCAGAAGTCCGCGAGGACGTCCTCGGCTTCGTGGTCGCCCGCGTACGACGTCCTGCCCGGGCCCAGCTCCCAGCCGGCGGGCCCGTCCTCGTCCTTCTCGCCGCGGGCGATCAGCACGGGGTGCAGTCCCGCGGTCCGCCGCGCGGCCGACAGCCGCAGCCAGTCGCCGGGGCCGGCGGGCCCGTCGGCGCACCACAACAGCGGTTCGTGCCAGGGGCCGTCGACCGTCGCGTCGACCAGGGCCCCGGGCGGGAGTTCGAGCCCGAGCGCACGACCGCTCGGATCGGTCACCAGCTTCGGCAGCGGGTTCGGAAGTGTCGCCATGCCCGGAACTGTAGGGGGAGGCACTGACAGCGCCCCGAAATCGGTCCCGGGTGTCGACAACACCCCTGTGGTCAGGCGTAGTTGACCGGATTCCGGCCGCCTGCCCCGGGCGGCGGGAGTTACCACGGGGAAACGCATGTCCAGCGGGGACGTCCGTCCACCGGCGAGTCCACCGTCACCCGACCGGCGCGCGCCGACGACGGCTCCGTGAAGGCGATCGCTGCGACCTTCGTCCAGCACTGCGAGGGCGGCGGGCCCGCGCTGCGCGGCACGATCCACGACTGCCCCTGACAGCCGGACGGCCCCGGCGGGGCGGTGGGGTCACCGTCCTGCCGGGGCCGCGGGGTTCGCGCCCCGCCGGTCGGGCGTCAGAGCCGCTCGGGCGTCCTGATGCCCAGCAGGGACATGCCCTGGTGGAGCGTGCGGGCCGTCAGATCGCAGAGGAACAGGCGGTTCTCCGCGACCTCCTGGCCCGGGGCCGGCTTGATCACCGGGCACTGGTCGTAGAACGTCGTGTAGAGCGAGGCCAGCTGGTACAGGTACGCCGCCAGCTTGTGCGGTGCGTACTCCGCGGCGACCTCCTCCAGCGTCTCCCCGAACCGGTCCAGGTGCAGGCCCAGCGCCCGCTCCGCCGGGGCCAGTTCGAGCTCCGGGTGCGCCACCGGCGCACGGTCGCCGGCCTTGCCGAAGATCGACCGGATGCGGGCGTACGCGTACTGCAGGTACACCGAGGTGTCGCCGTTCAGCGAGACCATCTGGTCCAGGTCGAACTTGTAGTCCCGGACGGCGGAGGTCGACAGGTCCGCGTACTTCACGGCGCCGATGCCGACGTACCGGCCGTTCTCCTCGATCTCCGACTCGCTCAGGCCCACCTTCTCGGCCTTCTCGCGCACCACGGACGTGGCCCGCTCGATCGCCTCGTCCAGCAGGTCGACCAGCCGGACCGTCTCGCCCTCGCGGGTCTTGAACGGCTTGCCGTCCTTGCCCAGCACCGTGCCGAACGCGAGCTGGTGCGCCTTCACGTCGTCGTTCAGCCAGCCGGCCCGGCGCGCCGTCTCGAAGACCATCTTGAAGTGCAGGGCCTGCCGGGCGTCCACCACGTACAGCAGCGTCGACGCCTTCAGGTTGAAGACCCGGTCGCGGATCGCCGACAGGTCGGTGGCCGCGTAGCCGTAGCCGCCGTCCGACTTCTTCACGATCAGCGGCACCGGGTTTCCGTCCGGGCCCTTCACGTCGTCGAAGAACACGCACAGCGCGCCGTCCGAGCGGACCGCGACGCCCGACTCCTCCAGCAGGCGGCACGTCTCGTCCAGCATGTCGTTGTAACCGGACTCGCCGACCACGTCCGCGTCGCGGATCTCCATGTCGAGCTTGTCGAAGACCGAGTAGAAGTAGATCTTCGACTCGTCCACGAACTTCTGCCACATGGCCAGCGTCTCGGGCTCGCCCGCCTGGAGGTCCACCACCCGGCGCCGCGCCCGCGTCTTGAACTCCTCGTCCGAGTCGAAGACCGTCCGCGCCGCCTTGTAGAGCCGGTTCAGGTTCGACATGGCCTCCTCGCCGGAGACCTCCCCGCCCCGGTGGTCCAGCTCGTGCGGGTGCTCGATCAGGTACTGGATGAGCATGCCGAACTGGGTGCCCCAGTCGCCGATGTGGTGCCGCCGCACGACGGACTCGCCGGTGAACTCCAGGATCTGCACCACCGCGTCGCCGATCACCGCGGACCGCAGGTGACCGACGTGCATCTCCTTCGCCACGTTCGGCTGGGCGTAGTCGATCACCGTGGTGCCCGGGTGCTCCGCGAGCGGCACACCGAGGCGCGCGCGGTCCGCGTACCGCTCCGCCAGGTTCCGGGTGATCGCCCCGTCGGTGACCGTCACGTTCAGGAAGCCGGGCCCGGAGACCTCGATGTCCTTGATCACGTCACCGGACGCGACCTGCGCCACCACCTGCGTCGCCAGCTCGCGCGGGTTGGCCTTCGCCTTCTTCGCGAGCGCCAGGATCCCGTTGGCCTGGAAGTCGGCCCGGTCGCTTCGTCGCAGCAGCGGGTCCGCGGAACCGGCCTCCGGCAGTGCAGCCGAGAGGGCGTCCGCGAGGCGCTGATGGACGGAAGCGGTGAGGGACGTGACCGAGGCCATGGAGTGATGCCGTTCTGCTCGGGTTCCAGGAGTTGCTGAGGACAGAGAACCCAGTATCCCACGCGGTGAAAAGCCGTTTTCGCGGTTCCGGCCCGAGCTGGGAGAATGGTGCCCGTCAGCCGTACTGGCGTATGAGAAAGAAGGACGTGCCGATCGTGGCTCAGAGCACCGAGACCACCGACTGGGTCTCCCGTTTCGCGGACGAGGTCATCGAGGAGTCGGAGCGTCGGGCCCCGGGCAAACCTGTCGTCGTCGCGTCCGGCCTCTCCCCGTCCGGCCCGATCCACCTCGGCAACCTCCGCGAGGTCATGACCCCGCACCTGGTCGCCGACGAGATCCGCCGCCGCGGGCACACCGTGCGCCACCTGATCTCCTGGGACGACTACGACCGCTACCGCAAGGTCCCGCTCGGCATCCCCGGCGTCGACGGCTCCTGGGCCGAGCACATCGGCAAGCCGCTGACCTCCGTCCCCGCCCCGGCCGGCTCGGCGTACCCGAACTGGGCCGAGCACTTCAAGGCCGCGATGACCGAGGCGCTCGCCGACCTCGGCGTCGAGTACGACGGCATCAGCCAGACCGAGCAGTACACCTCGGGCACCTACCGCGAGCAGATCCTGTTCGCGATGAAGCACCGCGGCGACATCGACGCGATCCTGGAGCAGTACCGCACCAAGAAGGCCCCGCCGAAGAAGCAGCAGTCGCAGAAGCCCGTCGACGAGGCCGAGCTGGAGGCCGCCGAGGGCTCCGGAGCCGCCGACGAGGACGACGGCAGCGGCTCCGGCGCCGGGTACTTCCCGTACAAGCCCTACTGCGGGCAGTGCGGGAAGGACCTGACCACCGTCACCTCCTACGACGACGACACCACCGAACTCGCCTACACCTGCTCGGCCTGCGGCTTCTCCGAGACCGTCCGGCTGAACGAGTTCAACCGCGGCAAGCTGGTCTGGAAGGTCGACTGGCCCATGCGCTGGGCCTACGAGGGCGTCGTCTTCGAGCCCAGCGGCGTGGACCACTCCTCGCCCGGGTCCAGCTTCCAGGTCGGCGGGCAGATCGTCGGCATCTTCGGCGGCAAGCAGCCCATCGGCCCCATGTACGCGTTCGTCGGCATCAGCGGCATGGCCAAGATGTCGTCCTCCAAGGGCGGCGTGCCGACCCCGGCCGACGCCCTGCAGATCATGGAACCGCAGCTGCTGCGCTGGCTCTACGCCCGCCGTCGGCCCAACCAGTCCTTCAAGATCGCCTTCGACCAGGAGATCCAGCGGCTCTACGACGAGTGGGACAAGCTCGCGGCCAAGGTCGCGGACGGCTCTGCGCTCCCGGCCGACGCCGCCGCCCACGCCCGGGCCGTAGGCACCGCCGCCGGGGAACTGCCGAAGACCGCGCGCCCGATGCCGTACCGCACCCTGGCCTCCGTCGCCGACATCACCGCCGGCGCCCAGGACCAGACCCTGCGGATCCTGAGCGAACTCGACCCCGAGAACCCGCTCGCCTCCCTCGACGAGGTCCGGCCGCGCCTCGACCGGGCCGAGGCCTGGATCAACACCCAGGTGCCCGCCGAACAGCGCACCGTGGTCCGCGCGGAGCCCGACGCCGAGCTGCTCGCCACCCTCGACGACGAAGGCCGTGAGTCGCTGCGCCTGCTCCTGGAGGGCCTCGACGACCACTGGTCCCTGGACGGCCTGACCCACCTCGTCTACGGCGTCCCCAAGGTCCGGGCCGGCTTCTCCGCCGACGCGACCCCGAAGGAGCTCCCGCCGGAGATCAAGGTCGCCCAGCGCACGTTCTTCGCGCTCCTGTACCACCTGCTGGTCGGCCGGGACACCGGCCCGCGGCTGCCCACGCTGCTGCTCGCGGTGGGCCAGGACCGGGTGCGCAAGCTGCTCGGCGCCTGACCCCGCGGACGACGAGGGGCGCCCGGTGACCACCGGGCGCCCCTCGTCGTACACCTGCCCTCTAGGCGATGTGGTCCTCCTCCAGCTCCGCGTTGAAGCGGTTCTGGAAGCGGTTCATGTAGCGCTTCAGCTCGCTGTCGGTCAGCGTGACGCCGTACGTGGCCTCCACGTTGTTCCCGAACTCGCCCTTGGTGGGCAGCCCCTGGCCGTTTATCGACTGGCGGAACACCTGGTAGAGGCCCTCCTCGCGGGACTTCTCGTCCGCGAGCGGCGACTGCTCCTCCCGCGGGCCGGGGATCGGCAGCTGCTCCTGCTCCGGGGCACCGCCCTCACCCAGCTGACGCGTCCGCCCCGGGCCCGCCGGGATCGGGAAGCTGCCCGTCTCCTCCGGCCCCGGCTCGTACTGCTGGGACTGCTGCTCCTCGTACCACTGCTCGTACTGCTCCTCGGGCACGTACGTCGGGTCGTAGCCGCCCTCGTAGACGATCTCCGTGGGAGCGGGCGCCGCGAACCAGGGGCTCTCCTCGGGTCCGGGCTCCGGATCCGGTTCCGGCCGGTTGCCGCCCGGCGCGTCCGCGGGTCGGCGGTGCTGCTCGCCCTCGACGAGGGCGGCGGGCTGCGGGACGGCTGCTGCGACCGCGGCACGCCCGTCCACGGCCGACCCGGCCGGCGTGTCGAGCCGCGGCTGCTGCGGGGCCGGCGGCAGCAGCGCCGGCTCGATGCCGGCGGCGGCCAGGCCCGCGGGAGCCGTCTCCGCCAGCGGGACCCCGTACCGCGCCAGGCGCAGCGGCATCAGCGACTCCACCGGGGCCTTGCGGCGCCAGGCACGGCCGAACCGGGAGCGCAGGCGGGCCTGGTAGACGAGACGTTCCTGCTCCAGCTTGATGACCTGGTCGTAGGAGCGCAGCTCCCACAGCTTCATCCGGCGCCACAGCAGGAAGGTCGGCAGCGGGGAGAGCAGCCAGCGGGTGAGGCGGACACCCTCCATGTGCTTGTCGGCCGTGATGTCCGCGATCCGGCCGATCGCATGCCGCGCCGCCTCCACCGACACCACGAACAGGATCGGGATGACGGCGTGCATACCGGTGCCCAGCGGGTCGGGCCAGGCCGCCGCGCCGTTGAACGCGATCGTCGCCGCCGTCAGCAGCCACGCCGTCTGGCGCAGCAGCGGGAAGGGGATGCGGATCCAGGTCAGCAGCAGATCGAGGGCGAGCAGCACACAGATGCCCGCGTCGATGCCGACGGGGAAGACGTAACTGAAGTTCCCGAAGCCCTTCTGAAGGGCGAGCTCGCGGACGGCGGCGTAGGAACCGGCGAAGCCGATACCGGCGATGACCACCGCTCCCGCGACGACCACGCCGATGAGAATGCGGTGCATCCGTGTGAGCTGCAGTGGGCCGGCCACCCGTAATCCCCTCCCCTTGCGTGTTGTTGCGCGCAACAGGGTGGCACATGTGTACGGCGGACGGATGGCCGGTACGGCAGGAGCCCGGCTCGCGCAGGGGCCGGGTTCCCACAACTGACTTGGCGGGGAATCGAGTTGGGCGTCGGATTCACTGTCCGCCCGGACCTCGCCACCCCTCCGTCGAAGAGCGTCAGCTCTTCTTGGCGGCGGTCCTGCTCTTGGACTTGGCGGGAGACGCCGTCTTGGACGGCGCCTTCGACGCGGACTTCGACGGCGACTTCGAGGCCGACTTCGACGGGGAGGCGCTCGCCCTGCCGTCGTCCCCGTTCGCGGCGGTCACCGCAGCCACCGCCTCCTTGGCCGCCTTCACGGCGTCCTTCGCCAGGTCACCGGCGGCGGGGGCCTTGTCACCCGCGAGTCCCGCACCGTTGTAGTCGAGCGTGATCACGACGTTCTCCACGCGCGTCACGACCGTCTGCTGCTTGAACGAGCCTTCCTTCTTCTTCAGCTCGTACCGCACCGCCGTCGCCTCGTCGCCCGTCCCGGACACCGGCTCCGACTTCGTGTTCTTCGCGCCGGTCGCCGCCTGCGCGCCCGCGACCTGCTTCTCGTAGTAGTCGTGCGCGAGCTTGTCGCCCTCGCCGCGCGCGTCCGAGTCGAAGCGCAGCATCGCCACGTTCAGCCAGCGGTACTGCGAGCCCTTGACGCCGTTGCTGTCGAGGCTGTCCCAGTAGCAGTTGCCACGCACGGACACATCGTCCGACTTGCCCTCGTTGCCCGACTTCTTGGCCTCGGGTACGAGATCGCCCAGAGTCTTCTTCGACACCACCGAGCACGGCTCGGGCAGCTTCCCGTACGCGGCCGGCCGCACCGCGCTCGCCGAGGCACTGGCCGACGCCTTCGCCTTCTCGCCGGCGCTCTTCTTCGCGTCGTCGCCGGAGCCGGAGTCCGAGGAGCAGCCGGCGGCGACGAGCATCACCGGGACGGCGGCGGCGCACACAAGGATGCGGGGAAGTCGCAGTACTCGCTGGTCTCGCGGGGCTCGCTCAACTGGTCGGTGCATGGTTCCTTCACTCATGACGCTCGTGGTGCGGACGCACATGGGTCGTGCGACCGTCCGGTCCGAGGGGCCACGGTACGCGGTGAGCGCACGGCGCGGTCCGCTTCGGGGGGTTCCGCCCCACCCCCGCGGCCGCCCCCGCGACCCGCTAGGAGTTGAGCGCCTCGGCGAGGTCGTCGGCCAGTTTCCGGGCCCTGTCCTGCATTTCCTTGCCGTCCGGGACGACCCCGACCTGCGCCGGCTGCTCCTCGTACCGGACCGTCACGATCACGTTGGACGTGCGGAACACCACAGTCACCGTGCGCTGCCGGGCCGTCGAACCGGACGCGCTCAGCTCGTCGTCGAGGAACGCCTCGTCGCCGAGGTCGTCGAGCGTGCGCGGCAGGAGGGCGGCCGGGGTCTCGGTCGCCGTGGCCGACCCGGAGGCCGTGACCCCGTCGTCGGGTGTGCCCCCGGCGGACCCGGACGAGTCGTCCTCACCGCCGCCGGCGCCGGACGACGGGTCCGCGGACGCCCCGCCCTCGGGCGAGGAACTCCCGGACGCCGACTCCGAGCCGGACGCGGAGCCCGCGTCGGGCGCCCCGGAACCGGACGGCTCGGGGAGGTCCGCCGCCGCCTCCTGCGTGCCGTAGACCTTCGCGGCCTTGCTGTCGTCGCTGACCGCGCCGTCGTAGGACACCACGCGCTCGAAGTCGACGAGGAGATGGTCCGTGGCGTCCGCCGACTCCACCTTCCAACGGCAGCCGACCTTGCGGTCCGTGTCGTACGTGAGCGTGGCCTCGCCGTCGTACGCCTTCTCGCGCTGCTGCTCGTCGGTGATCTCCTCGATCCCCGGGAGCAGCGCGTCGAGGGTGTCCTGATCCACCGCGCCGCACGGCTCGGGCAGCGTGCGGTACTTGCCGGGCTCGGCCGCCGCCGTCGTCGTCGTGGAGTCGCCCGCCTTCGAGTCGGGCGGGGTGTCACCGCCCCCCGAGCCGCTGCTGCAGCCGGCCAGCAGTGCCGCGAGGAGCGCGGCGGCGCCCGGTACGTACGCCTTCCGCAGCACGGTCAGACTCCTCTCGACGGGCCCTCTCAGGTCGGTCCTGGGCGGGTGTCCGGTGGTTAATCGCTTGCCGCGCGGGGGCGGCCGCTGGGAACAATGTGTATCGCACGCACCGCCGTGGACGCTGGTCCGTTGTCCCAAACGTCGACCTTGGCGCCGGTTTTGCGATTAAAGACTTCTGTTGGTTTTGCGGGGGAATGAGGACGAAATGTCGTACGTGGAAGTGCCGGGCGCGAAGGTTCCCATCCGTATGTGGACCGACCCGGCCTCGGTCGAGGACGGCGCGCTGCGCCAGCTCCAGAACGTGGCGACACTGCCGTGGATCAAGGGCCTCGCCGTCATGCCGGACGTGCACTACGGCAAGGGGGCGACGGTCGGCTCCGTCATCGCCATGCGGGATGCGGTGTGTCCGGCGGCGGTGGGGGTCGACATCGGCTGCGGGATGTCCGCGGTCAGGACCTCGCTCACCGCCAACGACCTGCCGGGGGACCTGTCCCGGCTCCGGTCGAAGGTCGAGCAGGCCATTCCGGTGGGCCGCGGGATGCACGACTCCCCGGTCGGGCCCGGCGGCTTCCACGGCCTGGCGACGGCCGGATGGGACGACTTCTGGGGGCGGTTCGACGGAGTCGCCGACGCGGTGAGGTTCCGCCGGGACCGGGCGACCAGGCAGATGGGAACGCTGGGCTCCGGAAATCACTTCGTTGAAGTTTGTACAGATACGTCCGGTTCCGTCTGGCTCATGCTGCACTCCGGCTCGCGGAACATCGGCAAGGAACTGGCCGAGCACCACATCGGCATCGCCCAGAAGCTCCCGCACAACCAGGGATTGGTCGACCGGGACCTCGCGGTCTTCGTCGCGGACACCCCGCAGATGGCGGCGTACCGCCACGACCTGTTCTGGGCGCAGGAGTACGCGAAGTACAACCGCACGCTCATGATGGCGCTCCTGAAGGACGTCGTCCGCAAGGAGTTCAAGAAGGCCAGGCCGACCTTCGAGCAGGAGATCTCCTGCCACCACAACTACGTGGCGGAGGAGCGGTACGAGGGCATGGACCTGCTCGTCACCCGCAAGGGCGCGATCCGGGCCGGCTCCGGTGAGTACGGGATCATCCCGGGTTCCATGGGCACCGGCTCGTACATCGTGAAGGGCCTCGGCAACGAGAAGGCGTACAACTCCGCCTCGCACGGCGCGGGTCGGCGGATGAGCCGCAGCGCGGCGAAGCGGCGCTTCTCGACACGGGACCTGGAGGAGCAGACCCAGGGCGTGGAGTGCCGCAAGGACTCCGGTGTCGTGGACGAGATCCCGGGCGCCTACAAGCCGATCGAGCAGGTCATCGAGCAGCAGGGCGACCTCGTGTCGGTGGTGGCGAAGCTGAAGCAGGTCGTCTGCGTGAAGGGCTAGTCCCGGCCCGGGGCGCCTGCCGCCTCCGCGGGGGAGGGACGGCCGGACGGCTACGGGCGGAGTGGGGGGGGGGGGGGGGGGGGGCGCCCCCCCCCCCCCCCCCCCGGGGGGGGGGGGGGGGCGGGGGGGGGGGGGGGGGGGGGGGGGTGGGAGCGGGGGGGGGGGGGGGGGGGGGGGGGGGGAGTACG
>NZ_JBVHPY010000029.1:32672-39042 GCF_055567695.1 Streptomyces sp. NPDC026417
ACACCGGCCCCCCCTCCCCCCCTCCCCCCCCCCCAAACAGCGTGCTGCCTCCCCCCCCCCCCCCCCACCGCCCCCCCCCCCCCCCCCCCCCCCCCCCCCCCCCCCCCCCCCCCCCGCGGCTTCCTCAGGAGAGCAGCGTCCTGCGGAGGGTGTGGGTGAAGGTGTGGTCCAGGCCCAGGGCCTGGGTCGTGTAGTCCTGCACCGAGCCGTATCGGGCGGTCAGGGATGCCAGGAACAGGGTCATCACCTCGGCGGGTGCCCTGCCGTGGCCCGGCCAGACGAGGTCCCGGTCCGGGTGGGCCGCGTGCCAGTCCGCGAGCAGACGGGCCGTCGCGTGTTCCGTGAGCGCGAAGTCCTCGGCGATCGTCTCCTCGGGGACGTCCAGGAGCGACAGGACCAGGGCCGCCACCAGGCCCGTACGGTCCTTGCCGGAGGCGCAGTGGAAGACCAGGGGAGCGTCCGACTCGCCTGCCTGCGCGATCAGTTGGAGTACCTCGCGGATCTCCTTCGTGCCGTCCTCGGCGACCTCCGCGTAACGTTCCGCCAGATACGGGCCCGGCTCGACGGACGCGGGCAGGGACGGCTGGTCGTACGGCCGGTGCTCGATGCTCAGGTTGCGGTAGGCGAAGGAGGGATGGTCCGGGATCCGGCCCTTCGCCTCGATCTCCCACGGGTAGCGCAGGTCGACGACGGTGCGGATGCCGAGCGACAGGAAGCGGTCCCAGTCCTCGCCGGCCAGCTTCCCGAGCGAGTCCGCGCGGTACAGGCGGCCCGTGCGTACGGTCCGCCCGTCGGCGGTGGTGTACCCGCCCAGGTCGCGGAAGTTGTGCAGACGGGCGAAGTGTATGTGTCTGTTCACAACGGGATCGTAGGCGGAGCCCGCCGCTCGGCAGCCGCTACTTCGCGTGCATCACCGCGTAGATCATCACGAACGCGACGATGTGGATACCGAAGAGGAAGTAGGCCAGGTACCACCAGACGTAGCGCTCGGTCTTCTTCTCCTCGGCCAGGCGCCGCTGTTCCGGGTTCTGCGTCGTCCCCGGTGCCGGCTCGTGCGCCCTCGGGTCGGGCATCACGCCTCCCGGTGGACCTTCGTGTTCGACGCCTGGGCCCGGGGGCGGACCACGAGAAGGTCGATGTTCACGTGGCTGGGGCGGGTGACAGCCCACTCGATGGTGTCCGCCACGTCGTCGGCCGACAGGGGTTCGGCGACGCCCGCGTACACCTTCGCCGCCTTCTCCGCGTCCCCGCCGAAGCGCGTCAGCGCGAACTCCTCCGTCTTGACCATGCCCGGCGCCACCTCGATGACGCGGACCGGCGTGCCGACGATCTCCAGTCGGAGGGTCTCGGCGAGGACGTGCTCGGCGTGCTTCGCGGCGACGTAGCCGCCGCCGCCCTCGTAGGTGCCGTGGCCGGCGGTGGAGGAGAGCACCACGACCGTGCCGTCGCCGCTGGCGGTGAGGGCGGGCAGCAGGGCCTGGGTGACGTTCAGCGTGCCGATCACGTTCGTCTCGTACATCCGGCGCCAGTCGTCCGGGTCGCCGGTGGCGATCGGGTCCGCGCCCAGCGCGCCGCCCGCGTTGTTGACGAGGACGCCGATCGTCTTGAAGGCCGTCGCGAACTCGTCGACCGCGGCGCGGTCCGTGACGTCCAGGGCGTACGCCGTCGCCTGGTGGCCGGCCGCGGTGATCTCCTCGGCCAGGGCCTCGATGCGGTCCTTGCGGCGGGCCGTCAGGACGACGCGGTAGCCGGCCGCGGCGAGCCGGCGGGCCGTGGCGGCGCCGATGCCGCTGCTCGCACCGGTGATGACGGCGATACGGGACGCGGCGGCGGGGGTCATACGGCTGCTCCTCGGTGCGGTTCGCGGTGCGGTGCTCGGTGTCCCGCAAGGATAGGCGGGACGGGGGAGGGGGGGCCGGGGACCTGGTGCCGGGGCATCGGATGCCGGTTGTGTGTCGGTGGCTCGGGGCGGTTGCGCGGTGCCCGTGGCCTGGGAACGGGTGCCACTTCAGTTGCCGCGCGGGGCATACATGATGACCGCCATGCCCGCGAGGCAGATCAGGGCGCCGGTGACGTCCCAGCGGTCCGGGCGGTAGCCGTCCGCGGTCATGCCCCAGGCGAGGGAGCCGGCGACGAACACCCCGCCGTACGCGGCGAGGATGCGGCCGAACTCGGCGTCCGGCTGGAGCGTGGCGACGAAGCCGTAGGCGCCGAGGGCCATCACGCCGGCGCCGATCCACAGGGCGCCGCGGTGCTCGCGTACGCCCTGCCAGATCAGCCAGGCGCCGCCGATTTCGAGGAGTGCGGCGAGGACGAAGAGGGCGGCGGAGCGGAGCACGGACATGCGGTCACTCTGGCACGGGTCGGCTCACCTGATGGGCGGCGCCTGGTTCGGGGGTGTGGGTGGGATGTATGCGGAGGGTGTCGAGGCGAGGCGAGGCGAGGCGAGGAGAGACGGTATGCGCCGGGTGTGTGTGGCGGGGCTGAGGCTGGGGCTCGGGCTGGCCTTCGGGGTGGGGGGTCTGTTCGTGGCCGGGTCCGCGAACGCGGTGGGTGGGGGTGCGGTGCCGGAGGCAGACCTGGCCTATCACGGGTACGTGGCGATGGCGGGCGGACGTGTCGATGTGCGGATGACGCCGCGGAACCACGGGCCGGCGGATGTCCCGGACGCGACGGTGCGGTTGCGGTGGTCGGTGCCGTTGGCCGACCGGCAGTGGCTGCCGGAGGGGTGCGCGCGGACGGGGGGACGGACGGTGATGTGCCGGACGGGGGCGCTGGCGGCGGACGGGGCCGGAGAGGAGATCCGGGTGGGCGTGCGGTTGCAGGGGTCGCCCACGGAGGTGACGTTGGTGATCGACACGGTGTGGGGCGGGGGCGCGGTGGATCGCAATCACCAGAACGACCGGCGGCAGGTGCTGGCGCTCGACACGGGGGACTCGTACGTCTTCTGAGCGTGGCGCGCTCCGGTGATCCGGGGGTCGGGTCCGCGCCGGTACATCCGCCCGTTGCGGGCCGGGCGTTCCCCTCGGACGCGACGGCGCCGTGGGTCCCCGCCCGGCCCGCAACGGGCATCTGATGTACCGGCACGGCCCCTCCCGCCGGTGGGCGGCTGCGGGTTCGTGGCTGTGGCCCTTCCGGTGGTGGGTGGCTGCGGGCTCGTAGCTGTGGCCCGTCCTGCCGGTGGGTGGCTGCGGGTTCGTGGCCACGGTGGTGAACACAGCCCCTCCCGGTGGTGGGCGGCTGCGGGTTCGTGGCTGTGGCCCTTCCGGTGGTGGGTGGCTGCGGGCTGGTGGCTGTGGTGGTGGGTGCGGTCCCTTTCGGTGGTGGGTGGGGGCGGCTCGTGGCCCTGGTGGTGGGTGAGGGGGGGCGGTGTTTCCGGCTGCGGCATGCGGAGGGCGTTCGGCGGGGCCCCGGTGGGGGGAAGGGGGCCGCGTACGATGGGGGTTTCGGTGCGGGAGGCGGGTGTGATGGCCGGGGAGCGGGAGCGGCTGACGGCGGAGCTGGCGGCCGAGTCGCGGCGCTACATGGCGTCGTACGCCCTGTTCAACCAGGCTGTCGCCGACCATCTCAAGCTGCACCCCACGGATCTGCAGTGCCTGAACCTGCTCACCTTGGAGCGGGGGCCGGTCACGACGGGCCGGATCGCGGAGCTGACGGGGCTGACGACCGGCTCGGCGACACGGCTCGTGGACCGTCTGGAGAAGGCGGGTTACGTCGTGCGGGAACGGGACGCGGTCGACCGCCGGCGCGTCCTCGTGGTGACCGTGCCCGAGAGGGTCGCCGAGTTCGGTCGCATGTGGGAGCGGCTGGGCGCCGACTGGTACACCCTTTTCGAGGGGCTGGACGACAGCGAACTCGCCCTGATCATCGGCCACATGCGCCGTACGGTCGCGTTCACCGGGGAGCAGGTCGCCCGTCTCCGGAGCGGCGTCCTCGACACGCCTTAGCCGCCGTGGTGCTGTTCCGGGGCCTTGCGCGGCAGGAGGCCCACCAGGGGGCAGCAGACGAGCGCGACGGCGGCGACCACCGCGAGGCTGACCGTGGTGGCGTGTGCCGCTCCGCCGTCGGCGGTGAAGTACACGGTGGTGACGGCCGCGGCCCCCGCCGCGTTGGCGAGCTGCTGCACCGCGCCGAGCGAACCGCCCGCGCTGCCGGCCTCGTCGGGGGCGATGTCGCCGAGCGCGACGTCGTACATCGTGCCGAAGCAGGTGCCCATGCCGAGTCCCACGACGAGCAGCGGCGGGACGAGGGTCCAGCCGGCGGTGTCCGTGCCGGTGGCCGCGACGAGGGCGAGCAGCCCGGTCGTCCCGGCGAGCGTGATCAGCAGTCCGGCGAGGACGAGCCGGCGTCCGAACCTGCCGATCAGGCGGTAGCAGGCGATCGACGCGACGACGATGCCCGCGGACAGCGGCAGGAGGCCGAGGGCGGCGCCGGTGGGGGAGCGGCCGAGTCCCTGTTGCAGGAACAGCGAGACGACGTAGAGGAGTCCGGCGACGGCGGCGAAGAAGACGGCGCCGACGAACAGGCCCGAGGTGAAGCCGCGGTTGCGCAGCAGTGAGGGCTGGATCAGCGGGTTCTCGGCGGTGCGCTGGCGGTGGCAGAACGCGGCGAACAGGACGAGTCCGGCCGTCAGGAGCAGGGCGGGAGCCGGGGTCCAGCCATGGGCCGAGCCCTGGATGAGGCCGCCGAGCAGGCCGAGCATCGCGCAGCCGAGCAGTGCGGAGCCGAGGACGTCGACGGCGACCGTGCGGTCGCCGGTGTCGCGGGGCAGCAGTCGGACGGCGGCGAGGAACGCGGCGCCGCCGAGCAGCAGGTTGATGAGGAACATCGGCCGCCAGCCGAGTCCGGCGAGATCGGCGTCGACCAGGAATCCGGCGAGGACCGGGCCGCCGACGGCGGAGAGTCCCATGACCGGGCCGAAGAGGCTGTACGCCTTGCCGATCTGGTCGCGGGGCCAGGTGGCGCCGAGGATGCCGAAGCCCTGCGGGATGACGAGCGCGCCGAAGGCGCCCTGGGCGAGCCGGGCGGCGACGAGCGTCCCGGGGTTCCCCGCCAGGCCGCAGGCGACCGAGGCGAGGGTGAATCCGGCGAGTCCGACGAGGAAGAGGCGGCGGCGTCCGTGCCGGTCGCCGAGCCGGCCGCCGAGGACGAGCAGGACGCCGAGCGCGAGGGCGTAGGCGGCGCCGAGCCACTGGACGAGGGCGGGGCCGCCGCCGAGGTCCCGGGCGATGGTCGGGGCGGCGATGTGGGTGATGGTGGCGTCGAGGAGGTCCAGGACGTCGGCGGCGAGGACGACCGCGAGGATCGCCCAGCGGATGCGGGCGGGTGGATGCACCGGTGTATGTGTGTCGTGCAGTATCTGTGTCACGCAGATAAATGTCGGGCATGGGGGTGCGCCGCGTCAACCGGATTGCGCGTGCGGGCAGCCGCTAGGCCTGCCGGGAACCGCCCGCGTACGCCGTCGGCGGCACCCCGACCGTCGCCGTGAAGTCCCTGACCAGGTGCGCCTGGTCGGCGTAGCCGAGGTCGGCCGCCAGCGCCGCCCAGTCCACCGTGCGGTCGGTCTCCGCGCGCTCCAGGGCCTCGTGGATCCGGTAGCGCAGGATGATCCACTTCGGGCCGACGCCGACGTGGGTGGCGAACAGGCGCTGCACGGCCCGTACCGACATGCCCTCCGCGCGGGCGAAGTCCGCGACCCGGCGGACGGTGCGGTCGCCGCGGATGCGGTCGACCAGGGCCGTCGCCAGCTCCGCCTGCGGGTCGGGCCGGGGGCCGAGCCCGAGCAGGAACGCGTCGAGGGCGGCCACCCGCGCCCGCTCGTCGTCCGGGGCGAGTACGGCCTCGGCGGCTCCTTCCGGCGCGGGGAACACCGCGTCCAGCGCCAGCCGCAGGCCCGTCAGCGAGGACACCGGCCGGTCCGGCGCGAAGGGGCGGAAACCGCCGGGCCGGAACTGCACCCCGCACACCCGTCCGCGCCCTTCCAGTTTCTGCGTGAACAGGTCGAGTCCGATGCCGGAGACCTCCCCGAAGGGCTCCCGGCCGGCGTAACCCTGGAAGACGACGTTCACCGAGGGGTGGGGGACGACGTGCGAGGCGTACGGCTCCGGGAGGTCCCAGTCGATCAGCCAGTAGTGCTCCAGGTAGGGGCGCAGCGGCCCGGCGGGCTCGTGGCGGCGGAAACGGACGCGGGAGAGGAGCTCCGCTGCGTCGACGATGCCGCGCGTGTCACGGCGTGGGGCGGCCATGACGGGATCGTAGGCCGGGGGTCGGACAGCGGCCCGGGGACGGGGGGGGGGGGGGGGGGGGGGGGGGGGGGGGGGGGGGGGGGGGGGGGGGCGGTGCTCGCGTCCACCTACACTCGCCACCACCC